>NZ_JBHVPB010000004.1:223298-562260 GCF_042887565.1 Paenibacillus sp. NPDC057934
GGAGTATGAGTATGAGTATGAGTATGAGTATGAGTATGAGTATGAGTATGAGTATGAGTATGAGTATGAGTATGAGTATGAGTATGAGTATGAGTATGAGTATGGATTAAGGAAGGAGATGCAATTGTGGAAGTAACTGCTCAGGATGTCGCCGAGTGGATGGTTAAGGAGATCCGGTTTACTGGAACCCTTTATCAGACGGCGGCAATTGAATATGTGAAGACGAATTTCGGCGAAGAATTTGTATTTGTGAATGAGAATGGCAATGCTTCTCTATCCAAGGAAGTGAAAAAATCCTTCCGCAAGCTCCACGGCGGCAGGATCGCCTGGGACCGCGACGGATTCCTGTGGGCCTGGACCTAAAAAAACGACCGGTGAGGGTCGTTTTTTTAGATTCAGGATATCTAGGAGGACAGGTTAGGGACTAGTTGCAGACTTGGCTGTATAGTTAGCATACAAGGTAGCGAGGTAGTGTCGGAAGGTTAGAAGATTAGCAGGAGTTACTTCTGCCGTCGGAATTTTAGAGGAATAACAGGAATTACTCCTGTTATTCTTGACTTGGATCAGCTATACAATATATTAACAGGATATAATCCTGTTAAATTGTGGTTGGAACCCCGATTTAGCCTTCTCTCAAAGAATTAGCTGGAGTTTTTCCAGTTAATTCTGGCCTATTGAAGAAAATCGACGAATTAACGGGAGTTTTTCCTGCTGACTCTGATCGTTATTCTTTAGTGCATATAACAAGTGGGATATACTAGCTACTTGTTAATAGGATGATCTCAGCCACACAGCACTAGTTACTCCGCGACAGGATGATCTCAGCCACACAGCACTAGTTACTCCGCGACAGGATGATCTCAGCCACACAGCACTAGTTACTCCGCGACAGGATGATCTTAGCCACACAATACTAGTTACTCTGCAGCAAGATGAGCCCACCCCACACTATACTAGCAACCTGCAACAAGATGAGTCTAACCACGCAATAATGAGGTACTCCGCAACAGACTAAGTCCAAATTCATATTAAACGAGCCACTCCATCGTTCGGGTCTTAAGTTCATCTAACTAACTATGTTGTATCAACTCACAGCCTTACCCTCCGCTGAAACGTGGTTGTGCTACACACTCTTCTCTTACACTCTTCTCTTACACTCTTCTCTTACACTCTTCTCTGTTACACTCTCTCAAGCTCACCTAGATTCACTGCTGTTGGGCTAGACTACTTCTACATGTGTCCCTCTATACCGGGACAACCCGGGTACTCTTCTCCATCGGTGAGCTACACAGCGGGCAGGGCTTGGAGGCCAGATGGTCCTCGGCCCCGCCTGCCTTCATACGCGTCCAGCCAGGACAGGACGCGCCAGTGCAGTTCCAGACCGGCACGGTGTGGGTCCGGCCGGTCGTAGCTCTGGCGGCCGGCAGCGTCTTGGCCGTGATGACGGCGGCGCTGCGGTGCCCGGAGCCCGGCCGCGTGGACCCGGCTGCTGCGGCTGTGGCTGCCGCCGAGCGAAAAGCGGACAGCATGAAGCGGGAGACGTCCGCTTTTTTGCCCCTGTGACGGGCCGGGGAGCTGATGAACAGCTCCTCCCGAGCCCTTGTTACGGCGACGTAAGCTAGCCGCCGCTCCTCTTCCAGTGCTGCCAGCGCCAACCCTGCGGCAGCGGCGCTACTGCTCCCGGCCCCGGATTTTCGATCCTTGAGCCGGTCGGCTTCCAGTGCCGAGCTATGCGGCAGGATACCTTCGGAGGCTCCGATCAGGAATACGACCGGGAACTCCAGCCCTTTGGATTTGTGAATTGTCATCAGCGCAATCCGGTCGCCTTGCTCCTTGAGTCCGGACTGGCGGCTGTGTTCGTTCCGTTCGGTCACATTGTCTATGAAATCAATGAATGTCTGGATGCTGTCAAACCGCTCCGCCGAAGCTTCCAGTTCATCCAGCATTTCTTTTAGGGTCTCCCGGTGCAGGGTAGCCTGATGCCGTTCATTGGCTTCGATGAAATAATCATAGAATTGCTTGCGAATCTGCCGGATCGCCAGTACCGGAATCTGCTCCCGGAGCCCGCGAATCAGATCGAGCCGCTCCCGTAGCTTGACGGCCTTGAAATCCTCCATCCCTGGCAGGGATAGCAGATGGATCATCGGGCCCTGCTTCGGCTGCATGGCCTCCATGCGGCGGATGTGGTCCATTCCTTTTTCCCGATTCATGTACAGAGTGGGGAGGATGTTCTCAATAGCAGCAAAATTGCGCCGGTTCAGCGACAGCCGCAAATGGTCGACCACCGGCGAGATCAGCCAATGCTCGTAGAGCAACTGGCCTTCACCGTAATCGATATACGGGATGTCGCGGAGCAGCAGTAGTTCTAGCAAAGCCCGGTTGCTGCTGGAAGCCCGGTAGAGCATGGCAAAATCACGGTACTCCCGCCGCCCGGCTGCTACCTCGTTGACGATGAACTCCACCATCTGCTCCGCTTCCTCATCCGCTGTTTGCGGACGCAGATAACGCGGCTGGCTGCCGGTGCCTCTAGCGGCTTGCAGGGTCTTGGAACGCCGCCGCTGGTTGTGGCGGATAATTCCGTTGCCAAGTCCGACGATGGCCGGGCCGGAGCGGTAGTTGATATCCAGCGTAATGACCTTAGCACCAAGATACAGCTTCTCGAATTCCAGAATGAACTCGCTGCGGGCACCGTTAAAAGAGTAGATCGTCTGGTCATCGTCCCCGACAACCATTAGGTTGTTCCGGGGCTGGGCAATCATTTTAACCAATTCGTATTGCAGAGCGTTGGTGTCTTGGAACTCATCCACCATCACATAATGAAACCGTTCCTGGAGATCACTCAGCAGCCGAGGGCTGTCCTTTAGCATCTGATAGGCAATCAGCAGTACATCGTCGAAATCGATTTTTAAATGATCATTCTTCCATTGCTCGTAGAGGCGCAGAACGGCCTTCATCTCTTGCTCGGCGATGGTGGACTCGGGCAGATCTTCCACGGTGCCCATGTTCATTTTGCAGGTGGAAAGCACGGTCAACAGTGTTTCTGGCGGATAAGCATCCTTGGGTAGTCCGAGCTCGCGCATGATTTGTTTCAGCAGAATATGCTGGCGGCGTGTTTCGCTAAAAATCTCCTGTTGCAGTCCCTGTCTGCGCAGGAAATACAGGAAGAACGAGTGAAAGGTCCGTGCTTGCAGCCGCGAGACATCACTCTCGTTCACACCCGGAAGCAGAGCGATCCGCTCACGCATTTCTGCCGCTGCTTTATTGGAAAAGGTCAGCAGCAGCAACTGGCTTGCGGCAACACCACGTACAGACAGCAGATAACCGGTTCTGCAGATCAGCACTGAGGTTTTGCCGGAACCGGCTCCGGCCAGGGTTAACAGCGGTCCAAGATGATGCCGAACGGCCGCGATCTGCGGCTTGTTCAGGTGAATTCCACCTTGTTCCAGTCTGCGAAAATAACCTGCATCCGATTCGCCGGCCTTAACCAGCTCCTTGCTGGTCATAGCAGAGGCCACAGCCGCCTGCGGAATACGTTCCCCGGAAGCGCCTAAGGGGATATTATGAAATAAGAGCTTGTTCAATGAATTCACCTTCGTTTAATCCTTCTTATGCCGTAAAACAGACAATCTACAATATATCATCTGATCCCGAATGATGCACACAAAGAAAAACTGTAAATCATATATTTTGAGATACAAAGGGCATTCCAGGGCGGTGAAGAAATTGCTGAAGTACATCGAGAAGAATTTGACGGAAGCAGTGTGTTTATAGCTGCAGTAGGCCTGGTCACGTTGGCAGCGGGACTGCTTCTACACTGAGTCAGGTTCCCGCTCTATCTGGAGCGGGCGATTTTCCCTAGAATCTCGTTCACATGCCGCTCGAATAACTTGGGGTGGTCTTCTTTGATTTCCTCCAGCAAAAAAGACAGGACGCGTTTGACCTGTGGGGACATTCCTACGGCAATATCGGCGTATTCATTCCGACAAAAGTCATCTTTTAAAATTCTTTTATTTAGTACAATCGCCCAATCCCGGGCCGGTTCCAGCATAGCAGGCAGCGACTCTAGCAGCTGGGTCAGATACATCTCCGTCTGGTAGCTCTCCACGAAATGAACAAGGCTGAACATGACTTCCTCTTGCTCGGTCTCATCATCGAACACCTTGAAAATCTCATGAATGATTCTATCCTCTGTATCCCCTGCAAGGCCCTCTAGCGCGCGGTCAAACCGCTCGCAATCCACTTCCGTGCGAAGCAGTCGATTCTCGTAGAGCGTGGCAATGCCAGGGTGCAAGTTTTCCTCCAAGGGTATGACTCTCCTTCTCTTCACATTCGAATAGATCCACAATTACATCTCTTATATTTTAGAAGCCGCAGAAGAAAATTTCTACCTTATTCAGTAGTGCTGGGATACAATATTATAAGATTAGTCGATAGTCCATTTTACTGTGCGGGAGCTTGCTACATGAATAAAGGCATAGTCTATAAAGTTGCATTGTTGCTGCTGGGCATAAGTTTTTTTGGATATTTTCTGGTTCAATTCTCAATGGCCGGGGCCGGTACCAAGCTCAATGCGAAGGCAGGTTATTTGGATTTAAGAGATTGGGATTTTAAGCAAGACGGCAACGTAGAATTGAGTGGCGAGTGGTCATTTTATTGGAATGTGCTGCTGACGCCTGATGAGCTGAATGCCGCTGCTTCAAATGAGGATATTATCGAGGTCCCGGGTAGTTGGAACCGTCATCTTGAGAAGCAAGGGATTGAAGAGCCCACCGGGTATGCTACGTATCGCCTTAGACTGCAATTAGAGGAGAATCAGGAAGGGATGTACGGCATCCGAACCTCCAATATTCGAATGGCGAACCGAATTTTTGTCAACGGAGTAGAAATTGGGGCAAGCGGTTCTCCGTCTTCGGACGAAAGCCAGGATCGGCAGGGGAACGTTCCATATGCAAGCTTTTTTCCATTATCCGAAGGGACGTCGGAGATTATCGTTCAGGTATCCAATACGCTGTACGCCTCGGGAGGGATGATTTACCCGCTTCTGTTCGGAGAGCAGACGGATATCTTGAGCGTAAGAGATCGCAGTGTTTTCAAGGATGCGGTGCTTATTGCTGGTTTTTTTGTGCCTGCTGCCTATTTCCTGATTCTATACTGGGGACGAAAGCAAGAGCGGTCTATGCTGTATCTGGGGCTGTTCTGTCTAGTCGTGATTCTGTATATGATGACACACGGCGAGAAATTGATGGAGATGCTTATTCCGTCGTTACCTTATACGGTTTTGATGAAAATACAGCCGATCTGCTCCACACTCGCTTATTATTTTCTGCTGCTATCTGCGGTCGGACTGAATCCCCGTGCGATTCATAAAGGAATTGTGCAGGGCGCCCATTGGCTTATGGCGGTTATCGTATCCTTCGCCCTGGTGTTGCCGATGAAAACTTTTTTTAAGTGGGATATTCAAATGATCGGACTTGGTTTTACGATGCTGCTGTTTGTAATGTACATCATGGCCAGATCGATCCGGACGCACAAAGCGGATGCCTTCTATATGATCATGAGTATGCAAAGCATTTTTGCGATTGTTGTGATCAGCACGATGCAAGTTCTGGGGATGTATGACGATCAAGTCCTCATTCCTTTTGAAATGCTGATCTTCGTTGCTGCGCAAGCCCTGATGTTTGCCAGAAGATTTGCGGAATCGGTTCGGGAGGTCGAGGCCCTGTCAAGCAAGCTACTCACGCTGGATGGGCTCAAAGACGAATTTATGGCCAATACGTCCCATGAGCTGCGTACACCACTACATGGCATGATCAATATTGCTGAATCTATGCTAGAGAGTGCTGCCGGGTCCGCTAATAGTGAGAAACAGGCCGAGAACCTGGCGATGATTGTGGCGACGGGGAAGCAGCTTTCCTCGCTGATTAATGATATTTTGGATTTTTCCAAGCTGAAGAACGGGGAGATCACCCTGCACAGGCAGCCTGTAGACCTGCCCTCTGTGGCCCAATCCGTACTGGAAGTGATTCCTTATCTGCTCAAAAGAAAACCGGTGAAACTCGTGCAGCAGTGGCCGGATCAGCTGCCTTTGCTGGATACCGATGAGGATCGGCTGAGACAGATCCTGTACAATCTGCTAGGCAATGCTGCGAAGTTTACGAGCAAAGGGCAAATTACGCTTTCGTCACGTGCTGAAGGAGACGATGTCGTAATTATGATAGAGGATACCGGCATAGGGATCGAAGCGGAGCGGCTGGAGACGATCTTTGATGCTTTTGATCAAGGTGGAGATGCGGTTCATCGCGATTATGCCGGGACAGGACTTGGACTCTCCATTACCAAAAAGTTGGTTGAGCTGAGCGATGGGCGAATCAGAGTGGAATCTGTGCCGGGTCAAGGCTCACGATTCATTGTGTGCCTGCCTTCCGCGAAGACACTCTCGCTGCCAGTGCCAGCCGTTTCAGACAAGCCAACGAAGCTTGTCGAATCGATGGACTCCGCTGGTGTATCAGTTAGGTCCTTAGAAGCGCAGGAACGGCGGGCAAGCCGGGAGCGGGAGAATACAGACGCTGAATATCGAGTAATGGTTGTCGATGATGATCCCGTCAATTTGCAGGTGCTGATTAACTTGCTAGAGCTTGAACATTATGAGGTAACTGCGTTCAGCGGAGGAGAGGATGCGCTAACAGCCTTGAGCGGCGCTCAGTCTTTTGATCTTGTCATCACAGACTGGATGATGCCAGGCATGTCAGGGCTGGAGCTTAGCCGTTCCATCCGTGAACGTTTCATGCTGTCAGAGCTGCCGGTGCTGTTGCTAACGGCCCGAAGCCGGCCAGAGGATATCCGGATTGGATTTGAGGCGGGAATTAATGATTATTTGAGCAAGCCGGTGGACGCCGGGGAGCTAAAAGCGAGGGTGCGCACATTGCTGGAACTGCGCCAATCAGTGCGAACAGCGATTCAATCCGAGCTGGCTTTCCTGCAGGCCCAGATTAAACCGCATTTTCTATATAACGCTTTGAACACCATTATCGCCTTTTGTCCAACTGAGCCTTATCAGGCAATGGATTTGCTTATCGAGCTTAGTCAGTATTTGCGAAGTAGTTTTGATTTCCGCAACCGTGATCGCTTGATCTTGCTGGACAAGGAGTTGGAGCTGGTTCAATCTTATCTGGCACTGGAGAAGGCGAGATTCAACGAACGTCTTCAGGTCGAGCTGAATCTGGAGGGAGACCTGAAGACGATGATTCCGCCGCTTAGTATACAGCCTTTGGTAGAGAATGCGATTAACCATGGCATTATGAAAAAAGAATCTGGCGGCGTAGTTAAAGTGTCGGTAAGCCAGAGCGACGACCACATGCGTATTGAAGTAACGGATAACGGCGTCGGTGTGACCAAGGAAAGGCTGTCGCTCGCATTATCGGATAGCGAAAGCGGCAGAGTAGGGATGAAAAATATCAATCGCCGACTGTTGATGCTGTACGGTGAAGGTCTGCAAATAGAAAGTGTGCCGATGCAGGGAACAACGGTTAGTTTCCGTATTCCGATGAAGCGAAGACAGTAGGACTTGGGCGTGGATGATTCATTGCAAGCAAAATACAGCCTGGACAAAAGCCGAAATGCAAAAAACACGCCACCTTCTCGCAAAGAGATCGGTGGCGTGTTTTTGAATTTGTATCTAGAAAACCGCTAAGAGATTAAAGCTTCCTTGACGTCTAGCATTCCTTGTTTGGGTACTATCGCTTACTGATGATTGTGAGAGGCTGCTTCAATATCTCCAAATGCCCAGTATGTGACGGGAACATCACTCCAGGAAGGGGAGATGGATCCAAGCGATGGTTCTCTGCGCAAAATACGGTTGAAGACGACAACCGCTTCAGCCCGCGTCAAGATCTCATTAGGCCGGAAGTGGCCATCCTGCGTGTCGGTCATAATCCCCACCTGGTTGACCCGTTCAATATCCGCCTGTGCCCAGTGGCCCTGAATATCGTTGGCGTCGGATGCTCCTACACCGGTCAATTTAAGCCAGCGGCTGGCGATTGTAGCCATTTCGGCCCGCGTAATCATGGCCTCTGGTACGAAGCTGCCCGCATAACCTTTCATGAGGCCGGTTGTTTGTACTTGGGCAATGAAGCTTGCTGCCCAGAATGTGGCGGCTACGTCTGTATAGCTGGAAGCTGGGACGGTTCCTTGGTCGCCTGCGCCAACCCGGGATAGCATCGCCGCTATTTCTGCCCGGCTAAGGCCTTTTTCCGGTTTGAAGGTTCCGTCCGGATAGCCGTTAATGAACCCTTTTTGCGGATTAAGGTAAGCCGACCAATTGTCGATATTCACTATCGTAAAGGTGCTGAATTTCAAGACGGTAAACACCAAGCTTAATTGTCCCGCACTGTTCGTCTCAATCTTTGGCTTAATCAACTCACGTTCTCCATCGCTATGTTCAATGAAGATTGCCAGATTGGCCAGCCATTGCTCGCGTTCCCGGGCGTTAGTTGGAATAGCGGAATCCGGTAGCGGAAGTTTGAGATCTACGGCCCGGGAGGAGAGATTGGTCTCGATCGTCATTGGGCGGCCAACGATTCGAATACCACCGTTGCCTAGTGCATCCTTCACGATCTGCTCCTGTTTGGCTCGTTCCTCAACCTGCAGTCGCTCCGAATCTTGTTTAATAGGAAGAATGCGGAAGTAAACGTCGGCCGCGATGCCGGACAGTGAAACGTATGGAATCGTAATACTTGCGTTTGGCGTAACCATTTCCAGATCGATTCCGCCCACCGCCAATTGCTGCACGGTTCCGAGAGGAAGATTCAGCTTCGTCTGCACGACTTCGTCCTTCGGATCTGGAATCAGGATACGAGCTGTATGCAAGCCAGCCGCCTGTAGCTTCGAAACAGTGTTCAGAGCATTGTCAGGCGAGAAGGTGATTTCATCTGTTTTTTGCCCTTTAGCGTCTGTTGTCCGCGTAATGGTAACTGAAGAAATATTATTGTCCCCCCCGCCATCAACGAGTACAGACAACTTCTCGGTCGGATTGGAGACGGTGACAGTCCCAGCGCTTGTGTCAGTGTTTCCGTCATTGTCCCCGCTTGGATTTTCCCCTGAACCTTCGCCCGGATTACTGCCAGAGTCAGCAGCATTAACGGTTACGAGGCATGAAGAGGAGAAGCCTCCGTCTTCTGTTGTCACAGTAATGGTGGCAACACCTGCGCTGATCGGCGTGACAACGCCGTTCTCGACTGTAGCCACCACAGGATTGCTGCTGCTCCAAACAACGGTTTTATTGGTGGCATCCGCCGGAATGATGTCAGCTGATAAGGTGGCTGTAGGTCCGCTAACAGTTAGCGTCTGTGTGTCGGCATTTAAGGAAATGCCGGTGACATGTTGGCCGGAGCCATGGTCTGGATTTTCCCCAGAGCCGTTGCCCGGATTACTGCCGGAATCAGCAGCATGTACGGTTACAATACAGGAAGCGGTGAATTCGCCGTCTTCTGTTGTCACAGTAATGGTGGCGACACCTACACTAATCGGAGTGACAACGCCGTTTTTAACGGTAGCTACCGCAGGATTGCTGCTGCTCCAAACAACTTCTTGATTGTCTGCATCTGCTGGGCTGACGATAGGTATCAACGTGATTGGAGGTCCACCAACCGTCAAGGTCTGTGTCTCAGCATTTAAAGAAACGCCGTCTACGTGTACGGGAGCTGGGATCCGTGTCCGATTGTAGATTTCAATTTCCTGAATGGTGAGATCCGCAGAAGGGACCACGCTCACTTGCACGTATCTTTTGGTGACAGGCTCCGGCAGGGAAAGCGTTTCGGTTGTATAACCGTTGTAACGGCCCTCGGAGTGGTTGACTGGTCCAATAGTGGAAGTATTTTCGATGTTTTCAAAAGGTTCTGTAAGGTCATCGCTGAATTTCACAGTATAAGAGTTAATGGCGGCTCGGCTCACGATGACGATATCGTTATAACTAACCCCTTCGCTCATATCTAGCGTGATCTTCCAAGGACCGTCGTTGCTATTGCTGCTCCAGCCGGTTTCAACGGAGTCGTCTGTTACATCGGCGATATTTCCGCTGGAAGTTGGTTTGTTAACTGCCACGGGAGCGCCTGAAGCTAGATTAAGTGTAAACTCCCTTACAGTGACGGTTCGTTTCACTTCGACAGCTTTGTTCCCCGCTGTGTCTGTGGCGTTATAGCGAAGGACGTAGGTGCCGGGAACAGATGTATCAATGCCAGGCAGACTAATATCATTCATACTGTAAGTCACTTGGGCAGCCAATCCCGTGTCGACGTTATCCGTAACGATGACGCCCGGGTCCGTGAAGACCGAACCATACTTCACTGATAAGTTGGCTGCTCCATTCAGCGTGATCGTAGGTTTTTCGGTATCGGGGGGAGGTCCGATATTGAATTCGGGAGCGGGAGTGATGCTGTTGCTCCGGGAGAGAAATGCCTCACCATCCGGTAGAAAAGCAATGCCGTTGAGACCGGGGATAGGAGCGTTGCTTTTCTTCTTAACCTGACTCCCATCCATGCTGATAGTGTAGAGATTAGAATCATCTCCGACGCCATAAATGACACCGTCTGGACTGATGGAGAGTTTGGAGATATGGGTATTCAAATTTTTGACGATTGTAGTCGCCGAACTTTGCCCCTGTGGCAGTTTGTAAATGCCCTTGTTAATATAGTCCGAGAAATATAAATTGTCGGCTTCATCGAAGGCAAGTCCATAAACATATTTAAAGCCGGTATTATAAAAATTTTTGCTGACAGTGCTGACAGTGGCTGAGGAAAGCGGAAGGTTCTTCAGATCGTTCTTGTCGATTTTTTTGATAGTTTCCGTGCTGTCGACCGTGTAGAACAAGTCTCCTGCCTGATTCAGTGCGACGGACATGATGTAGCCTAGATCAAGCACTTTAGTGACGGAACCTGTGTGAGCATCTACCCGGTAAATACCGCCCGGTCCTCTTTGAGCTACGTAGATATATCCGTCATGGTAAGCGATAGATCTTGCATCGGAAATCGTCGGGCTCTGGAATCCGCCGGAAGACGGGGAATCCGGGGCTGCAAAGACGCTGGACCACGGATGGGTTCCGACCAACAGCAGTAATATTAGTAGTACAGAAATTGTCTTCTTCATTACCCAAAATCCTCTCCTTACTTCATAGTTGCAAATCCGTAATGATAGGATGTTATCAAACAACGCTGGACCGATTCTGAGCAATTTCGACATCCTTTGTTCGGTTCTTTCAAAGCAAAAGTCCGGAGAGCGAAAAAATGATCGCTTTCCGGACTTTTTTTAGGGACTATTATTGCATAAGGGTTTGGTAAAGCGCAGTTGTCTCCGAATCGGGCTCGATGCCAAGCTCCTTGTTCAGCATCGCCGCGAATGAAAAATAATAGGTTTGGAGCAACTCGTAATCTCTCAGGCTGGCACAAGCTTGAAGGATTTGCTGGCAAATCTCCTCAGAGTAGGGGTCCTTGTCCTTGGCGGACACCAGCCTCTTGATGGCTTGCGTCTCACGGCCCGCTGCCGTTTCTTCTCTAGCGATGGCGAGCACCAATTCTATGTATTGCTGCCTCAGCTGCTCCTGTCGCGGTTTGGCCCACCAATAGTCGTGCTCCTCCAGGTAATGCCCGGAGTAGAGACTAAGCGCGCTGTCGTAACGGTGTGATGAAGTATTGGGGGAAGATGACAGGTCTTTCAGAATTCTCTCCAGTTCCTGCAAGAACAGTTCGACATCGGTAACCGTTCCCTCTAGCGAGAGCCGATAACAATCCTGTGCAAATTCGATGCCAGCACCCTCGTCCCATTCCCGCAGCAACTTGCGAATCTGATAGACAGAGGTATGCAAATGGGTTAATCCTTTGTCAGGGGCATAGTCTGGCCATAAGCTGTCGAGCAATAGGTTTTTGCTGACCCATTGTCCTTTGTTATGGAGCAAAAAGGCAAAGAGCTCCTGCGCTTTGGAGGTTCGCCATTTCAGTTTAATACCAGGCGTCCTGCCGCCCCGAAGCTCCAGACGGTGAAAACATAGGATGGACGGCTCGTATTCCGTCTGCGTAGCAGGAGATAGGGCGTTGCTCTTATGGCGATAAATATCTAACATGCGTGTAACGGTTTTGGCAAAGCGGCCAGCGCCGACAGGTTTGAGCAAATAATCAAGGGCATTTAACTCGAACGCTTCGACGGCATATTCAGAGTATGCAGTGACGTAGACAATGCGAATGTCCGGGTCAAGCTGCATAATATATTCGGCAGCAGCGAGGCCGCTCATCTCAGGCATGCCGATGTCTAGAAAGACAAAATCAACTTTGCATGTAGAGAGAGACTCAAGGCTTTCTCGCACGGTCGTAAATGCACCGATAACTTCGATCCGTCCGTCTGCTCTGATTAGTCTCTCCATTTGGATTAGTGCCGCCTTCTCATCATCAATTAATAGGGCTTTCATCTCGTTGGAAAAGAGGCTCCTTTCACAGTATCTTCATGAATGAAATTAGATGTTATCGTGAAGCCGGATTTGAGATATTGTTCATAGACAATCGCCAGTGGCTAGAATTATACGACAATTTGCCCGCACTTAATATGGAGTTTAATGGAAATTCGGGAGACTCCCCTCTTTGCAATCTATATAGGGAGAACAGCCGTCTTTTTGTCGGGCCCATTCATTCCTCAATTGCCGTTCATATCCTAAAAGCAAAATGATAAATCTGGAGATGAACGTATGTCACTACCAAGAAGAGCAGGGATCTCACAAGCGGCCAAGATTGATGTGCTAATTCCTGCTATCGAAAAGGATCTGGCAACCTTACCACATGTGGTGAAAGCTATTAGAACCCATGTTAAGCATCCCATTGGCCGCATCCTTATTGTTGCCCCGCGAAAGGAACGCCTACTGCATTTTTGCCGGGAGTACGGCTGTACCTTTGTGGATGAGAATACAGTTCTCCCTCTTACGAAAAAAGACATCCATTACCGCTCACGTACCTGGGAACGCTCCGGCTGGTTATTTCAGCAGCTGCTGAAGCTGAATGGAGACAGACTCTGCAAGGCCGATTACTTTCTAGTCATCGATGCCGATACGGTGTTGATTGCCCCGCACCAGTTTCGTCAGCATGGTCGCACCGTATTTTTCAGCCGAAGTTGGAGCCAACCGGAGTATTTTGTCACGTACAAAAAGCTCATGGGCCGCAAGGCCAGCGCACCGTCTTCACTTGTCACTCATTACATGCTCTTTGAGCGGAGCAAGCTCTCCCGGATGAAGAAAGAGATCGAAGCCCGGCATGGGGTGCCCTGGTATTCCGCTATACTCCGCAGCATGAACCGGAGCAAGCAATTTGCCTTCTCAGAATTCGAGACCTACGGCAATTACGTGTACCAGAGTGACCCCGGCGGAATGCTCATACGTAAGGCCCGCAATAGGAGTCTGCACCAGGACGCTGCCGGGGTCTCCCAGGCTGAGAAGGCGAAGCTGGCCAAGAGTTATAGATCCCTGTCCTTTCATAAACGCAAAGGGTATTCCCGATCATCGCAGGCCAGCCGCCACTGATTGAAGGTATCGGCTGCCTGATATCAGAGATAAGGAGGCGTCAATGTGCGGATTGTTCTCCTGTCCGGAGGCTCTGGCAAGCGGCTGTGGCCACTCTCCAATGAGGTCAGGTCAAAGGTATTTCTGAAGCTGCTGCGTTCTGAAACGGGCGTCATGGAATCCATGCTCCAGCGGATGTGTAGAGAGCTGGATCGGGTCGGGCTGCTATCCTCCAGCTGTATTGTAACGCACGAGTCCCAGGTCGAGATTACCGCTAGTCATGTCGGTGAGGGAATTCCCGTGCTTGGCGAGCCGCAGAAGCGGGGTACCTTTCCCGCCGTAGCTCTGGCGGCCAGCTACTTCTATTCTGTCCTCGGCATTGCTCCACAGGAGACGGTGGTAGTCCTGCCAGCCGATGCTTATGCTGCGCCGACTTTTTTTCAGCTGCTGCGGTGCTTTCCGGATGTACTTAGAGAGGGGGCAGCAGAGATCGCGCTGATCGGGAGCGTACCGAGGTCTCCCTCCGCGGAGTTCGGATATATAGTTCCGCAGGCGGGAAGCCCGGGCGAGGGCTACTATCATGTAGACCGTTTTGTCGAAAAGCCTGATCCGGTCACAGCACAAAAACTAATTGCGCAGCAAGCCCTGTGGAATTGTGGTGTCTTTGCTTGTTCGTTGTCTTTTCTCCTGAACAGTCTGTCCGAGCGGGGGATCGGATGGGAATATGAAGGGCTGCTGGAGAGCTACGACAGGCTACCTCAGGAGAGCTTTGACCGTGAGGTGCTGGAGCATTCTCGCCATACAGTAGTGATCCCGTACAGCGGCAACTGGAGTGATCTGGGGAGCTGGGACAGCTTATCAGTCCATCTGGAGCATCAGGTTACTGGTAAAGGTAGCCTCTCTCCCGATGCGCACCAGACGTATCTGGTCAATGAGTTATCCCTGCCGGTACATGTTATTGGCCTGAGCGGCGCCATTGTAGCGGCTGGCCCGGACGGTATTCTCGTTGCGGACAAGAGACGGGCAAGTGAAATTAAGACGGCGCTCGGGAGTAGTTATTCCATGCCCAGGTATGAGGAGACACGCTGGGGGACCTCCGTCATTTTGGACGATAACCCCAGTAAGGACGGACCTGTGACCGTAACCAGAAAGCTGCAGATCCATCCCGGTAAGCATACCGAGTATCATTTTCACCACAGGATTTCCGAAGTATGGACAGTAACAGAGGGCACAGGGAAATATATACTGGATGGGATTGAGTATGTCTTATCTACTGGTGACATTGTGCAGATTCCCGCAGGGGTGGGACACGCGATCCAGGCGGTGACTTCGCTCATACTGATTCAGATTGAGACGGGTGGACGACCGGGAGAAGCTGATTGTGTGAGATTAACTCGCAGCTGGAACATCGTGCAGGAGTAGTCTTAGGCCGCCTGGTTGAAGGGTATGGAGTAGAAGAAGCGGGTGTGCAAAGAGGACCGGGCGTGTATGCCCGGTCCTGCCATGTAGAAGGAGTTCTGTAATGATTGCTGGTGCTGTACCGTTACTTTTTATTCAAAATATGCCAAATTGCCGCAGCCACCCCATCTTCATGGTTGGTCGACGTGATATGATCGCAGTTCTCCTTGAGAATTGGTGCGGCATTTGCCATGGCAATACGATAGCCGCCAGCCTCGAACATCGGCAGATCGTTGTAGCTGTCTCCCATAACAACGGTTTGCTCCATCGGAATACCGTAATGAGCGGCCAAAATGGCCAGGCCTGAGCCCTTGTTGGCTTCTTCATGATTGATTTCAATATTATTGATATGGGAAGAAGTGATGATCAGGCCAGGAATGGAAGCGAATCTCGTGGAAGCCTCCTTCAGTAGTTCAGGCTTGAGCGAGAAGGCCAGTGTTTTATAAAGGACACTCTCTTCCTTGCTCCAGATTTCCTCCATACTCTCCACATAGGTTACGGCTGCCTGCCGGAATTGTTGATCGATAACGCCCTTCAGCAGCAATCTCATGTCTTCCGGCAGCTCGTCGCCGCCTTGGGCTGCGAGCTTCTCCAAGTGTACGCGTTTGTTCAGCTCCACGTAGACGTTGTCTTCTGTATAGACTTCATAATATAAGTCAGGAATCTCGTTCATCCAGCGCAGCGCCGGGATAACCTCTTCCTTATGCAGCGGTTTGCTGGCAGCGAGCGTTCGGTCCTGCAGCGTGACTACAGCGCCGTTCAGACTTACCACCGGTAATTCCAGCCCGGCCAGCCGAAGCTGTTTTTCTGCATCCATATACGAGCGTCCTGTAGCAATGATAACAATAGCCCCATGATTTTGAGCCTGTTCAATAGCTTCACGGTTCCCCGGACTGATATTGCCGTTGTCATTCAACAGGGTGCCGTCCATATCCAAAGCAATCAGCATATTCTGGCTCTCCTTTAACGTTAGTAGTCCCTGTTAAGGGCGATGAAAGTGCTAATGATAGTTTATCACTAATTTCCTGAAAACTAATAATTCAATTTCATTAAAAGGATGGTGGTTGGCGGCCCGATCTGCTCATCCGGGCACTAGCATGTACAGAAAGGGGAGTAATCGTGGTACAATGATGGATAAAGCACTGATAGGCCGGAAAAGGTCGCCAGTCCCTTGCCATTCTGCGGCTTGAACTGGCGGTCTTTAGCCTGCAAAGGAAACCGGTAGGTTGTCTATGCTGTACCCAAGGAGGACCCTTATGAGATCTAGACATTTAGCTACAATATCCCTCGCCGTTATGGCGATCGGCTTTCTGGCCACGCTGTTTCTACCGGAGAACCTGGCTGTTATCCTGCTGAGAGGCGGCTTCGAAGCCGGACTGGTAGGGGGAATTGCGGACTGGTTCGCAGTGACAGCGTTGTTCCGCCATCCCATGGGGCTGAAGATCCCCCATACCTCCCTGCTTCTTAAGAACAGGGATAAAATCATCCTGTCTCTGATCCACGCGATGGAGAACGAACTGCTCAACAAGAAGAGTATAGAGGACAAGCTGCGGAAGTTCGGTTTTATCACCCTCGCTTCTCGCTTGTTGACTAGAGTGTTCAGCCGGAAAAAGGCCCGGCAGGAAATGCTGGAGCAATTGAAGAGTATCGTACAGAAGGTGCCAGCCGAGAAGGCTGTTCCATATCTGCAAAAGGCTGTCGCCAGCTACCTCAGTCAGGCGGATCTTGGTACCGCAGCCGATGTTGCTTTGAGCAAGCTGATGAAAGACGGCAAGGATGTGGCTGCACTCGACTTTGCGCTGCAGGGCGTGTCCTCGTGGACCGCACGCCCGGAGACTAAAGCGATGCTGGGCAAGCTGGCCAGTCAGAAGCTGTCTGAAGTCAAGCTGGGCGGCTTTAAGGGTATGGCTTTTCAAGCCTTTGTGGGGTTCGTCGATGACGAGATGCTTGGCGATATGCTACAGGGTATGTTAATCTCCGGGATACGGGATTTTCAAGAAGAGGACAGCCCTTACCGCGAAGATGTCATCCGTGAGATCCGCACGGCACTGTTCCAGCTTATAGGTGACGAGGAGCGTCTGACATCCTTGAAGGCTTGGGCGGTTGAACAGGTAGAGGGCGCATCGGCCAATGGTTTCATGGTGGCCCAATTGGAGCTGCTGCGCAGCAAGACTGTGGCGCTGCTGGAAGAAGAGCAGGCGACAGGCGGGCGCAAGCTGTTCGCGCTATATGCTATGCTCACCCGTCGCATCCGCGACGAGCAGCAATGGATTCAAGGTTGGGAAACGCGTGTCCGTGATTCCCTGATTGCCTTTGTAGAGGCTAACCATTACCGGATCGGCCTGCTGGTGAAGGAGAATCTGGATAGCATGGACGATGCCAGTCTGGTGAACATGTTGGAAGATAAGGTGGGCAAGGATTTGCAATGGATTCGGGTCAACGGGGCATTATGTGGCTTTGTTGTTGGGCTGGTTCTTACCGTAATCCAATTGTTCTGACCCTAGTCTTTGATAAAGGAAATAAGTGGAGCAGTGAATGCAATCCGGGGGTAGCTTAAATGAGCCCCCGGAGGGCTTCGCTGCTTTTTTGCTATATCCGTACAGGTGAACCTCATCATTCGGCAGCAGCTGAAGTGGTTGCTGGCCCATATGCCGGCTTGGGACTGCTTCAGCCGTTCTCGGCTACCTTGAAGCATCTCCACCCGCATGATTCTATGAGCAGCTTACTTCTCGCTGTAAAGGCTGTGATACAGCACCTCTAACCGATCCGTGGTGTGCTGCCACTCAAAGGCCTGCAGCGCGTCGCTGCGTCCCTGTGCCCCGATCCGGGCAGCTAATGCGGGATTACGCGCCAGCCGCAGCAAATATCTTGCAAAGGGCAGCGCCTGAGTATAGCGCTCTACAAGATAGCCGTTATGTCCGGGAACGATGATCTCCCGGATGCCGCCATTGCTGGAGGCGACGACGGGCAGTCCGGAGGCCATGGCCTCGACGTTCACCAGGCCGAAGGATTCATGCCGCTGGGAAGGGCAGACGAAGGCATCTGCGGCCTGGTATAAGCCGTGGATGTCTTCGTGGGGGACGCTGCCGGGAAAAGTGACCGGCACACCCAGTCGGCGGGCGAGCTGTCGCAGCCGCCGGATGTACGCCGGCTTGCCTCTGCCGGCGACGACCAGATGGGCGCGGGTGTGCCGGTTCAGGAGGGCGACCGCCCGGATCAGCACCGGCACACCCTTGCGCGGAATGATCCGGCCGACGAACAATACGTTGAAGGCCGGAGGCAATCTGTGGAGCCCCCGCAGCCTCAGCCGCTCCGGCTGTGATACGGGGGCGAATCGAGACAAGTCCGCGCCTAGCGGGACGACGTGAATGCTGTGCTTTATGTGCGGGAATCGCCGGGCCAACCGCTGCTGCAGGGAGGCACTGTTGGCCACGATGAGATCGGCCCGCGCCAACCGGGCGGCGGTCTTGTCCGAGGCTGGTACAAAGGTCAGAGAATGGAGGAAGAGTACAGCAGGCGTCAGGGGTTGCTTTTGCTTCACTGCGGCTAGCAGATACGGGCGATTATCCACCTGAAATATATCGAAGTCTTTGCCTTCAATATATTTCAGAACCGAGTTGCGATATCTGGCCGGGCTTCCAGCTGGCAATCGCACGATCTCGACACGGGCCAGTTTTTCGGTATCCGGCAGATTCGGCATGTTCCGGCTGACAATGGTCACCTTGTGCTTCTCTGCCAGTCTCTCGGCAATGGCCCAGATGCAGATTTCTACCGAACCGTCCCCAGGCACCGGAAACTGTTCCGGTGCGATGATACAAATATGCATGTTCCCATCCCTCCTGTCCTCAGTTCCCTCTCGCTCTTTTACCATATGCAGCCTGTTGGGCGGAAGATACAGATTGGGCGCGGAGAAGGCGATCATCCCATGCGAACCGTACAGTGCCCGAATACAATACAAGGGCGATCATGTCTGAGCGAATGATACTGACTTAGAACAGGGGAGAGGGCTGGCTTGGGAAAGAAATATAGAACAGGATTGATGAGCAAATGGATCAAGACAAAGGTGTTGCTGCAGAGTCCGGAGATTTCGCCGCTGGTTCCGGATACACAAAGATTTGCCAAAGCAAGCCTGCAGAGCATGCTGCATAAGTACGGCATGGTCTATGTGAAACCGGTCAACGGTACTTACGGCAAGGGTGTCATCAGAGTAGAACTGAACCGAGGTTCAGGTGGAACAACCTATCAGTACCAGAGCGGCACGACCATCCGTACCTTTGGAGCCTTCGATGCCTTCCACCTGTCACTGAAGAAAGCAACCGGCGGACGCAGCTATTTGATCCAGAAAGGGATCGAACTGCTGAAGCATAAGGGACAGCGCTTTGATCTGCGGGTCATGGTCCAGCTCAGTCCGAAGGGGAAATGGGAGACAACAGGGTTGATTGGCCGGGTAGCTCAAAAAGGCAAGATTGTTACGAACTATCACAGTGGTGGCAAGCCAACAGCGATTGAGACCCTGCTGTCCCCGCATCTAAGCATGGCTCAGAAGGGAGAACTCATAAAAAAACTGGAGAAGTTAGGGCGGGATACCGGACGCTTCTACCATAAGAAATATCCCGGATTTAAGCAGATCGGCGTGGATGTTGGCCTTGACCGTAATATGACACCATGGATTATTGAAGTGAATACGAATCCCGACCCCTATATTTTCAACCAGCTTAAGGATAAAAGGATGTACCGTAAGGTGATGTCGTATCGCCGTGCTCACGATAAAGCAAAAACGTCTAAGAAATAAGTTTGGATTCTAAGTTGTCCGTTTAGGATACAAGCTGGGTCTTGGCGGTGGCAATAACGGCAGCCACTTTCTGTTCTGACTCGATGATTCTTTGCTTGGCATCGGCAAGCTGCCGGTATTGGGATACCATGGAGGACAGGGACTGTGAAGTCAGACTGGCGTTCTGCTTGCGGATGGCGGCTTTGAAATCACTCCAGTCGGCGGTTAGCCGCTTGTTCAATGCGGAGACGACGCTTTTCTGCGCCTTAATCGTCGATTGAGGGCTATCGATCCCGCTTAGGATCTTGCGAACTGCCGCAGTCTTCTTGGTGCGAGCGTCCTTGGCGGTACGCAGTTGTGTTTCTTTGGTGCGGATGTCCTGCCGGGCGATCTGGACTGCAATCTTCATAACGTCCGCCTGGGTCTTGAGCACGGCATTAAGATCCTTGTCCTTCAGCTTCTTCGCCAAGGAAATCCTGTTGTTAAGTGCACTGTACTGGTCGAATAGAGGTTGATAGCGTTGCTTCAGCTTGGCAGTTTCCCCCTCTAATTGACTTACTGCTGTGAGGCCAATCTCTTTGACTTGCTGACGTATCGCTGTCAGGGACTGCTCGTTATTGTAATGCAGGGACCGAATATTGCTTTCACGGTTGTCATCCTGCAGCTTCAGAACAGACCACTCGCTATATAAGCTGTTCAACTTGGTTCTGGCTGAGCCTTCTGCTGTGGCCACTGTTAGATCGAAGGCGGTTTTCACCGAAGGGGTAAATTCAATAGCGGGGGCTGCGAAGGCCGCAGTGGGAAGCAGCGGTAGCAGCAAGAGCGAAACGACTAGCGTGATCATGGCTTTGATGTTCATTTGGTGATTGTCCTCCTTTAATAGTTCCCCGATGGACGACAAAAAGCACCCGCAGCAAAGGCAATAAGCCTTTGTTACGGGTGCTTCCGTCGTAACAGGTCACGAATAATATGATGCTCTCATTGTAGTTTTCACAGCCCATAAAAGTCAATCATTTCAATTGAAATTATTCTCTCCTTTTCTTGTTTTAGGTGTGAGTACCGGATTTCTTTCCCTGCCTCTATTGACGTATACTGGGGTTAATAGAGTAAGAGAGAGTCGGCTGGATCAGGCTCATGATGAAGGAGGCCCATTGATGGATCACTTCTTGGCAGAAGACCCCAATATTCTGAATCAGGCGTTCATGAAGTCCCCCGTAGGTATGGCGATCCTTGTCCCTGAAGGAAGTGGCTGGCTGAAGGCCAACCCGGCTCTGTGCAGGCTGCTGGGTTATCAAGAGACGGAGCTCCATACCTTGGATTTTTTTAAAGGGAAAAAGAATGGCGACAGTCCCCTTTTGTCATTCCATGAGATCATGCACGGAATTGAGACGTCTGTTGACGGTGTTTTGGAGAAGGAATTACGTTTTCTTACTGGAAAAGGGAGATATGTTTGGCTCTCTCTGACATTCGCTCGTACGGAGAATGGACAAGCATCTTTAAGTCTGATTTTGTATGCCCAAGATATCACGGACCGCAAAATCGCCGATCAACTGACGGTGGATAGCAGCGATCTGTATGATTTGTTTATTAAAGATGATCAGAATCTCATCTCACTGACTCTGCCCGACGGAACGCTGTCCTTCGTGTCCCCTTCCAGCTATCCGCTCCTCGGTTACCGTCCAGAGGAGATGATAGGTACGAACCGGCTGGATTACTACCATCCCGATGATGCCGAAGAGATTAGACGGTACGGCAAATTTCTGGAGAGTGATGCTGTTGCCCGCCGTGTGCGCCACAAGGATGGTCATTATGAGTGGATCGAGACAGCTTTTAAGGTGAGACGGGATGAGAATAACGAAAGTACCTATATTCTGGGCATCGGGCGCAACGTGACTAAGCGTAAGCAGAATGATGAAGCGCTGGTGACAGCCCAGAGAGTGGCCCGTATCGGTTCCTGGATTTGGGAACTGCCCAGCGATAGGCTGAGGCTATCGGACGAATTACAGCGGATGCTGTTGTACCCACTGGAGAAGGAAACGATGTACTATGCAGATTTTAGACATTTTGTGCATCCTGAGGATCGAGCTTATGTGAATGAGGTGGTTCAGAGAGCTATAGCACAAGGGGGATCGGGAGAAGCCTCTTATCGCTTGTTGCTGCCAGACACCCGAGTTGTTGGCGTGCATGTCCAGTGGGATGTCATCATGGGACCGGGCGGAGTGCCGGTCCAATTAATAGGAATGATGCAGGATATCAGCGACCGGTTGAAGATAGAAGAACAGCTGCGGGAGAGTGAATACCATTTTCGGCTGCTGTCTGAGAGTTCCCTGGATTTAATCTCAAGGCATGCAGTCAAGGGTGTCACCTACCTGTACTGCTCTCCGGCCAGTCGCACTTTGCTGGGATATGAGCCGGAAGAATTGACGGGTACGAGTGCCTATGATTATGTTCACCCTGATGAACTGACCATGATTGAAAGCTATATGGAGAGCTGCCTGAGCACCGGCGTTCTTCCGGTAATCACCTGCCGTTTCCGCCGCAAGAACGGGAGTTATGTCTGGGTGGAGTCGAACAGCCGATTCATCTATGACAAGGGTGGGAATATTGTAGAGATTATCTCGGTGGGACGCGACATTACGGAACGCATACATCATACCGAGCAGATTGAGAAGCTAAGCAATGAACATACATTGATCCTAAATGCGGTGTCAGAGGGCATTCTCCGTCTCGATTCGGAAGGAAGAGTCACGTTCATTAACCCGGCAGGAGCAGCTATGCTAGATTTTCAGCAGGATGAGATCATTGGTCGTGCTTATCTGAAGCATATCCAGCAGAGTGCGTATGACGGAATGAACTTCGGTCCGCAGGAGTCACCGTTAATGCAAGCGCTTCGGTCCGGAATATCCCATGACAGCAAGGATGCGGTTTTATGGCGGCGAGATGGTTCCAGCTTCTTGGCTGAATATCAGGTGACACCGTTGTTCGACCAAGGAGAGCGTATTGGAGCTGTGCTGGTGTTTCGGGACATTACGGACGAGAAGGAGATTATCAAGGCCAAGGAATCTGCCGAAAAGGCCGATCAGGCCAAATCAGAGTTTCTGGCAATTATTAGTCATGAGCTGCGTACCCCGATGAACGGCATAATGGGGATGACCGACTTGCTGTCGGAGACCGAGCTTAATGAGGAACAGCGTGGATATACCGGCATCATCAACCAGAGCAGCGAATCCTTGTTGTCCATTCTTAATGAGATCTTGGATTTTAGCAAAATAGAGGCGGGCAAAATGACAATTGTCGATGAGCCGGTATACCTTCATGCCGTTATGGACAGCGTAATAGAATTGTTCACAGCCAAGGCTCTGGATAAAAGAATCGTTCTGTCCTGTCAAATTGACAGTGACATCCCGGAGGTAATTCATGGAGATGCAGCCCGGCTGCGGCAGGTGCTGGTCAATCTGGTCAGCAATGCGGTTAAATTCACCGAAGTGGGCCAGGTTGTAATGCATGTGGAGAGAGAAGCGTGTTCCAGCAGTCACAAGCTGCTCCTGAAGTTTAATGTCAGGGACACAGGAATTGGTATTCCCGCGTTCAAACAGCATCAATTGTTTCAATCCTTCTCCCAGCTTCATCCTTCGATAAATCGCAAGTATGGCGGAACCGGACTTGGGCTGGCGATTTGCAAGAAGCTGGTGGAGCTGATGGGCGGAGCGATTGGTGTGGAGAGCAGTGAAGGGGAAGGTTCGAATTTCTATTTTACTCTGCCGCTCAATACCATTGGCGATGGACCTCATAGTTGTGACAACGGAATAATGTTAACGGATACAAAGCATTGGACGGGATCTTCCAGGGAAGAAATGGCTATGAAGGCAGTATCAGAGAAAGACGCTGGACCGTCGGAGGAATCTGAGGAGAATGGATGGCTGCCGGGGGGCTCAATGTTAACCAGACCCCAGTATGGGCCGTTGTCCATTCTAGTTGTTGAGGATCATCCAGTGAACCAGAAACTGCTCCTGACAATGCTTGAAAAAAGAGGATATAGCGCCGATCTCGCTGAGAATGGGGAACAGGCGGTGGTAGCGGTTATGCAACAGACGTACGACCTTGTTTTTATGGATGTGAAAATGCCGGTCATGAGTGGTTTTACGGCAGCAGCTCTCATTGCGGACAGAATCCCGGTAGAGCGCCGTCCTTACATCGTGGCCGTGACCGCTTTTGCCGGACCAGAAGACCGCGAGCGGTGCAAGGCAGTGGGGATGCAGGATTTCATCAGCAAACCGTTCCTTTCTTCTGATGTAGAGCGGATATTGCGGGAGCACAGGGAAAAGATATCCTTATGAAGCATGAATTGACTTCCCGCAAGCTGAATATAGAGTCTTATTCGCAGTGCGAGCAAGGCGTGTCCTCTCCGGGCTCAGAAAAATCGTGACATTATCACGATGGTGGGTTTGAACCTCACTTCTTTTCAAAAACGAAGGGAATAAAATTAGTTCAAACGTTTGCACTCCGCTCGTAATGAGATTATAATATCCAGTTATTACAGGGTAAAGGGGAGCGTTGCTTTGGCGGTACAAAGAGAAAGGAAAGAACCTATTCATTACGGCGACCTGGCAGTGACGGGGGGGATTTCCGTTTTTGAGCAAGAATTTGATGATCTCTTCAGTTACGATGGAGATGACTTGGGGCTCGCGTATACACGGGATCGCTCGATGTTTCGGCTATGGGCTCCAACCTCGCAGGAGGCGGAGCTGGTCCTGTACGAATCCTGGGAGGAAGAGTCCCTAAGTAGTCGCTTGCCCATGACCCGTGATAGCAGGGGAACCTGGACAGTTGCGGTTGAAGATGACCTCGCAGGCAAATTCTATACCTACCGTGTACGAATCGGCGGGCAGTGGAATGAGGCCGTTGATCCTTATGCCCGAGTTGTGGGCGTGAACGGCGACAAGGGTGCCATTTTAGATTTAAGGGAGACCGATCCGGAACGGTGGACGGAGGATAAACCGCCACTAAGCCATCACGTTGACGCGGTCATTTATGAACTGCATTTGCGGGATTTGTCCATTCATCCAGCCAGCGGTATTGCTCATAAGGGGCAGTATATGGGACTTGCCGAGGCAGGCACACGTGGTCCAGAAGGAATTATTACTGGTCTAGATCATATAGTCGATCTTGGCGTGACGCATGTCCAGTTGCTGCCTTTTTATGATTTTGCCACCGAAAGTGTAGACGAGACCAAGTGGGATCAACCCCATTATAACTGGGGATATGATCCGAAGAATTACAATGCTCCCGAAGGCTCTTATGCGTCAGATCCTTATGTTCCCGGCCTCCGGATTACCGAGCTGAAGCAGATGATTCAGGCCCTGCATGATCGCGGCCTACGTGTCATCATGGATGTCGTCTATAACCATGTTTACGATGGGTATCGTGTGAATTTCACGAAGCTGGTTCCGGGATATTATCTGCGCTACAAGCCGGATGGCAGTCTGTCCAACGGCAGCGGATGCGGCAACGATACGGCGACCGAGCGGACGATGATGTCCCGGTTTATCGTTGATTCTGTGCTCTATTGGGCCAAGGAGTACCATATTGATGGCTTCCGGTTCGACTTGATGGGTCTGATAGATGTAGGAACGATGGCGGATATTCGCCGTCGTCTGGATGAACTGGACCCGTCGATCCTAACCATCGGCGAGGGCTGGGTCATGGATACAGAGCTACCCATGGAACAGTTGGCTAACCAGAACAATGCCGATTTTCTGCCGGGTATCGGGCATTTTAACGACGGTTACCGGGATGCGGTCAAAGGGAACATCTTTCTATACGATCAGCCGGGGTTTATTAGCGGGAAGCCTGGGCTGGAGCAGGCGGTAAAGACGGGCATCACCGGAGGAATTGTCTATAGTCAGGATATTGGACAATTTGCTGACGAGCCACTGCAGTGTGTGAACTTTGTGGAGTGTCATGACAATCATACCCTGTGGGATAAAATCGTACTGTCCACAGAGGGTGTCCGTGACGAACAGCGAGGGGCCATGCATAGGCTGGCTTCAGCTATGATGCTGACGAGCCAAGGAATATCCTTCATCCATGCTGGGCAGGAGTTTATGCGTACCAAGAATGGTATAGAGAACAGCTACAAATCCCCGGTGGAGATGAACTGGCTGGACTGGGAACGCTGTGCAGCTCGCCAGGAGGATGTCGCTTATATGAAGCAGCTCATTGCTCTACGCAGGGCTCATCCCGCCTTCCGGCTGCGGAACGCGGAAGATATCCGCAGTCATCTTATGTTTGAGAAAACCCCCGCCGGGACGGTGGCATACACTCTGCGAAATCATGCGGGAGGGGATGCTGCAGAGCACTTATACGTCATTTATAACAGTCTCCCTGAAGGAGTCTCCTGCACATTGCCCGGTTTGGGCAAGTGGGAAGTGCTGTTTGGCGGCGATCTTGTAAGCAAGCTTGCGGGGAACCGGCTGGCTGTTCGTGGAATCGGCATGATTGTACTCGTCGTGCAACAGACCTGAAGCGAAACTCAAATAGAGAACTAACATAGCTGCGAAAATTGATATCTACGCCTGAAAAGGGCGTTCTGCAAGGCCGGATGGCCAGCGGAGCGCTCTTTTCTTTTTTCGGGCGCAAAGCTAAATAATTATACTTCACCTGTCGTAGTAATTATGCTACAATTATTACTACGACAGGTGAAGTACGACAGATGCAGTAAAGGAGGCAGACTATTGATCAGCAGTGACGTGATCCGGGGATACAATGATACCCTCATCCTCTATATGCTAATGGACGGCGAATCTTATGGTTACGAGATATCCAAGAAGATCAGGACGCTATCGGAGGAGAAATACATTATGAAAGAGACCACGCTGTATTCTGCCTTCACCCGGCTGGAGAAGAACGGATATATTGTTTCCTTTTACAAGGAAGAGACGTTCGGCAAGCGGCGCACTTACTACCGGATTACTCCGGCCGGCCTGGCCTATTACCGCGAAAAATGCGAAGAATGGCAAGTTACACAAGAGGTCGTTAATAAATTTATTAAGGAGCTGTGAGGTTCATGGATACGATCATCAGTTATTTGAACAACATGTTCGCTACCTTGCCCAAAAGTGGTCAAATGCTGAAGCTGAAGCAGGATCTGCTGGCCAGTATGGAAGAAAAGTACCACGAGTTGAAGATGGACGGGAAATCGGAGAATGAAGCTGTAGGGATCGTGATTTCAGAGTTCGGCAATATTGATGAACTGACCAGTGAACTGGGCATTATGCCTGAGGTGGAGGAAGAAGCATCTCCAATGCTCGTGGACGAAGAAGTTGAAGGCTTCATGGCCGCCAAAAGAAGAGCGGGTCTGCTGATCGGCATCGGTGTAGCCCTGGTCCTGACCGGCGTGGCACTGTTAATTTTAATCACGGCTTCCTTTGAGGCAGGGATGCTGGGAGGAAATTTCTCAGAGGATGACGTGGATATGTTCGGTCTGATCGCTATGCTTCTGTTCATCGTTCCGGCCATTGCGATGTTCATTTATAGCGGCATGAAGCTGGAGAAATATAAATATTTGAAATCTGATTTCACCCTGTCTTACCACTTGAAGGCCTATGTTCAGCAAAGACAGGAAGCCTTTGCTTCTACCTACACCCTATCCCTGATCATGGGCGTATGTCTATGCGTGGTATCGCCGGCTGCGATATTTGTGGGCTCGGCATTCAGCGAAGTGGCGACTTCCTTAGGCGTTGTGGTGTTGCTAGAGATCGTTGCTGTCGCTGTTTTCCTCTTCGTCTACTATGGGAATATCAAGGATAGCTTCAGCATCTTGCTGCAAACTGGCGACTATTCGAAGGCAAAGAAGGAAGAGGACCGGGTTATCGGAGGTGTGGCTACGATTATTTGGCCGCTGGCGACCTGCATTTTTCTAATCAGTGGTCTGGTTTTCCAGCAATGGCATATCAATTGGATCGTGTTCCCGATCACCGCCATTTTATTCGGCATGTTCAGCGGGGCTTATAGTATCTTTAAGAGTAAAGGGCGTTCCTAATCCAGCCGCTGGCTTGTACATTCATTCTTTTCAAAAAAGCAGGCAGTGTCCAGTTGTGGGCACTGCCTGCTTTTGTATGCGTTCCTAACTGCCATGATTCTACACTGTGACTGAATCATCGAGCGTTCCGATAACGTTAATTTGATTATGTCGTTTTGCGTAAAAGGTGATATTGCTCATTTTCGGCAAGACAGCGCAGTGTTAATATGGTCTCACTTATTCCCCTGTTTTATATTGCAGGCAGTGGTAGCAAGGATTTGAAGCCTCTAGGCCACCTCTTGCTTTGCTGCTTTACAGTGGTATATTTCTAGTCGGCTGCAGCATGTGATCTCTTTTGGAAGCCGAATCAGCGCAAGGGAGACCGCCAATTCACTTCACGGCGGCCATTTAAGAAGACTCGGAGGATGACTGTTATGGGCAAAGCAACCGGATTTATGGAATATGCGCGGCAAACGCCGGCAGAATGTGTGCCGCTGGAACGGATCAAGAACTGGAACGAATTTGCTATCAAAATGGATGAGGAAAAATTGCGGGAGCAGGGCGCTCGATGTATGGATTGCGGTACACCATTCTGCCATGTGGGGCGCCTGCTGTCAGGTATGGCTTCCGGCTGTCCGCTGCATAATCTGATTCCGGAGTGGAATGATCTTGTCTACCGTGGGAACTGGGAGGTAGCGCTGAAGAGGCTGCACAAAACCAATAACTTTCCTGAGTTCACAGGCCGGGTTTGTCCATCCCCGTGCGAAGGCTCTTGTACCGTCGGTATGAACGGCAAGCCTGTAACGATCAAGTCGATTGAGAAGGCGATTGTAGACAGGGGCTTTGCCGAGGGTTGGATCGTGCCGGAGCCGCCATTGATCCGGACGGGTAAGAAAGTGGCTGTGGTCGGCTCGGGACCGGCGGGTCTGGCCTGTGCAGCCCAGCTTAATAAGGCTGGACACACGGTGACAGTATACGAGCGGGCTGACCGCATTGGCGGATTGCTGACCTATGGTATCCCCAACATGAAGCTGGATAAAGGGACGGTACAGCGGCGTGTGGATTTACTGGCAGCGGAAGGCGTTACCTTCGTAACCGGAACGGAGATCGGCAAGGACATCCCAGCGGAGCAGGTCCGGGCGGAACATGACGCTGTAGTTCTCTGCGGCGGTTCTACAGTAGCCCGCGACCTGCCGGTGGAAGGGCGCGGGCTGTCCGGTATCCATCAGGCGATGGAATTCCTGACTCTGAATACTAAGAGCCTGCTGGATTCCGAACTTGCAGACGGCGAGTATTTATCTGCAGCAGATAAGGATGTCGTCGTCATTGGAGGCGGTGATACCGGTACCGACTGCGTTGCCACATCCATCCGGCACGGCTGCCGCAGCGTGGTCCAGTTGGAGATTATGCCACAGGCACCGCTCACCCGCCAGCCGGGCAACCCTTGGCCGGAATGGCCGAAGGTGCTCAAAGTCGATTACGGCCAGGAAGAAGCTACCGCCCTGTACAGTGAAGATCCGCGCCGCTATCTCGTATCGACGAAGCGATTCGTGGGGGATGACGGTGGACAGGTGCAGGAGCTGCATACCGTTCGCATTGAATGGACCCGCAACGATCAAGAGCGGATCGTACCGGTCGAAGTGCCAGGCAGCGAAGAAGTACTGAAGGCACAGCTGGTGCTACTGGCTTTAGGCTTCACGGGACCGGAGGGCACGGTGCTGGATCAGCTTGGGATAGCCCGCGACGAGCGCTCTAATGCCGCAGCGGAGTTCGGCGCTCAAGCAACGAATGTGGAAGGCGTGTTCACCGCTGGCGATATGCGCCGCGGACAGAGTCTGGTCGTGTGGGCCATTCAGGAAGGGCGGCAGGCTGCCCGTGAAGTGGATCGCTTTTTAATGGGATCATCTAATTGACCATAAGGTATGATAGGTGATGTATATGTATATAGAAAGCATAGGGCGCCTTCATAGGCGTCCGCTTTGTGTTGTTGCTTCGCATTACTGTCTTGCGTGAGGTGCTTAGCGGACATTTGTATAGGTGTAATTTGAACAAAATCAAGGGCTGACCTACAATGGAAGTGCTTTTGAAATAACGAGATAGAAGGGTTGGATTATGATGAAACTGATGTTTATTTCCGATATTCACGGATCTTTGTTCTGGCTGGAACGTACACTGGACAAGGTAGCTGAGGAACAGCCGGATCAGCTTATTTTCCTGGGCGATTTTATGTATCACGGGCCGCGGAACCCGCTGCCAGAGGGCTATAACCCGCAGGGCGTTGCTGACAAGCTGAATGCATACAAGAACCAAATTGTCGCGGTACGCGGCAACTGTGACGCTGAGGTAGATCAGATGCTGCTGGATTTTCCAATGATGGGCGATTATACCCTAATCCTGTTTGAAGGCAGACGGATCTATGCCACACACGGGCACAGCTTCAGCATGGACAAGCTTCCTCCGCTCTCTCCGGGCGATATTTTTATCCAAGGGCATACCCATGTTCCGGTAGCAGATGTGAAGGAAGGCATTTATGTGCTAAATCCAGGCTCTATTTCTCTTCCCAAGGAGAATTATCCAAACTCGTACGGTATTCTTCAAAACGGCGAGTTCCGGGTGAAGGATTTTGATGGGGATACGATTAAGGGGATACTCCTGTAGGGTGAACCTACTGGTGATTGAGAAATAGCTGAGCTTCTGGGATGAAAATAAGGACATGCAAGGAGGACAGTGTGAAAGCACCTCCAAGCATGTCTCTAATAACATACATATGTTCCGCTATATTGATATTGGTGACCTTACATATTTATGTCTGGAGATATGAAGATGTTGATAGTATTTTTGATAGAAAAATAACTGTCACGAGAAGGAATATGTTATGAATAAATAGAGGAGCTAAGAGGATTCAAGTGAGGGTAAGTAAATCCGAATGTTCTGAAACGATCTATTTTGAAGCTGTATATGTAGTATGTATATCCATCATTATCATTGTGCTCCTGTCTACCTTTGCATTCAGGGAATTGATTTTGCTGGTGTAGACAGGAATTTAGCGCGTCTTTTTTGCTTGCTTTTGTAGTATCCAAAATACAGCGCCCAGGTTCATACCTAATAACAGAATGACTTCCAGCACCTGCTCCATGGTCATAGCTTCAAGTATAGGAATAAACATATAACCCCCTAAATAAAGTATTTATTTATATTGAAAATCATTGGAATAACTAGTTTACAAGCCGTTTGCGTTGATATTGATTTAATAGCTCGTCCAGAATCATCGACTGTTCGATGACCTTGGGATGTGTAAAGAAACCATATCTCTTCTGTGTTTGATGAAGTTCTTCCCGGGCTCTCTCGACTTGAAGTAAGATTGCTGGCTGGCTCAACTGCATAATACATCCCTCCTATATGTAGTATTATAGAATCACCTGTCAAAAAATAGGAGATCGGAGGAACGACGAGGTTTAAAACCAACAAAAGAGTCACTCCTGATACTTCCAGGACGACTCTTTTGTTTTTGCCTAAATATGTAGACGTTAAAAGCTTCTCGTTAGCCGCCAGAGCCGTGTGTCATCAGTTGCAGTGCGGTCTGAATTGGATCGGAACCATCACTTGGTATATTTACTGAAATAATTACGATTAATAAGAAACTAAGCGATGCTGCCCACAAAACCATCTTTCTCATGTTTCGTTACACCTCCCCAATTGTGTAGTGTTATTAATGCTACTTTTAAAAATTGTTGAGGGAATCTTGAAAGTGATTCTATTAATAGTGTATAGGATGATACCAAACTTTGCTCAAAGAATAATTCGGCTGAATAATACTTGTTTTCCAAATAATAGGGTGAATTGTGAGGCGTAGTGTCTATGAAGTCTTGATGATATAAGAGGCTCTCTCTTCATTAATTCGGTGCATTTCCCCGATTAAGCCTGCGTATGCTGCTTGTTGCTCTACTGAAGCTGCTGCGCGGTACTTTTCAAATAAACCGACACATCGCACAATGCTATCATTGCTTCTCGTTCTTACCGAAGATTCCAGACTCCCCATTAAGTTCCCAAAACCAGCCTCTAGATTATTTTTTCTGAGATAATATATGGCCAGTTCGGTAAGAAACCGTGTGTATTTATCTCCGGTTAACTGCTGAGTATACTTCCCCAGGCGGCTGTGTTGCTCTTTATACGTCAGGTTATCTGTGAACTGCAACAAAATCGCATCAACATCAAATAGAAAGCGGTTAGCGGCCTGCATGATTTTAAAAAGAGCCTGGAATATTTCGTATTCCCGTACTTCGACATATTTGATGTAGTCTGGCAAGATGTCTACTTGTCCAGCCATAAGGCGGTAGAGGTAGCTATTCGCTGTAGCCCACTCTTTGAATTGTTCAATTACCCGTGATTCTTCTTCGCTAACAGGCGATCTTGCCCAGCCAACATCCATATATAGAGATGCATAGTGCAAGGCTTGTTCGTAATCTCCACGCTCATCGCAGACCAAAGAGCCCAGTAATTTCGCATAAAGGATGTAATATATGATAGGGCGAGTTGGTGTCTTAGCCACAGAGTCTTTGCGCAGGCGATGATATAGAATATCTGCTTTATAGCCCATAAGCTCCGCGAGTTCCATTACCTTGTCCCAGCGATGCAGCGAGGCATATATATCTGCCAAATGCTTAAGCGCATCCAGTTGATCTGCTTCCTCCAGCCGCTCTACATAGGGCTCGAATTGATTGGCGGCACGCAAGTTCATATCTTGATTATCACCTAAACGAATGGCAAACAGCCTGTACTGGCATTGCGCCAGCCGCTCGGAGTGCTGGAGCTTTTCGCCTTCTGCCACATTCTCGTACAGAAGTGCAGCTGCCACAAGATAACCTTGAGCAAATAGCGTTTCCGCTGCCTCAAACAGCAAGGGAGAGTACATCAGATTGTCCATAATATGCTGTACAACGTGCTTGATCGCGTCTAGCTTGTCCAGTTCAGCACATCGCTGTAATAAGGGGCCAATTCGTCGCCAATCGGCTGCCCCTTCAATAATGTAATCTTGGATATACATTTCATAGAAATAACCTTCTGGCTTCCCCATTGCTGAAGTGATCCGGTCAAGCTGCTGCATGGCAATCGGTCGGCGGCCGTGAAGGATATTACTTAGGGTACCGGAATGAAGGCCGGTACGTTCTGCAAATTGAGCTAGCGTCAGGGCTTCTCTTCTCAGGTAATGCTCCAGTTCAGTCAAAATGGTTGCTGCAGCTTCCAAGGTACGACCACCTTTCGTGCCATAATCCATAAATTGGATAAATATTTCTTCAATTATCGCGCTGAATAGAACAGTGGTCAATACGGTAGATGAGTCTATAATATGATTTTTTTTACTATTATTATAAAATTAACTACTCTCGTAATTATACTTCGGCAATTGAGCTAGGGGGCATATTATTGTATGATATGTAAGGAACTTTGGGGATTCCCGGTTCTAAATTTAACTGTAGAGGTAGCTAACGAAATGTATCCTAAAGAACTGAACTATACAATGCCGCCGGAGTGGAGCCAGCATGAGCGCACCTTTATCTCTTGGCCTGTGCAGGCATCCATGTGTTTTCCAGATAATCATGAGTCTGTGTGCCAAGGGTATGCAGAAATTATAAAAGCAATGGCAGAGTTCGAGCCGGTGACGGTGATCGTAAACCCTGATGAACTGAAGACGGTGGAGGCCCTTGTTGGCGGACCACGTGTCTCCCTGCTGCCGATTGCACATAATGATGCGTGGCTGCGTGACAATGGCCCTACGTTCGTAGTGAACGGAGAAGGCGCGCTTGCAGGTGTGAACTGGAAGTTTAATGCTTGGGGCGGCAAATATTCTCCTTGGGATCTCGACGATAAGGTCGCTCCGCAAATTCTGGAGAATCTGAAGGTTACCCGTTATGACGCACCGCTTGTAATGGAAGGTGGCTCCATTCATACGGATGGAGAAGGAACGATTCTTACCACGGAAGAGTGTCTGCTGAATACGAACCGGAACCCTGATTTGGGACGACATGAGATTGAAGAACAGTTGCGTAATTATATCGGCGCAGAGTCTGTGATCTGGCTGAAGCGTGGTTTGAGCGGCGATGAGACAGATGGCCATGTCGATAACATTGCGTGTTTCGCGGCACCGGGCAAGGTCATTATTCAGGTCTGCGATGATCCGCAGGATGAAAACTATGAGATTACGCAAGAGAATCTGCGAATTCTGGAGAACGCCACTGATGCGAAGGGTCGTAAGCTGGAGATCATCAAAATTCAGCAGCCGCCTCACGTAGATGGGGAAGATGGACGTCTGACCCTTAGCTACCTGAATTTCTATTTTGTGAACGGAGGCATTATTCTTCCTGTATTCGGTGGAACTGCTGCGGAGACAGACAAGCTAGCTGCTGAGACGTTGGCTGGGCTATTCCCGGACCGCCGCATCCGTACGGTGAACGGCATGGCCGTGATCGGGGAAGGCGGAAATGTTCACTGTACTACACAGCAGATGCCTGCGGTGAAGTAAACCCATTTTAACGGATGAACCAACAAGACTGGTTTTATATATAAGGAGGACCGATACGTGAGAAATGTAAAAGTAGCTGCAACGCAGATGAGCTGTTCCGGCAACATTGACGAGAATATTAGCAAAGCCGAGACGTTGGTGAGAGAAGCGGCCGCACAGGGCGCGCAAATTATTTTGCTGCAGGAACTGTTTGAGACCCCGTATTTCTGCCAGAAAGAGAAATCAGATTATTATGCTTATGCAACTGAGCTCGAGCAGAATAAGGCCGTTAATCATTTCAAAAAAGTAGCAAAAGAGCTGCAGGTCGTGCTGCCTATCAGCTTCTATGAGAAGAAAAACTACGCACGCTACAACTCGCTCGCTGTCATTGATGCGGACGGAACGGTGCTTGGCAAATACCGCAAGAGCCATATCCCGGACGGACCAGGCTATGAAGAGAAGTTCTATTTCAACCCGGGTGATACCGGCTTCAAGGTCTGGAATACCCGTTATGCCAAAATCGGCGTCGGTATCTGCTGGGATCAGTGGTACCCAGAAGCTGCCCGCGTGATGAGTCTGATGGGAGCAGAGATTCTCTTCTATCCAACGGCTATTGGTTCGGAACCTCAGGATGGAAGTATTGATTCCAAAGATCACTGGCAGATGTGTATGCGGGGCCATGCCGCGTCTAACCTGATTCCTGTCGTGGCTTCCAACCGGATTGGCGAAGAGATCGACGAGGATTCCAGTATTAACTTCTATGGTTCTTCCTTCATTGCCGGACCGCAAGGCAACAAAATTGTCGAGGCTGGACGCGATGAGCAGACAGTCCTGGTTAGCGAGTTTGATTTGGACGCCCTGGAAGTTCAGCGGATTGAGTGGGGCATTTTCCGTGACCGCCGTCCAGAGCTGTACAGATTGATTGCTTCGTATGATGGAGATTTGACATTTTAATACTTGGTTCAAAAGTACCGCCGGAGATGAATAATGCTCATGGCGGTCTTTTTTGTAGACAAGGCGAACTGAAGGACTCGCTTGAAATGACCGTCCGGCAAACCACACCTCGGGTATCTGGAACTATCGTTGAGGTTATTCGTAAATAATGTTTACAAGAAAGCTGGAAACTAATAATTAATTTTACCGGAGGCGCAAAAGTGGCATGAACGGGTTGAGTGATTTTTTCAGGAATATTAGTGAGAACTATGGACATTTTTTCTCCTGGGGCGATATTATAGGGGCGTTTTCCGATCCTGTAAACTGGGGGATTATCGGTAGTTTGATTCTTCTGGAGGGCCTGCTCTCAGCTGATAACGCGCTGGTGTTGGCTGTAATGGTTCGACATTTACCCAAGGAACAACAGAAGAAGGCCTTGTTCTATGGGATTGTGGGTGCATATCTTTTCAGATTTCTGGCGATCGGGCTGGGAACTGTCTTAATCAAGTTTACGTTGGTCAAGGTTTTGGGCGCGCTCTATCTTTTCTATATTGCGTATAAGGGCCTCTTCAAGGTCGGTGAAGAGAAGGAGATGCAGAATAAAGGGACTTCCTTCTGGAGAACTGTGTTATTAGTAGAGTTGATGGATATCGCCTTCAGTATTGACAGTGTGATCGCTGCATTTGGTCTTAGTGATCAAGTATGGGTATTGTTCCTCGGGGGGATACTCGGCGTGCTGATGATGCGTGGGGTCGCGCAGGTATTCTTGAGACTGATTGAGAAATTTCCTGAACTGGAGCAGACGGCCTTCCTGTTGATTGCGATCATTGCCGGTAGAATGCTGATTGCCGTATTCGGGTATGAGATGCCTTATGCAGTGTTCTTCGCCATTCTGATCACCGTTTTCGTTGGAACCATCCTCTACAGCTTAGGACGCAAGAAGAAAAAAGCTAACAAGGATGAATAACCTTGGTATGACTCCGTCTTAAGAAAATATTTCAAATTTATTGGGTATCCTAACCAAGATGTTGTATAATCAGTCCAATATCGGCTGCAAAATTATACCCAAACGGAGGACGTATGGAGAACGAAGCGCTGCTGCAGGTTGAACGGCTAGCTCTCAAGAAGCAAAAGATTTTTCGGCAAAGTGTACTACGCTATATCGCCAGGGCCATGCTGGCCAGTATGTTTATCGGATTCGGTGTCATCGTGGCCTTTAAGACCGGTAACTTTTTCTACATGGAGCATTCACCGATGACGTACCCGATGGCAGCTATTACTTTCGGGGCGGCTATCATTTTAATCTCCTACGGAGGCGGCGATCTGTTCACGGGGGATACCTTCTATTACTCTTACGCCGCGTTGCGTCGGAAAATGCGCTGGTTAGACGTCATCCGGATGTGGGTCGTCACCTATATTGGTAACATTCTCGGGGCTGCGGCCTTTGCGCTACTGATTTATTTGACGGGTCTGTTCTACGATTCCAATGTCAACGGATTTCTGCTGAATGTGGTGTCCCACAAGATGGAGGCTCCGGCGTTGCAGCTGTTTTTCCGGGCGATTCTGTGTAACTGGCTAGTTTGTCTGGCGTTCTTTGTACCGATGTCTATGAAGAGCGATGGTGCCAAAATGTTCGCCATGATGCTGTTCGTCTTCTGCTTCTTCATCTCCGGCTATGAGCATAGTGTTGCTAATATGTGTACCTTTGCGATAGCGCTGGTGCTGGATCACCCCGGAACGATCTCGTGGGGCGGTGTACTGCATAATCTGGTTCCGGTAACGCTAGGGAATTTAATCGGTGGTGGTGTGCTGATGGCCTATATGTATTATTACGTGAACAAACCGTTTCTCGAGGAAGAGCAGCATTAAGACAAAATGTCAGGCTCCGCCCAATCGGGCGGAGTTTTTTTGATGTGAAGCAAGAGGATCTCAGGTTATGTTTTGTTCGCAATAAGAAATTATTTGAATTTTTAATAATGGAAGGATTAAGGTATATGAAGTAGAATAAATTATTAGTGTTAAAAAATTGAAGCTTATTTATAAATCGAGGAATATGTTCTTGGAAAGAGCGGTGGTAGCCATGAAAACAATGACGGACAACCAAATTATTCAGGATTCTAAACAACAGTGCAAGCTTAGAGGCATAGACCCTGAACAGCCGCCCGTTTTTGCGAATCGTTTGTCTGCCGAGCAACTGAAGACGCAAGTAAGTAAGTATCGCGAAGTCATCGAGGTCATCGATTTCTTTGTTCATAAATTCCTGTCCTCCATTACTGGAACCCCCATTCTTGTCGCTATTTCCGACGATGAAGGATATTTGCTGGCTTTTCAAGGCGACCCCACTATTATCGACACTATTCGACAGATTGGCCTAGGGGAAGGTGCGTTGATGAATGAGGATGTAGGCACCAATTCCATAGCCCTATGTCTCCGTCATAAGAGACCGTTCCAACTGGTCGGAGAAGATCATTATCAGCAGATTCTTCACCGTCTGGCGTGTTGTACCGCCCCTTTTCATAATGAGGATAACCAGATTCTAGGAACGATTTCATTCATGGCCGATATAGATGTAACTCACCCACATCTGCTGCCACTGCTGTGTACGATGGCCGATTCCATTGAGCGGGAGCTGTTGCTTCGCCAGAGTAATGCCCAGCTTGAATTGCTGAATCAAATGTTGCTGGAGACGAATTATCTTGGCGTCATTATTACGGATGAACACGGAAAGATCGCTGATATAAATGAGAATGGCATGAATATGTTGGAGATCGAGCAAACTCGGTATTATGATATCATAGGCTCCAGCGTATTTGAGCTGACTGAAATCGGGCATTACTTTGAGCGGACGCTCATGCTGAATGATCAATGTACTGGCCTCGAACTGGCCCTGGAGCGGAGCGGGTCGATTCAGCACTTTATGATGGATGTCGTGCCAGCTTTTGATAGCAGTGGGAAGCTGTCCCGTGTGATAGGAAGTCTGCGCAACATTACCGAGATGAAACGGACAGAAGAGGTGCTGCGCAATACAGAAAAGCTGGTATTCGCAGGTCAGCTTGCAATGAGCATCGCTCACGAGATTCGTAATCCGCTTACTACGGTCAAAGGAATGCTTCAACTGTCCAACAAGGATAGCAGGCTTCCACATTATGATCTGATCATGTCTGAGGTGGAGCGAATGAATCTGATCGTCAGCGAGTTTCTGATTCTGGGTAAACCGCAGGCGGTGCATTTCAAGAATGAACGCTGTAGCGCTATTCTACAGGAAATGCTCGGGATTTTTGCGATCCAGGTTCGCATGAACAATATTACCGTCACCCGGAACTTTCAAGAGGATCTTGAGATTAAATGTGACCGCAACCAAATTAAACAAGTCTTCCTGAATATTCTGAAAAATGCGATGGAGGCTTTGCCGTTCGGCGGCGATATTATGATCACGCTGGCAGTGGAGGATGGCTTTCAAGCCATTACCATCGCGGATAACGGTGAAGGAATGAGTGAGGAGGTGCTGCTGAAGCTCGGCGAGCCTTTCCATACGACCCGCTTCAACGGCAACGGACTTGGCATGATGATTGTGAAAAAAATTGTATCCGCACATAAAGGCCATATTACGATCAAGAGTGAGATTGGACAAGGCACCGCGGTGAAGATTTTCCTCCCAGCATAGTGAAAAAGGCGAATGCCGCCCCGGACTTACGTCCCTCCGGGCGGCATTTTTTTTACATTGGCGGTATAGAGTAGTATAGTGCGGCCTTCTCCCTTAGCGTACCCTCCAGAGCTCCACCTTCTTGGTGCCAATATTCAATACCTCCAAGCATTTCCTTTACCTGATAACCCATTGCTGCCAGTCTAGCAGCAGCCTTGGTCGCCCCGTTGCAGGCCGGACCCCAGCAGTACACTACCAATACATTATCCGATGGGAACGATGGGGTAGAGCTGTCGATACGTCCGGAGGGTATAGAGAGTGCCCCGGGCAGATGGGCCTCCTCGTAGGATTGGGGGTCACGGACATCCACAATCGTGAATCCGCCTAATCCCCTCCGCATATCGTAAGACACATCAGCTACATCGGTTTCATATTTCCCTTTGGCGTTGAAATATAGCACGGCTTCTTCAGATGTGGCGGCAGGTGTTCCCAGCACCTGGGATTTGGGTGTAATCTTCATGGACGATCCTCCTTGAACATGTCTTGGAGTTATTGTATAACGTATTTATAATTGAAATTATCTATAGTTTTGCATATGTAATATCGAAATAAATGACAATTAATTGATTTGATAGAAAGAGGGTCACAGCTATGGAATTGACGTACTTGCGCACCTTCTGTGAAGTGGCCGCCTGCGGCAGCTACATCAAAGCTGCCGAAAGACTCGGTTATGCGCAGTCGAGCGTGACGTCACAGATCGCCAAGCTGGAAGAAATGTATGGTGCGGTCCTGCTGGAAAGAGTAGGACGGGGGATGACGCCCACGTTTGCTGGCAAAGGACTGCTGCCCTATGCCCGGCAAATACTTGCACTTAGCGAGGAGGCTAAGGGTGTAGTGTCCGGCGGGTATAAGGGTCAACTCGTCATCGGGGCCATTGAGACGCTGGCCGCTTATTATTTGCCCCACCGCCTACATCTTTATCGTACCGCTTATCCGGATATTCGGCTGCGGGTGCAGCCTGGATCAGAGACGGAGATTATTGCCGCTGTCAGGGACAAAACGGCTGACTTTGGATTGATCTTTGATGAACCATTTGAATCAGAGGATCTGGTATCTCTACCACTACGGGAGGAGTCGCTGTTTGTGGTCATGCATCTCGGGCACGCCTATGCGTCACAGTCTGAAATAAATCCGGCGCAGTTGGCAGTGGAGCCGCTGGTACTTACCGAGGATACTTGTACCTACCGGAATCATCTGCTGCATATGCTGAAGCAGTGTGGGGTAACGCCGGGAATAGATATGGAATTTGGCAATCTGGAAGGGATTAAGCAGGCTGTCAGGCACCGCTGGGGCACGGCATTCCTGCCGGGCTATGCTATCGAAGAAGAGCGCCAGGCAGGCTCGCTGGTTGCAGTCCCTCTGGCCGGGGAACATAAGTCATTCAGCATCCAGCTTATTTATCCGAAAGCCCGCTGGCTATCTCCAGCTTTTCGCGATTTTATCAAGGGGCTACAGGAGTCGTAACTACAAGGCCTAAAGGAATGTTCAGTATGGAAAACCCCCTTCAGACCTGCAATAATTGCAAGTTCTGAAGGGGGTTGTGTTCAATGTATCAGGTGCTTGGCTCCATGTGATTTACCATTTGGAACCGCCGGAGGATCTGTCGTTGCCTCCGCCGTCCCAAGAGGAACCACCCGAAGATCTGTTGCTGTCTCCGCCGCCCCATGAGGAGCCGCCAGAGGAATGGTTTCCGCCTCCTAACGAATTATTATTGTGTTGGGCTTGTTGCTGTTGTTGCCGCTGCTGCTCAAGTAACAGTGCCATTGCAGCCTGACGTTCCTGCTCTTGTTTCTGACGGACGAGCCGATTCGCCTCCTCTACAAAGGCGCTGATTGACGCCTCATAGGATCGGGCGAGCGTCTCCAGTTCATCCAGGTGAAATGGCGGTGAGACCAGCCGCAGTGTCAGCTTCTCATAATCGGCAATTAGCGGATTATGAGAACGCGCCCGGCGGGCCAGACCGTTCCGCTGTAGTAAGCTTTGCGCGGCATCGACCCTGGCGGGCCCTTCCGCGAGCAGCCGGTTGATTTTGTCCAACCGGCTATTCAGGGCATCCAGTCCCTCAGAGATGTCGCTAAACTGCGCGGAGGCTTCATCCTGAAGCGACAGAAGGCGGTCAAGACCGCTGCGCGCTTGATCGAATTCCCCGCGCTCATCGCTAGTCCAGGTCTCGATCTGCGGTACTTCGCCCGCACCTTCCCGCAGGCGCGTATCCCATTCGGTTAGCGCCTCACGGGCACTCGCCAGATGCTGCTCCGCGAACCGGCCTCCGGCATCGCGGCTGCGGCTTTGCAGTTCATCCCGCCGCTGCTTCAGGCGAACCCAGTTCGTGCGAACCGTCTCGAGATCCCGCTGATTCTGCCCCCGGATCTGTCCCTGCCGCTCTGTCATTGCCACAGCCTCTGCCAGAAGCAGGTCCATCCGGGCGGCGATGCTGCGCACCTCATCCATGTCCCCACTTTGGAGTGGGGGCTTGATCGTTTCAGCTTGCGCTTCGGCCTGTTCCAGATGGTCATAGGGTCTGACCTTCATATTCTGTAGGGAATGCTGCACGATCAGTGTGGAAATCGTTGTTCGGGTGTCAGACAGCACCCCGGAGAATGCTTTTAGCTTATCGTTATATACGCTCACATCTTGCAGGTCTTTCCCGATTTTTGTCTGTCTTTTCTGAGCATCCTCTGTGAATTCCTGGGCGGCAATGGGGTCGAATAGCTCCAACTGATCGGCTTTGGCTGCTTTCTCAGCCAAGGTCTGGAGATCCTGGACCATCGTTTGCAGGCTATAGCCGGTCTTCCCGATCAGGACTTGCAGAGCTTCGTCCAGCTCGGGGATGTCCTTCTTAAGGGTAGTGATGCGTTGCTTCACATGACGGTCGGCCTCACTGATGACCTCAATTTGCTTCTCATCTTCTTCGAGTGCTGCGCGGAAGGCCCCATTGTCTTGCCGGAGCTTCTCCAAGGCTTTCTGTAGCTCTCTCAAGCGGTATAGAGCAGGTTTAGCATCTTGGCCTGCACGTGCGGAGATGTCTACAAGGCGGGTAGATAGGCGGCTGGAAATTGCTTCGACCAGCGCGCCCGTCTTGCCTTGGACGATTCCTTGGAACGGATTCAGGGATTCCAAAGCCTGGTTGGTCTGTACTAGCAGGCTGGAGAGCTGTTCTTTCTGCTCGCTGAGCTGCTTGCTGCGGCGTAGTCCTGTCAGCAGGAGGAGCAAGGCGCCAAGCAAGAGCACTGCTCCGATGAATACTGCGGCCCGGACCGCGGTCGATGATCCCGAGCTGCTGTTCTTCAATGCGGCTGATCCTGTCCCTGCCGCTCCGGAACCGTGTGATCCAGATGTTGATCCTGTCCCTGCCGAGCCAGAGCCCTGCGACCCGGCGGAGGCTCCACTTCCGGAATGCGCCGCGCCGCTATTACTTCCCGCACGGCCAATCTGTTGCACAGCGCTCAAGAGGGAGGTGATGCCTTCGGTAAAGTCTCCATTTTTAGCGGAGGGAATGAAATACGTATCCAGCAGTTTGGTAAGGGCGGCGCTTCCGCTAGCTGCACCCTTGCCTTTTGCCCACGTGTTAATGGCGGCTTGCAATGGCGGATTCTCGAAGACTAGCTGAACATCATGATCTTGAACAGAAATGAGCAGTAGCACATCCCTGGCGGCCAGACCCCAGGAATTAAAGACGTCATTGGCGTAATCGGCAGCAGACATCCCTTCCGTGGAGTCCACAGTCAGGACATGAAAGGTAAAGGCTTCGCCTGCGGTAACTTTGGAAATGGCCGTTATATCACGGCTATCCAGCAATCCCGCTTCATCCTGAACTGGATTCGATCCCTGTGCAGGAACGTCTGCGGCAAAGACACCTGGTACCCATAAAAGGCTGATCATCAAGAACAACAGTATAAATCTCTTCAAGATGGCACACTCCGATCTCTAGGGACATTAACACACCCTATATTATGTTGAATATTATACTATATAATGAACCATCTGTTGTTCCACTGCTGCGGCCTACATATCTTTAACACTACGGGATCCAGCCGTAGTTGGTTTCCGCCGATCGCGCACAAAAAAAGCCGCATCCCCGGAAAGGGAATGCGGCTGTCAGGTCTTTATTTGGATTGCAGACAGAGGATGTATTGCAGTCTGGATTTGATTTCCTTCTGCCATTTCAGATCGCCGACTTTTACGGCAAGATTGAGCAGGTCCAGGTAATCGTCAACCTGAAGTGTCGTCCGGGAAGTGGCTGCGCTCATCGGTGTTCAGTCTCCTTTGTACTCAATTATAGTCAGTTTGAATAATCTGCTTATTTCAATAATGATAATCATTATCAACCATATTTGTTATTATCCACATTTTAGAGTTAAAAATCAATACAAAATTGAAGATCTTTTCTTTCCGTTGCACATTTTCTATTCACCCCACAGGGAACTTGCAGGAACCTTACCATTTTTTGTCGAATAAAGCTGGAGATAGGGCTGTTATTTAATTTTGGAAAAAGGAGAACTTGCGATGAAGCGATGTGCATTTCTGCTTCTAATTAGTATTCTGCTTATCTTCACGTTTCCTGCAGCCGCTGCTCATGGTCAGCGACAGGAGATTAAATACCAGGCCGAACTGAACTATCCCCCCTACAAATACATACAGAACGGCTATCTGACCGGCTTTGATGTTGATTTGATCAGCATGATTTTTGACAAGCAGGGGTATCTCGTTCACTACAGCACCGGCGATTGGGGAGATGTGTATGAACGGCTGACCCATGGCGAGATTGATACCACAGGGTTGATGGTCGTTACCGATGAGCGAAAGCAGGAGGCTCTGTTCTCGGTGCCTGTATTCAAGAGTAAAATCTCCGTGTACGCCCGCCAGACCCTCAAGGAAGAAGTCACTCTGAACACATTAGGCCGCTACAAGATCGCTGTAGGCAAGAACCAATACACCGAGACCATGCTCCGCGATAAAGCAAACATCAAACAATACATAACATATTCTACTATACCTGCTGCACTGGACGCGCTAAAAAAAGGTGAAGTAGATCTGCTGTTCGAGAACCAGGGGGTTGTCGATTACCTGATTGTCGACCAGGGTCTGACTGGTACCATCGTCCACAAACTCAGTGATCTTTACCCGGTGAATGTGGCTATCGGGGTAAGCAAGTCCAAACCGGATCTTGTCCCTTATTTGAACAGTCGATTGGAACGGCTTAAGCAATCAGGGGCATTCGAAGAGCTGTACCAGCAATACTTTTTCTCCCATTCCGATAGCTACAGAGATAAGATGCTCACTCAGGTGGTTGCTGGCGTGATCATTGCCCTTTGCCTAATGGTGCTTGGTGCTTTTCTGCTGAAAATGTATGTTAATCGCCTGCGCAGGCTGATCCATGCAGAGCAGCAATTTTTCGAGGATGTCATCGAGAATACAGGCATGATGATTTGGGCTGTTCATGGCGACAAAAAAATTGTGCGATTCAACTATTACGCTGAAAGGCTAACAGGACTTTGTGAGCGGGAGATACTGGGCACAAGCATTGAGGATCTGGCTGGTCTTGAGGGTAATTTGGCAACGCTTAGAGACCTGCTGCTGCGAGCAGTGAAGCTGGAGTACGTCAGCGATGTCGAGCTGAAGCTTCCCGAGGGGGATCCGGAAGGCCGATATTTTACCATCCGCACTACACTAATCAAGGGGCTGGATCGTCAGGCTGAAGATATCTTTGTGCTTGCTGGCCTTGATATTGATATCCGCAAGCAAAATGAACTCAAACTCCAACAGAGCTATGAAGAGCTGGAATCTACATACGAAGAATTGGCGGCAACCGAAGAGGAACTGCAGGATCAATTCGATAAATTACGCATCAGCGAGCGCCGGTTCCGGTTAGCTTCCGAAGGCTCCGGGGCTTATATGTGGGAACTGGACTGGGAGAGCGGTTACTATAGGCTTTCGGACCGCTGGTTTGAGGTGATGGGCTACACCGAGGAAGAAATCAATTCCTATGAAGGCGGTGTGCTCAGCATCATTCATCCTGATGAGCAGGCGTCGTCGAATAAAGCTCGTCAGGAGCATTTGGCTGGACTCACTCCTATTTATGAGACAGAATATCGAATGCGGACCAAGGAAGGGAACTATATCTGGTTTGAGGTCAGGGGTAAAGCGATTGTCGACCCGCGGGACAAAATCCTCCTGTTCCTTGGCTCACTGATTGACATCAGCAATCGCAAACAGGTGGAACTCAAGCTGAACAATAGCTATCAGGAGCTTGAAGCGACCTATGAGCAGCTTACAGCGACCCAGCAAGAGCTTATGGGCCAGTACGAGCTTTTGCTGGAGAATCAGAAGAATATGCACCGTCTGGCCTATATTGACTCGCTTAGCGATCTGCCGAACCGTGCCAGCCTGCTGGAGGCGATGGAGAAGTATTTTCGGAAGCTGGGAGGGTCAGCGGCACTGCTATTTGTTGATACGGACAATTTCAAATATATCAATGATACACTCGGCCACAAGTTTGGGGATGTACTGATTCGCAAGGCCAGCGAGCGGTTGCAATCGCTGGTGGGTGAAGGGGGAATGCTCTCCCGGCTAGGGGGAGACGAGTTTGTGATTTTCCTCAAGGATATTCAGGATAGGGATGCCATTTTCGATCTGGCCGAAAAGATTATGCAGGCTTTCAAAAGATCCTTCCTGATCGGAGAGAGCAAACTGTACGTTACGGTTAGCATCGGAATTTCTTTTTACCCCGAGGACGGGAGTACAACAGAGGAAATGCTGAAGAATGCTGACGTGGCCATGTATCGGGCCAAGGAAGAGGGCAAAGGCAGATATGCCGTATACGATAAGTCGATGCAAAAGGCTTTTAATGAACGGATGAACATCGAGAAACATCTGCGGAGTGCTATGAAAAACAATGAGTTTGAGCTGCACTATCAGCCACAGGTGGATATTCGTACGGGTCTAATTTCCGGCTTTGAAGCCTTGATACGCTGGAACAATCCGGTGCTGGGTTTCGTTTCTCCGCTTGATTTTATCAAGGTTGCTGAGGATTCCAGACTGATTACCTATATCGGGGAGTGGGTGCTGCGTGAAGCCTGCCGCTTCATGAAGGATGTGCATGATCGGGTAGGCATTCCCTACAAGATATCGGTGAATATCTCTGTGATTCAAATGCTGCAAGATGATTTCGTTGATGTGGTGCTGAATACGCTACAGGAGACCGGATTACAGCCGGAATGTCTGGAGCTGGAGATCACCGAGTCTATCTTTATGGAATCCTTCGAAAGTATGGTTACCAAGCTGGAGTATCTGAAATCATGCGGGATTCTCATCGCGCTCGATGACTTCGGTACAGGCTATTCCTCGCTGAGCTATTTGCAGCAGTTGCCGATTTCGACACTCAAAATAGACAAGGCTTTTATAGACTCTCTATCAGATAGTACCTACAGCCAGTCCTTTGTTCAGATTATTGTTCAGTTGGGTCATAAGATGGGGCTGGAAGTGGTTGCAGAGGGTATAGAGGAGGACGGGCAGCTGGCATTCCTTAAGGAGTCTGGTTGTGATAAGGTGCAGGGCTATCTCATCAGTCGCCCGGTTCCCGGACGCGGTGTAGGCAAGCTGCTGGAGGTCGAGCGTTACTTCTGAGAAATAGACAGGAAAGCCCCTTGATAAGGCGTGTATGCAGTATAAAACCAAAAAGAACGAGCTACTCCTGGTTGGAGGGCTCGTTCTTTTTGTGAGGGTTCAGAGAGTTATAATCCGATTTTTCCCTGATTTCTTCGCCTGGTACAATGCATCATCGGCTTTCTGGAACACATAGCTCTTGGAGTCGGCACCAGCAAAATCATGCATGCCTATGCTCACGGTGATAACCTGCCCCCCCATCACCTCGATGGGGTGAGCGGCAATTTCCGCACGGATCTTTTCCATAATTTCGCGTGAGCTTTCGAAAGGCTTGGCATTCAAGATCACAACAAATTCCTCTCCACCGTAACGTGCGGCAAAATCATCGGTACAGATGTGCTTGAGGACAACGGCTGCCACATGCTTCAGCACGATATCTCCGACCCAATGCCCGAATCTGTCATTGACCTGTTTGAAGTTGTCGATATCCAAAACCGCCAGTTGCATCGGGAATGGGTTACTCTGCTGATGCTCAATCAGCCAGCCCAGATATTCGTGGAAGGTCTTATGATTGTACAAATCTGTCAAAGGATCAATCTTGGACAAGCGGTCCATGATGATATTCTGTATTCGCAGATCCTGCTCTGACTTCTCTGAATTTTCCAGTGATTGAATCAAGTCCCGCCCACGTCCGATGATTGCGAACCCGGCCAGTGAGGTGCCCGCAAATATGGTAATGATGATAATATTCTCGGTGTACTCTATGTAGTTATAATTCGCACCCGATCCGAATAATACGGCTAAATAGATCAGACAAATCACGGAAGATCCGATCAGATAGCAACTCTTCAGATAGATCATGGATACAAGTAGTGGTATCAGCAGAATGAACGGCTCCACGGTTACTTCCGATGAGATATGTAGAATGATTATCATGGCGTACACATGACTGGCCGCAATAATCGAGATCTCCGAAAAGGTGGGTTTCCAGCGATATATCCCTTCAAGCAGCAGAAGCAGCACCAGGATCATGGAATCGGGAAGTACCATACGGATATGAATATATTCCCTCTCCGAAATCAGCAGCCTGCCATTGCCCATGACCATCAAAACGAGCAACTGACTGGCGAAATAGACCAGGAGAGTAACCCAGAAAGCATTCAGCAGCATGCGATTCCAATATTTTTCGCGAGGATTTTGTAGTAGGGACTGCATAAGATGTTCCTCTTTTCAAGTGGCAATATACTTATATATTCGACAAGAATCTATCGTTTCCTTCTGGAGCTTGCCATAGGATCAATGTTCGGGTTTTGGTGTTTAAAATAAATTTTTATAGGATAATTTTGATCTATATTTAATTATAAGCGAACTATAATTGATAATTAAACTTGACACATTCGTATGTTTTATATAAAATTCGTATTGGATGTTCGTATATCCCCGAAGATAGGGTTTGGGGGTCTCTACAGGGAACCGTAAATTCCTGGCTACGAATAGGATGCTTTGGCATACCTATGAAGTAGGCGGGATTTTTGTTGTTGCTGCTGATCGTTCTGGCAAGCAAAGGTTGGACTGTACAGATGCCCGGTTCCCGCTGTAATTTTGCCAAAAAAACACACAGAATAATCATATTGTGAGAACGTGTAACGTCCGCATCAAGGACGGAGAAGCCTTATCTTCTTGGGAGGAACAAATGAGTAAATATGATGTAATTGTCGTTGGTGCCGGTCCGGCCGGGATATTCGCTTGCTATGAGCTGACGCGCAAGGCCCCGCATTGGAAGGTGCTGCTGGTGGATAAAGGTCATGATATTTATCGCCGCAGTTGTCCGATTCTGGAGGAGAAAATCAAGCTCTGTCCGCCAGCCTCTGGTCGTAAGGAGTTTGCAGGTTGTTTGCCAGCTTGCTCGATTACCGCTGGTTTTGGGGGCGCGGGCGCTTACAGTGATGGCAAGTTTAATATCACAACCGAGTTCGGCGGGTGGATGACGGATTATCTAGCGCCTTCCAAGGTGCTCGAGTTAATCAACTATGTGGACGGGATTAACCTGGAGCATGGGGCCACTGATCTAATTACCGATCCTACGACGGACAGTATCCGAGATATCGAGCAGCGTGGCTATGCGGCCGGATTGAAGCTGTTGCGGGCTCAGGTGCGTCATTTGGGAACAGAACAAAACCTTGAAATTCTAAAATCTATATATGAATATCTGAAAACACGTGTCGATATGGTGTTTAAAGCAGAAGTACAGGACCTGATTACGGTCAAAGAGGATGGAACCCACCGGGTGACTGGCATTTCCATGAAGAACGGCGAGAGCTACGAGGCTAATCTAGTCATGGTTGCGCCGGGCCGTGATGGCTCAGCATGGTTGACTGAGGTGCTGAAGAAGCGCCGTCTGAAGATGTACAACAATCAGGTGGACGTCGGCGTTCGGGTGGAAACATCGGATGTCGTGATGCAAGAGATTAACGAGCATCTCTATGAAGGGAAGTTCATTTTCAATACTTCTGTGGGTACGCGTGTCCGTACCTTCTGCAGTAACCCGTCCGGTCATGTGGTGGTGGAGAATCACAGCGGGGTGATGGCAGCGAATGGACACTCCTATAAAGATCCGGCACTTGGCTCCAAGAATACGAATTTTGCCCTGCTGGTGTCGCATAAGTTCACAGACCCGTTCGACAAGCCGAACGAATATGCCCGCGAAATCTGCAAAAGAGCCAATGATCTTTCCAGTGGTGGCGTTATCGTACAGAAGTATGGTGACATCCTGCGTGGACGGCGCTCTACGGAAACACGGATCAGCGAAGGATTCCTGGAACCGACGCTGAAGGAAGCGGTGCCGGGTGATTTGGGACTGGTGCTGCCGTACAACACCATGAAGAGCCTAATCGAAATGGTAGAGGCGCTGGAGAAGGTCACGCCGGGAATTGCTTCCGAGCACACACTCTTCTACGGTGTGGAAGCAAAATTCTACTCTGCGCGTCCTAAGCTTACGGAAGCGATGGAGACGGAAATATCTGGACTTTATTGCGGTGGAGACGGCGCGGGTATTACCCGCGGTCTGGCACAGGCTGGAGCTGCCGGGGTATGGATTGCTCGCGGCATGGTTGAACGGGCGGGAATATAAAATAAAGGGATCGGCTTCTGAGCATATATTCTGCTCATTGCCGGTCCCTTTTTGAATATCGTTATTGATGAGTATCTTGCTCTCGCGTGGTGTAATGGTGGTGATGATGATGATGGTGGTGGTGAATGTGGTGAATACCCTCAGGGGAACTGTAAATATGAAAATAAGGATGGGGCGAGGGATAGGGGTGAGGATGGGGGTGCTGTGTATGTTCATGGCCATAATATTGTGTTTGGGGATCTCTTGGCTGAAATCCTTGAGATCCATGGTTTTCTTGTCTCATGGATGTACTCCTTTCGTTTTTTAATACTGCATAATATGCCTATACATTAGTATTGACACTTGACCTAAGTGAAATGGGCTATCTATTCAAGGGTAGGAAAATCACTAACAGCACTTGGAGTGTTTAGTCGGAGCTGACTCCAGGTCTGCTGCCAGTTTTTACGCGCGATCCGCTCTTCAAAGATTGGGTGACGTTCCTTGTCTGCTGCAAAATGTGGCGTCGGTCGTAACACCATATTCACCGCATCCTCGATCCCGTGTGGAGCGGTCAGGATGACTTGCCCCTCTTCGTCTAAGCTAAGCCCAAGCGCAGTTGCAGTCTCTGTAAAGTTCGAGATCGCGTCCGTGGAAGATGAGAAAGGGGGCATACTATTGATCAGATGCATTCGCGCTTCATTTTTAACCGACCATGGGATTGTAGGGTCTATGCTTCTTAGTTGCTCCTCCAATCGTTTCTCCTCAGCTTCATCAAGATTAGAAGGGTCAAAATAGACAATATCAACATCCGGCAAAGGTGTTCTTTCCGCAAATCCATGGAGCGTGTCCCAAATTTTAGATCGTACAAACCCTGCGCAAGCCCACCAATCCGGTAAATGGAGTAGGCTGGATTTTTCCAGTACCCCCATCATCCACGGGTCGTTTTGGACAAGTCGCAGGATATCTTCCTCATTGTGTATTTTCATAGTTATCGCCTCCGTTATTGTAAGCTTCCAGCAAGTTTCCCCCAGTTAACTGCTCTAATGGCCCGTCAGCGTTACCGCTATGTATTCATTATAAATCTGAACGAGGATGTTGCCAGTGGAAAAAAGGATGATCAGTTCCCAGTTCCATTGCTTACTGCCTATAGTTTGCCTGGACCTTTATAGAGTACCGAAGGATGTACAGATTCGGGCTGCAATTGGACAGTGGCGAGAACTATAACTATAATGACCGATATATTATCCTTGGGGGCCGTGACTATGCAGCACACGTTTACTATTCTGATGCAATTATTCGAAAGAGCCGCGCTACTGCTGATGTGTTTGTTCGTACTGACCCGTCTGCCGCGGTTTAAAGAGATTTTTCAAAAAGGTGCTTACGCTCCACAGGAACTGGCGATTGTAACGGTGGTATTCAGCCTGTTCGCCATCTTCGGTACGTACAGCGGCATTAACGTGGAAGGCTCGCTTGTGAATGTGCGGATCATTGCCATTATGGCCGGAGGGATTCTGTTTGGCCCTTGGGTAGGGCTGATTACCGGGCTCATCTCGGGTGTGCACCGCTTTCTAATCGACATTGGTGGGGTAACCTCGGTTCCTTGTCTCATCACGAGTGTGATCGCGGGGGTAGTGTCCGGTATCATTTATCGTCGTAGCTCTGTTGAACGGCGCTGGATCGCCGGCATTCTCGCCGGGATGGCCTGTGAGGCGCTGACAATGGTGCTCATTCTAGTGATGGCGCAGCCAACCTCACTTGGTGTGGACATCGTGTCCAAGATCGCTTTTCCGATGATTGTTGGCCAAGTAAGTGTGGGCTTGATCGTTATGCTGATCCAGAGTGTGGAAGGGGAAAAGGAACGGATAGCCGCCAAGCAATCCAAGCTCGCACTCGATATCGCTAACAAAACACTACCGTATTTTCGCAACATCAATCACGAATCCCTCCATACCATTTGCCAGATTATTAAGGAGGATATCGGAGCTGACGCTGTAGCTATTACTGATACCAGATTGATTCGCGCATATGTCGGTATAGGGGAAGAGTATTATGCCGAGACCAGCGAGATTATTAGCGACGAGACCAAGCAGACGCTGTCCAGCGGCGAGATCACGATCCGGAACAATGATACCGATCATACGAACCCGCTGATCAAATCGCTGATTATTATCCCGCTTAAGGAGAAGGGTGAGGTGACGGGGGCACTCAAGATCTACTACACTAAAGCTCATAAGATTACGTATTCCCTGCAGGCTATGGCCGTGGGACTGTCGCAGATGATTTCTACGCTGATGGAAGTATCACGTGTGGAAGGCATCAAGGAGATGGCGAACAAGGCAGAGCTGAAGGCGTTACAGACAAGCATCAACCCTCATTTTCTATTCAATGCACTGAATGCGATCATCTCCTCGATTCGAATCAATCCGGATAAAGCACGGGAGCTGATCGTGAATCTGTCCGGGTATATGCGGTATAATCTGGAACTGACAGATGAATTCATTGATATTAACAAGGAGTTGCAGCAGGTCCAGCAATATGTGGAGATTGAAAAAGCGCGCTTCGGCAGCCGCCTAACAGTGCTCTATGATATCGACGATGAGGTGGAGGTGCGCATTCCAAGTCTCATTATTCAGCCGCTTGTGGAGAATGCCATTGTACACGGGATTTTGAAAGAAAAAGGGAAGGGTACCGTGACCATTTCGCTAAAAGATCAGGGCGATACGGTACGGGTCGGTATCCGCGATACCGGAGTCGGAATTGCTGAAGAGACGATCGCGAAGGTCTACAGTGGCGATATGCCGGAGAACAAGATTGGACTATACAATGTACACCAGCGGGTGAAGCTGATTTATGGGCACGGACTGACGATCCACCGACTTAACAAAGGAACGGACATTTATTTTGATGTCAAAAAGGAGAACCGATGAGAGCGATAATTGTAGAGGATGAAGAACTGGCGAGACAAGAGTTGGCCTTCCTGATCGAGGCGCATAGCGGAATCGAAATTACCGCCGAATTTGAGGACGGACTGGATGCATTGAAATATTTGCATAACCAGGAGGCAGATGTGCTTTTTCTGGATATCAACATTCCTTCCATCGATGGGGTGCTGCTCGCGCAGAATATTAGCAAGTTCTCGGTGAAACCTTATATTGTGTTCATCACTGCGTACAAAGAGCATGCCGCCGAGGCGTTTGAGATAGAAGCGTTCGATTACATTCTGAAGCCGTACAGCGAGGTGCGGATCAAAGCCATGCTGCACAAGCTGGAGACAGCCTATGCCGCCCGTGGTCGGCAGGACGAAGAAGGTGAACGTAATCCACTCAGTGATAAGGTAAACCTATGGAAAAACGAGAAAATCATCGTGGTGGATGCAGATGACATTTATTACGCTTCCGCACAGGAGAAGACCACCAGTGTGATGACCAAAAGTGAAGAATACAGTATGGCGCTCAGTATCAGTGATTTTCATGCCCGGCTGCCGCAGGACCGATTTTTTCGTTGTCACCGTTCCTACTTAGTCAACCTGTCGAAGATCAAGGAAATCATTCCTTGGTTTAACAATACGTATCTGCTGCGCCTGCGTGATCTGGACTTTGAAGTGCCGGTTAGTCGTAGTCGGGTCAAGGAATTCAGGCAGATCATGCGGTTGTAAGCGCATTTCATTCCCCATTTCAGTCATCTCATTCCGTATTTCTCTCAAGCGGTGTTACTTTCGCTACAATGAAGAGGCAATAGAGGCTCTTGCAGCGACCAACGAGAGAAAGAAGGAAACGGCCATGACTACAACTACGGATAACAAAAGTGCCAAACGATGGCTTATTGTACTAGGTACCGTCATTATGCAAATGGGTTTGGGTACGATCTATACCTGGAGCTTGTTCAATGCACAACTGGTATCCAAATTCGGATGGGAGCTTAGCTCCGTCGCAATAACTTTTTCCATTACCAGCTTCGCGCTGGCTTTCGCCACGCTGTTCGCGGGCAAGCTGCAGGACAGGTTCGGTCTCCGCAGACTGACTGGGACCGCAGGGATCGTGTTAGGACTGGGGCTAATGCTCAGTTCACAGGCAAGTTCTCTCCCGATGTTCTATTTGCTGGCAGGATTGATTGTCGGCTATGCGGACGGAACGGCTTATATTACTTCTTTATCTAACTTGATCAAATGGTTTCCAAAAAATAAAGGTTTAATTTCCGGCGTATCTGTTGGTGCTTACGGGACAGGAAGTCTGGTGTTCAAATATATAAATGGCAGTCTGATCGAATCGGTCGGTGTATCTAACACATTCCTTTACTGGGGAATGATTGTGATGGTTATGGTTGTTATTGGCTCGCTGCTGATCAGAGAAGCTGCCGCGCCAGCCGCTGTGCCAGCTGTTGGACAATCTTCAGCGAGTGTGGTCCCTGCAGGAATGCGGACAGGCGTATCTTCTACCGCCACTTCGGGTGTTCCGGCTGGTGCCAAGGACTATACTGTCAAGGAAATGCTTCGCACCAAAGAAGCGTATCTGCTGTTCATTATTTTCTTCACCGCTTGTATGAGCGGCCTTTATCTGATCGGCATCGTCAAGGATATCGGCGTGAAGCTGGCTGGACTTGATGTGCAGACAGCAGCCAATGCGGTGGCAATGATCGCGATTTTCAATACTAGCGGACGCCTGATCCTTGGAGCATTGTCTGATAAAATGAGCCGCTTGAAGCTGGTTGGCGCATCACTCGTAGTAACCGCTGCGGCGATGCTGACGCTTAGCTTGGCTCACCTGAGCTTTGGCCTGTTCTTCGCCTGTGTGGCAGCAATTGCCTTCTGCTTCGGCGGCAACATTACGGTGTTCCCGGCCATTGTCAGTGACTTCTTCGGCCTGAAGAATCACAGCAAGAACTACGGCATCGTGTATCAAGGCTTTGGTATCGGAGCTTTATCTGGATCATTTATTGCTGCTTTGCTTGGCGGGTTCAAACCTACCTTTATCGTGATTGGTCTCTTGTGTCTGCTGGCTTCGATCATCGCAATTTCCCTGAAGCCGCCGGTGCAGAAAGAGAAGACAGAGAAGGGATTGAGTCTGAAACCTTACGGGGGGACAGCTTAACCATATACAGATTGTGATGTTGGCCTAATTACAGAGACAGAGTAACAAAAGGTAACACCTAAATAGAGGAAGGTTAGTTCATTATGTGGCTAATCTTCTCTATTTTTGCTTTAAAGAAATATTAACAATGGCTTTAAAGCTTACTGTACAGTAAAAAGTTACCGGAAAATCGCAACCTATTCGTGATTAAACCAGTAACTAAATTTAGGGCTTATCGAGAGCTTACCGAGTATTTACCGAGGGCTGAACTGGGAACTGAAGTGACGCGCACAATATGGGACTGGCACACAGATTCAGTGAATCAGAAGATCCAAGCGTTCACTTAATCACCCTTTCACTTAATCGCCTATGCTGCTGCAGTTACCTTGCCGCCGTTTTTCTCCGTGTAACGTTTCTTTTTCCAAAGCCGACTCAGTGTTTAAATAACGGCATTTTTGTACCTTATATTTATAATTTTAGCGTAAAAAAGGTAAAAAGAGCATTTTTGTACCTTATTTTCTTACAAATCCCTAAAAAGGTGATATACCCGAAGAATTAACATACAAAAATGCCCCTAATGAATGTTCCCGCTTCGTTACCGCCGATTTAAGGTACAAAAATGCTCTTATTTATGTATTCGTGCGGCTGGTTCTGCTGGCGATAGACAAGCTGTTACACAAGCTTGAGAGAAAGCACTGTCAGGTAGTGGGTTAGCCCCCATTGATCTTCTCATACCCCCTATGGTTATGGAGCCCCGCAGGCTTCTCTTCACTAAAGCTAAGCGGAATGGTAGTTGAATAAATAACTAAGAAAATAAGCTATTATTATATTAGTTATGTCCAGTATGCCCGGCAGCTTATTTCTAACACTTTGTTTGAAAATTTGCTTTTCCTTCCAAGACGGCATGTAAGAATTTTTTCGACTTTTTCAAACGCTTCTGGACATCTTCAATTTCCTTGATTTTTTGTTCAACAACTTGTTTCTTTACCTCATATGACAAATTAAGTTCTTGACTGATTAGCAAACTTAATTCCTCTATAGAAAAACCCACGGATAAAAGTGCCTTCACATCTTCCAGAAATTCAACAATCTCCTCCGAATAAATACGATAATTATTGGCATCTCTTTGCAGAAATATGTCCGGAATTAGGTTTTTACGTTCATAAAATCTCAATGTTGATATGGGCAGATCCGTTAATTTTGAAACATCATTTATTTTCATATATATGACCTCTTTTATTTGTTGCTATAAACTTAGGTTTATAGTTCATAATGCGAATATGATAACGAACGACATACACAATGTCAAAAAACTAACGTTATCAAGAGGAGAGAGAGTCTATGTTTAATAATACTCTAAATAATGATTTCGCCAGTATAGTCAAGGACCGACGTTCTGTTCGTAATTATGACGAGAACTTTAAAATATCGAAAGAAGAGCTAAGTGAAATAATTTCGGAAGCCAGTTTGGCTCCGTCCTCTGCAAATATGCAGCCTTGGCGTGTAGTTGTGGTGGACACTCCCGAAGGAAAAGAAAAACTAAGACCTCTTGTGCGCTTCAATACGTTACAAAACGATACTTCATCAGCCATGCTATTAATTTTTGGTGATACTGATAGCTATTTAAATGTCGAAGAAATTTACAACACCGCTGTGGAACAAGGGAAAATGCCAGCTGATGTACGAGATAGCCAGGTCAAAACCATCCTGTCGATGTATCCAACTCTAGCCAAAGAAGTGAAAATTGAAGTTGCAAAAATGGATAGCAGCCTTTTCGCCATGCAGTTAATGTTAGTAGCACGTGCACATGGGTATGATACGAATCCAATGGCAGGCTTTGAAGTTGATCAGGTAGCTAAAGCATTTGATTTAGACGAAGAACGTTATGCTCCAGTAATGATTATCTCCATAGGCAAAGCCAAGGAAGCAGGTTATGAAACCGTGCGGTTAAGTTCTGACAAGATTACATTTTGGAGATAAAGATTCTTACTTAAGGGTTGGTTGTCGCCACGTTGAATGTTTGGACTTTCGGTCGTTGTTAATTTCCTTCATTGGGAAGGTTAAGGTACAGAACTAAGCAAGAGCTTTAAAAATGGCGGCAAAAAAGGAGATTCCCGGAGCATTGCTCTGGAAATCTCCTTTTTAATTGATAGGTGGTACCCCATCGCAAGGTTGGATGATGGCACTTAGCCCTCTAACAGCAGCGCTTCCGGATCTTCCAGCAGTTCCTTGACTTTAACCAGGAAGCTTACGGCTTCGGAACCGTCGACGATCCGGTGGTCATAAGAAAGTGCGATATACATCATCGGCCGGTTGACGGTAGTTTCTTCGTCCAGAGCAATCGGGCGCAGTTGGATCTTGTGCATACCGAGGATACCGACCTGCGGTGTATTGAGGATCGGCGTCGACAGCAGTGAGCCGAACACTCCGCCGTTAGTAATTGTGAATGTGCCGCCTTGCAGCTCTGTGAGGCTCAGCGTGTTAGCCCGTGCTTTAGCGGCCAGCGCACCAATTTCCCGCTCGATCTGCGGGAAGCTCAGCCGGTCCGCATCGCGGACGACCGGTACGACCAGGCCTTCCTTGGCAGCTACGGCAATGCCGATATCATAGTATTTCTTCAGCAACAGATCCTCGCCGTCGATCTCAGCGTTGAGCATCGGATAGGCCTTCAAGGCGCCGATGACGGCCTTGGTGAAGAAGGACATGAAGCCGAGTCCGACATCGTGCTTCTCTTTGAAGTTATCCTTGCGCCGCTTGCGGATATCCAGAATCGCCGTCATATCCACTTCGTTGAAGGTGGTCAGCATCGCCGCTGTCTGCTGCGCTTCCACCAGGCGGCTGGCAATCGTCAGCCGTCTGCGCGACATGCGCTTGCGCTCCGTCGCTTTGCCGTCCTCCGGGTGCGACGCTTTGCCCAGCGCCGCAAGCGGCTTTGCCGCCTCCGGCTTGCCTTGCGGCGCCGGAGCGGCTGGCGCAGCAGCACTCGCTGCGCCATGGTCCTTCACATCGGCCTGACCAATCCGGCCGATCGGGTCACGGGCGCTAACCTCGCCGAGGGCGATGCCGCGCTCCCGTGCCAGCTTGCGCGCCCCCGGCGTAGCCAGGGCCGCGGAGCTGTCGCCCGCGCCCACAGCTACGGGCGCGGCACTTGCAGCGGGTGCGGGAGCTTCCGCTGCCGCTTCCGGTGCGGCCACGGGCTTGCTGCCCTCGGCCGCTTTCGGCGTGCCGGCTGCTGCCGCGCCGATGATGCCGATAGCTTCGCCAACGGCTACGTTCTCGCCGGCTTGCCGCAGGATGGAGGAGATGACACCATCCTCCTCTGCACTAATCTCAAGATTGACTTTGTCTGTCTCCAGTTCTGCCAGGACATCACCCTGACCAACGGTATCGCCCTCTTTAACCAGCCACTTGTAGATCGTTCCTTCGGAAATGGATTCGCCTAGATCGGGTACTTTAATTTCAGACACAGGCCGCTACCTCCCCAAACTTTATAGTTTACGCTATAGTGACACCATCCTCTTAGGAGGACGGTACAGCCGTTTGTACTTGCGAATTCAATTTTAGGGCTTCCGTAACAATTCTACGTTGCTCGTAGGTGTGAACATCTGCGTAGCCGCTTGCCGGGCTGGAACGCTCCGGACGGCCAATATACTTGATCTTGGTATTCTCGGGAGCGATGGCACGCAGACGCGGCTCAGTGAAGCTCCAGGAACCCATATTCTTCGGTTCTTCCTGCACCCAGACGATTTCTTCCAGAGAGCGGAAGGTACTCAGGTGAGCGGCCAGTTCCTGCTCTGGGAACGGGTAGAGCTGCTCCAGCCGCAGGATGTGCAGCCAGGACCATTCCTTGCCCTTCGCAGTCGCAGCTTCCAGTTCGGCTTGCAGGTCAATGGCGACCTTGCCGCTGCAAACCACGAGACGTTTCACTTCAGATGGGTTCTGGCCGAGCAATGGCTCAGGCAGTACGGTGTGGAACTGACCTGAAGCCAGTTCGGTTCCGGCAGAAGTGCTGCGCGGGTTGCGGATCAGGCTCTTCGGCGCCATGATGACGAGCGGCCGGGCTTCCGCCTTGCCGCACAGAGAAGCCTGGCGGCGTAGCAGGTGGAAATACTGGGATGCTGAAGTCAGATTCGCCACGGTCCAGTTCTCTTCCGCAGACAGTTGCAGGTAGCGTTCCAGTCTGCCGCTGGAATGCTCCGGTCCCTGGCCTTCGTAGCCGTGCGGCAGTAGCATGACAAGATTGCTGCGCTGCGTCCATTTCGCCCGGCCAGCCGAGATGAACTGGTCGATGATAACCTGACCAGCATTGGCGAAGTCGCCGTATTGGGCTTCCCAGATCACAAACGTCTCAGGCGCAAATACATTGTACCCGTACTCGAAGCCAAGCACTGAGGCTTCCGACAATGGACTGTTGTACACACCGAAGGAAGCTTTAGCATCGCTTATTTGATGTAGCGGAGAGAACAGTTCTCCGGTCTCGCTGTCATGCAGGACAAGGTGACGATGCGCGAAAGTACCTCGCTGTGCATCCTGGCCGCTCAAACGGATCGGTGTCCCGTCTCTGATAATGGTAGCGAAGGCCAGGCTTTCTGCCAGTGCCCAATCCACTTTCTCGCCGTCATTCAGTGCGTCTTTGCGGCGCTGCAGAATGCGTTGCAGCTTCGGATAGACGGTGAAGCCATCAGGAACACTAAGTAGCTCACGGTTGATTTGTTGGAGCGCACCCAGGGAGACAGCAGTCGATTTGCTAGGGCTGTCCTCCGTTTTCACGGGTACGGAAGTCTTACTGTCCGCGCTCTTATGTTTGCCTTCTTTCATATTATCATAAGCCTGCTGCAAGATGCTCTCTGCATCGGCATTCATTTGCTTCACATCTTCATCTGTGACGACTTTCTCCTGACGGAGGCGTTCGGCATAGATTCTGTGAACTGTCGGGTGATTGCGGACCTTGCCGTAGACGATCGGCTGGGTTGTTTCCGGATCATCCATCTCATTATGACCGTGGCGGCGGTAGCCGATCAGATCAATGACGAAATCCTTTTTGTACTTATTGCGATAAGCGCTGGCCAGACGAACAGCCGCTACACAGGCTTCCGGATCATCAGCATTGACATGTACGATAGGGATTTCATAGCCTTTGGCCAAGTCACTGGCATAATGCGTCGACCGGGAGTCCTCGCTTTCGGTGGTGAAGCCGATGCGGTTGTTGACGATAATATGAATCGTTCCGCCATTCGTATACCCGTCCAGCTTGCCGATATTCAGCGTCTCGGCCACAATGCCTTCACCCGGGAAGGCAGCATCTCCGTGCATCAGCACGGCTATCGCCTTGTTCGTGTCGAGCTTCGGCAGGCCTGGTAGGATTCGCTCCTCCTGAGCTGCACGAGCGAATCCTTCTACGACAGGATTAACAAACTCCAAGTGGCTCGGATTGTTCGCCAGCGTCAGCCTAGTGCGGACGGTTTCGCCCTCGCGTACAGCGCGATCAGCACCTAGATGGTACTTCACGTCTCCGGTCCAGCCGTAGTTAATGCCCATGGACCCTTCCGAAGGGAATAGCTCCTTGTTCGGCGAATGATGGAACTCGGAGAAAATGATGTCATAAGGCTTGCCGAGGATATGAGCCAGTACATTCAAACGTCCGCGGTGGGCCATACCCATCAGGATATGCTCTGCACCTTCATGCGCGGCCGCGCGTACGATTTCGTCCAGCATCGGTACAAGGGCATCGTTGCCCTCTAGGCTGAAACGCTTTTGGCCCACGAAAGTCTTGTGCAGGAAGGTCTCGAACTGTTCCACTTGAATCAACCGGCTCAGCAATTCCTTGCGTTCAGCGGTATTTAGTGGAGCAGGTGAGTTAACGGACTCTGCCTGGCTGTTCAACCAGCGAAGTTCCTGTTCATCATGCACATGACCAAATTCGTAGGCGATAGTTTGTGTATAGGCTTGGCGCATCCGGTGAACAGCGTCCCAAGCGGTTTGAATATTATCCGGTACATTCTCCCAAATCAGCGAAGCAGGGAGGGCCATGAGGTCCTCACGCGTAAGTTCATACGTTTCGTGATTCAGCCATTTTATCATAGGGTTGTGATCCCGCTCCAGCGGGTCAATATTGGCGGCCAAATGGCCATATATACGAATGTTAGCGATTAGCTTGGAGGCTTTAACAGCCTTGCGAAGCCAAACGGCATCTCCCGAGACGATAGGCTGCGGAGCTGGTTCGGCATCCGGCGCCAGGGGAGGCGGGCCATAAACAGTAAAAAGTTCACGGTAATTATTTTCAATTGAGGAGGGGTCTTTCACAAACTGCTCATACTTCTCTTGAATGTAGCCCAGATTGGGACCGTAATATTTGCTCCAAACAGATTCATTGTAGGGCTCTTTGGCTGCCATGAATACATCCTCCTAACGGATGAACTCCAAACGCGGGGCGCTGGTATGGGCCTTGTTCGGAGCTGTGATGGTTGCGTTTTCATTTCCTTTCTATTGTGCTACTTTCGGTGGCCTTAATCAATTCATACTTTCGTCCAATCCAATCGCAAAACGGTATGGTTCAGCCCGGTCATTGATGCCATAGCGCCATAAATAGATTAGTCTAAGAGGTCGGAACTAGTAAAATGATGCTATAGACCTTGAATTGACAGGAAAAGCTGTTTAGAGGATTTGAATTTTGGTTAATAACTTTATATAGTTCGTATGGATTAGTATATTTATTCATGAATTTAAAATTTTACATTTCGTACAGATAGTTTCAGATTGGACAGGTATTAGTCCAAACGAGCTAAACTTTTTACATTTGTCTCCTTAGAAATTTCCAGAAAACGACACACTTTTCCGATTATTTCTTGTATAATGTTATTGCAGTAAGGTTTTTAATAATAATTTCTAGCCAGATCCTTTCATGTAAAGGGTCCAGTAAAGGGTAAACCTGTTGAAAGACAGGGGCACAAAGTCTCGGGTCTAAGGTAGAAATACTAAGACGGCCGGACTGCCTGGGGACGAGAAATCTTAGGAGGAGATTTTTTGGATAAGTCCAACCAGGGGAGCAACGGAGAACTACAGACAGTCGATCTGGATTTAGAATGGGTATATTTGCTGCTGAGTGCCAAGAAGGCGGGCATCAAGGCGGAGGAGATTCGCCGTTTCTTTAATGAAAAGGCTTTAAAGGCAATTTAGCAGCTTGAATCATAACAGGATACATATAGAGAAGGGCACAGCATATGCTGTGCCCTTCTCTATATGATGGGTCTCCAAGGCATTGAAGCGCTCAGGGCCGGAATCATTAATCCTTTTGTTCAAGACGCCATTTTTGATAATCCAGAAATTCCTTGAACTCCCGCTTGCTGATGCCGGAGCTCATTGCCTCTTGCACGAGCCGGAACCATTCCGAATCCAGAGGCGTATCTTCCGTGTCGGAGAGATCTCCATATAGCAACACGTGAATAGAGACTTGGAGCGCGTCGGCAATTTTCTCAATGAATTGGATAGAGGGGTTGGACTGAATATTTCTTTCAACATTACTCAGGTACGACTTGGCCACATCCGCCTTGTCCGCAAGCTCGGATAAGGATAAGCCCTTCTCGACCCGGAGTTCATGGATACGTCCTCCCATATTATCAGGCACGATGACAACGCCCCTCCGTACTTTTTGTATAAGTATAACAAATTTCCTTGAAACGGACAAAGACACATTGCTGTTCAGAGGAGAAAGAGGGAGGGGACTGGATCAAAAACCGGCATGCCCCAGCCCGATTAAGGGTCTAAGAGATGCCGGTATTTTTTATAAGAACAGGTTTATTTAAATTCGCCAGCGCCTTGCTTGGCGTTGAAGGTCAAAGTCACGTCCAGTTTGTCGCCTTGGAAGATGTTTTGATCCTGATTGTTCTCAACAAACTCAAAGGCTAACTTGAGCGTCTTGGATTGGGCTGCGGAGATGCCACCTGGGAAGGCGTTAGCTACCAGATCGTAGCCCGGATTGCTCTGCAAATCCTTGAGTGTTGCTTCGCCAACGACATGGCCAGTAATCGGACCACTAGTATAGCTGCTGTCAAGGAGTTTTACTTTAAAGTGTGCACCGAGATCCTCTGAGCCATTGTTGGTGTTAGCATCCGTAACATTATACGCTGTAGCCAGCTTCAATTCCTTAATGTCAAGTGTGCCGTTGTTCTGTAGAGTGAAGCTGCGGACAGCGATGTCACCTGGTTTCAGATTGCTCAGGTTCACATTTTGGGTAGGATTAGTATTCAGATCGAGCGTGCCAGCAGCGAAAGTTGCTGTGCTTTCCGCTGTATCGCTGAAGTAAGCGAAGGTGCCGCCCCCGATTAAAGACAATCCCAAAGCTGCTGAGGCTACACCAAGACCCAATGTTTTTTTGATACCCATGATTAAATTCCTCCTCTTATATGGTTAATAAAATGGTAGACAAAATGGATACTGAATTTAGATCAGACGGCTTATTTGTATTCGCCAGCGCCTTGTTTGGCCTCGAAGGTCCAATTCAATTTCAGGCTATCCCCCTGGTAGTAGTTCTGTGGCTGGAAGTTGTCGACAAAGGCAAACTGAACGGACAGCTTATCTAGAGTTCCTGCCTTGATCCCTGATTTTTCCCCGAAAACTGAACCAAGGATGCCTGCTTTTACAAGGTCTGGTGACAGACTTTCCAGCTCAGACAATTTTTTAACAAGGACCGGAGAAGATATCTTGTCTTTATTAACCAAGAAGGTGACCACAATGTCATCTTTCAAATTATGAGTTCCATTGTCATTGTTCACATCTATAACCTGAGCTGCCGTCTTCAGCAGCACTTGGGAAATATCAAGTGAGCCACTATTCTTCAGCTGGAAGTCTCTGGTGATGATATCACCCGGTTTGAGATTGGTAAGGTCCACGATCACAGAGGGATCAGAATCCAGGCTCAATGTTCCGTTTTGAAAAGAAGCGGAGCTTTGCGCGGTATCGCTGAAATATGCGAAGGTTCCTCCGCCGACCAAAGTCAATCCAAGCGCTGCTGAGACAACGCCCAGCCTCAGTGTTTTTTTAATATTCATTAATTTCATCCCTCTCTCAATCTTTTTTTGTTTTTGACTTTGCGTCATGTATATTGTTGCTCCACGTTTCGTAAACGGGAGATTACAATCCTATTAATGTAAGGTATCCGGTAGTGGCTCAGCAGCGGCAGGCGAACTGTTCTTCTTCTCTAGAGCGGTGATGGCTTTCCAGGTGCTGTACAGCGCGTACATCAGGAGCAGAAGTCCTGGCACGATCATTAGCAGCACGCTACCTGCCTTGGAGACTGCGAAGTTCATGGCATAACCAACATATGGAACGGTAAAGCCGGTATACTCTCCGATCACGTTGGTCGAACTGACCGGTGACATGTCGGCGGCGTTATTGTTATCGCCTTTGGTTGTGTAGCTGGCCTCGCCGATTGCGCTATTCATGCTGGCATCCACGATACGGTGGGTAATCAGAATGTTCTCTGGATTCATGAAGGTAATGACATCGCCTTTCTGGAAGCGGGTCATATCACCACCGGGTTTGAGCGCAATAATGGAGCCAGTATGGATCCCCGGTTCCATAGAGCCGGATAGGACCGTCTTGATTTGGTAGCCGAAGAAGGCAGGTTCGCCGCCGGAGGCTTTGGAGACTACAACTGCTACGACTACCACCAGGAACACGATAAGCATCAGGGTGGTTATCGTGTTGCCAATGATTTTTTTGATAAGCATTTCTTAATCGCCGCCTTTAATGGAATCTGGTTCTGGAGAAGCAGAGGGTGCTGGAGTTACCGCAGGGATCGGACTTGTCACAGGCAGAGTTGTTGCCGAAGGTAACGGCTCAGCAGACGGCTGTCCGCTTGGCGTTTCCCCCGGTGTGGTGACAGGGACAGGCTCTCCGTCCAGGGAGTCTACAGGCTTGGCAGGCTCAGGAGTCACTGCCTGCGCTGGAGAAGCTGATGCCGCTGGTTCGTCCGTCCCGTTGTTCTTGCCATCAGGATCGGGCTCCCCGGCCGGAGGCGTTTCCGGCTTAGGTGCATCCTTATCTGGCTTGCCTGCCTTTTCCTTGGCTTTCTCGGCAGCTTCTTCCTGCTGCTTCTTCTCCTGTGCTTGCCGTTCTTCTTCCTCCTTGCGGGCCTGCTCCAGTAGTTTGGCTTTTGCCTCGGAGATCTGGTTCTGCTGACCCTTCAGGTTATCAATCTCACTGGTGAGCGAACGTTTGGCCTCGTTCATCTCAATATTCATCTGTTCATAGGCAGATCGTAATTCCGTGGAGACTTCGGCTTGGGGAACATAGGCTCTGGCCATGAACGTCAGGATGGGTTCTTGTGTCAGGAAGGCTGGGAGATTTGGTTCCAGCAGGGCTGTAACAGGACTTTCCGGAGGAAGTGAACCACCGATCTCATGAATCGAGACGAGATAATTCAGAATTCCGTTCAAGGTAGTCACAAGAGACTCGGATAGCACGCTGCTTTGACTAAGGCTACTTTGGAACTCCTCGAAGAATTGGGCATCGCGGATTTCCAGACAGTTGGGTTCGAAGTTGATCATATACCCTCCGATCTGGGACAGAATTCGGGCCGTGCTTGCAACTTCCTGCATAATCTCTAACCATACCCCTGCATTGAAGCTGAGCTGGCCCTCCAGTACACCGATCTCATCGGTAGCCGCCGCAATCTGCTGTGATGTTTCCTGCGCGGCATGATCAAGATCTTCCAGCGACAAGCTTTCGACCGCTGCGGAGCCTCCCGAAGCCAGCGTGACAGAGTGGGTGCTCAGCGAAGCTGTGAGCTCATTAATCCGTTTAATGTGGCCGCCTAATTCCTGCAGTAGTTTCTCAATCTGGCCGGGGAATACTTTGCACAGCTCTATTGTGGTGTTCTGCTGCTTCGAAGTGTTAAATTCACCATAAGTGCTGCCGATCTGATTGGACGTATAGAGGAAAAGAACCGATATGGCCATGCCGGATTGCAGCATTCGCAGACCGATATGCTTCGTTTTTCTTTTTCGTTGGCGAGCTGATCTAGGATACAGAGGAATACCTCCTCTCATGTCTTACCGGGATACCGGTTCGCTATATTCGTTCTTTATTAAGAACAATGTGATAACCAAATCATACACGGGCACTAGGAAAAAGAAAACCGCTGATTTCATTGATTTGTGCTTTATAAAGAACTAAAAGTTCTTATTTTCTAATAAATACTCTATATATCGCTTGTTTTCTAATAAAATTCGTAATAAAGAACGATATTACATGCCTAATTACGCAATAATAACCGGTACACATTAAATGTGTACCGGTTCGTTATGTTTGGACCATTAGAGTAGGGGCAATAACGCGAGTGGTATAGAGAAAGTTCCCTCCCTTTTGCGGTCAAAGACCTGTGTGGTATTGGTTAGTGCAAACAAAAAAACAGAGGCCCTCAGGCCTCTGTATCCAGTGGTGTTCCGGTATCGCTTAGTTTGTTGGCCAGCACATCTGCATAAAGACGCTTAAGCCACTTTAGTTCGGTAAGACAATGCTCGTACCTGCCATACATTACATGCAGCACAGAACGGGGCACGAGCGAGATATGCTCTTCATAAATCTGATAGGCCAGATTGACATCATGTTCTGCTTTCAGGACGCGTTCGTTCAACAGCTCTGCCAGCTTTCCCTGATCTACATAGCGGGAGAGGGCGAGTGGAATGTACAGCGGATGGAAGACAGGTTCATTCTTCTTGATCTGCTGCAGGATGAGCTGCTCGAATGTATTCTTGCCCTTGTCGGTGATACTGTAAATCGTCTTGTCTGGTCTGTCCTTGCTGCTGATCACTTCTACCGCTTCAATCAGGCCATCTTTCGACATCTTGTCCACAGCATAATAGAGCGATCCCATCTGCAGCTTCATAATCTGGTCCATTCGGCGGTCCTTCATTACCAAAGTGATCTCATACGGGTGCATATTCCGTTCCAGAAGCAAGCCGAGAACTGCAAGTTTGATGGACATGGCTTACCTCTTGGAGGGGGACGTCTGTGCTGACTTACCCGGAATCAGCAGGCGGTCACCTGGCATCAGCAGTACGAAGACCAGAGCAAGTACAGCGGGCACCAAGGCCCACAGGAAGGTATCCGCAATGGAAGTGGATAGCGCAGCTGATATTTTTTCCAGAACCGGCGCTGGAATCTTCGCTCTGGCTTCCGGAGTCAAAGCAGCACGTGGATCACCGAACGCCGATGTTTGGCCACCAGCGCCGAAGGCTTCAGTTAAGCTATTCGTAAAGCTGTTGCGCTGAATAATCCCGAAGATAGTAATCCCAAGCGTCATCCCTAGAGAACGCATAAATGTGTTGGTGGAAGTGGCTGAACCGCGTTCGCGCATTCCGAAGTTATGGATGGAAGCCATGCTTAGGACCGAGAAAGAAAAGCCGACGCCGAAGCCAGTCAAGGCCATGAATACATTGAGCAGCAGACGGGAAGTATCCGGGGACAAGGTGGTCAGCGTGAACACCCCGGCTACGAAGCAGACCGCCGATAGCATCATAATGTTGCGGAAGCTGGTTTTGGCCGCTAGCATACCCCCAGTTTGGCTGCCGAGAACGGAACCAATCATCATCGGCATCAGAATCAGTCCGGAATTGGTAGCCGAACCGCCAAATACGCCCTGGACGAAGATCGGGATATAGATAGTGGCTACAATAAAGGCTGAACCGTAGAAGAAGGCGGTGATGCTACTTGTCGCGAACAATCGTTTACCAAACATGGCGAACGAGATGACCGGCTCTGCAGCTACACGTTCGATGAAAATGAATGAGATCAGGAGAACTGCGAAGCCTGCGAACAATCCCAGGATCATCGGGGAGTCCCACGCATATTGATTGCCGCCCAGTTCCAGCGCGAACATAAGGCAGATGATGGATGCCACCAGTGTGAAAGCTCCGCCCCAGTCAATACGCTGCTTGGAGTGGGTAATAGACTCTTTGTATGACGTAGCAATCAGGAAGATGGCGACAATACCCAGCGGAAGGTTGATGTAGAATACCCACTGCCAGCCTACATAATCGGTGATATATGCGCCCAGCAACGGACCCAGTACACTGGAGATACCGAAGACGGCCCCGAACAGTCCGGTGAGTTTGCCTCTTTTTTCTGGCGGGAAGATGTCAAAAACAATGGTAAAAGCAATTGGCATCAGTGCCCCGCCACCGATTCCCTGAATCGCGCGGTAAATGCTGAGCTGAGTAATAGTGGTCGCTGTTCCGCACAGCGCCGAGCCTATTAGGAAGACAATGAGTCCGAACATGAAAAACCGTTTGCGGCCATACATATCGGAGAGCTTGCCGAAGATCGGGGTACCGGCCATAACCATGACCATGTAGGCAGAGGTGACCCATACGATTTTATCCAGCCCGCCCAAGTCGGCAACGATGGTGCCCATCGCTGAAGCTACTATGGTATTGTCCATTGCAGACATCAATATACCGAGCAGCAGGCCAACAACTACTAGTTTAAGATTACTTTCTTTGGAATGCATGCGTACAGGCTCCTTTTTTTAATAAGATTATCGACTTTAGAATACAGGAAACATGGATATTATATTCAAATTTGAATAGGGTGGCAATATATAAATTTCTTTTTACAATTATTCTGGACAGCGCCTGGAGAATGTAATCAAAGAAAAAAAGCACCGAAAGCGGTGCTTTTCTATAGATGCTAGTATATGGATATGGGCTTAGTGGGTTAAGGAGGAGCCTTGCAATGACATCTGCGTAGCAGTGTCTTCTGATGGAAAAGCCCTGGATTCGATATAGTTGATGAAGAACTCAGTTAACTGCGGATCGAACTGGCTTCCCGCGCAGGCGCGTAGTTCCACAATGGCCTCTGCTATAGATTTTGTAGGCTGGTAGGCCCGTTCGGTAGTCATAGCGTCAAAAGAGTCGATGATGGTCAGCATCCGGCACAGGCGTGGAATTTCCTCGCCTTTGAATCCGTAAGGATATCCTCGTCCATCGTACCGTTCATGATGCAGCTCGATGTAGGGCGCCAGATCCTTGAACTTCTCATTGGTCATTGCCATCTTCTTGCCCCAGGTGACATGCCACTTCACCATTTCCCATTCTTCGGGCGCGAGTTTATCCTTCTTGTTAAGGATGCCCCAAGGAATTTCTAGTTTTCCGATATCATGAATCAGCGCGCCCAGCGTGAACTGGCGTTTGGTGAGGTTGTCCAGATTGAGCAGTCCGCTGATATCCAAGGCGTATTGAAACACTCGCTTGGAATGCTTGAAGGTCTCCAAATCCTTGTACATGAACAGGTTAAGCTGCTGTTCGATGTCCCGCACATCCTGGCTGAAATCAATCTCGCGTTCCAAAGGCGACTGATTGCCATAAACATGGACCAGATTCTTTCCCTGCTTCTTGGCATAATACAATGCCTGATCCGCATGTTCCACAAGCTCCGACTTCTCGTGCACATCTGGCTTGTAGCCAGCGATGCCTGCAGAGAAGGAGAGGCAACCTTGCGGAAAAATCTCGACACCTTCGAAAGGGGATCGGTTAAGCGTCCTGCGCAGTCGTTCGATGAACTGCTTGGCCTGTACTGTATCATGTGCGGGCAGGAGCAGTGTGAATTCCTCGCCGCCATAACGGGAAACGATAATTTCCGTCCCCTTGGACTCTTTTTTCAGCAGCTCTGCGAGGAAGACGATCAGCCCATCTCCCTTCAAATGACCGAAATGATCATTGTATTTCTTGAAATCGTCAATGTCGATCATGGCCAAGGAAAGCGCATAACCGTCAGCTTTAGACTTACGCATAGCCTCTTCCAGTGCTGTCTCAAAATAACTGTGGTTGAACAATCCAGTCCGCTGATCCCGGTTGGCGCGTTCCTCAATGCTGCGGTACATCGCGAACAATTGCTTGAATGAATAGGAGAGTAGCACACTTAGACATAGGAACAGTGCCAACCCAACAAATTGGTTATGGGACACCAGAATAGTCAACACAAGTGAAAGCACCAGCGTACTAAGATAGGCTAGGAGGGTATCTCTGAGCATCCCCTTGAGCGTTTCATACAGATTTTCGTGGAAGACCACGTAATAGTAAAGTCCAATTAATAGTGTGTTTAAGATAAAATATACAGCCATACTCCCGGCATAGGCGTACAAGTGATGGCTCAGCAGAGGGCCTTCCTTCCCGCCAAACGCCGCAAAGGTTAGTGAAGACGTACAGATCATGATGGAATAGATTGCAAAATTATTGAGCTGCTTCCACCAAACTTTATTCCGCTCCAGAAAGAAAGAGATCAGAGAAGAGAGTAGCAGTACCGTCAATGAGAATGAAGGGCCGAAAAGAAAGATGCAGGCCAGATACACCGAAGAGTCCAGGGATAAACCATTCCCCTGTGGAGGAAGCTGGAAGGTGAACACAGTCAGGATTACGGCGGCTGCCGACATGACGCAGATCCAGACCCAGCCTGAAGCAGCATAATGCAGGAAGGCGTCCTGATTATAGATGGCAAAGAGGCTAAAGCCAACCAGGCATATGATCAGTGCATACAGCTGGCCTATATTTCGCCTGAAAAAGTTTAATGTACGGTTGGGCAAGGTGGACCCTCTCCTCTCGAGCAATGTCATGATGTTCCATTAGTTTAAGGGGAATTCCCCAAATTTTCTAGGTACAGGGATGCAAAGGTTGATTCTGGATAAAAAAGGGTATAATTCTAATTGAATTCGCTTCCATGGGCTAAATTCCTGCTATTTTATAACAAAAAACAATTAATTTTACTCATTTTCAACATCATTTAACCGGAAAGATGGAATGAATTAATTTCTCTGGTCCATCTTGACATACCCATGGGGGGTATATTATAGTGGGGTCAAGGAGGTTGATGCATGTGTCTGTTAATGACAAAGAACGGGCAGGGCATACCTGCGACGATGAATGCGGGACGTCCGATTCCGGCGTGCGTAAGAGTCATCACTCTGCGGATTTCAAGAACCTACTGACCACACGGCTCAACCGAATTGAAGGCCAGGTTCGTGGGATCAAAGGAATGATTGACCGCGACACCTATTGTGATGATGTACTTAATCAACTGGCTGCAGTTCAATCGGCACTCAACAGCGTGGGACGGTTGCTGCTCGAAGGCCATATGAAGAGCTGTATTATCGAACGGATCGAAGCCGGTGAGCATGAGGTCATCGATGAGCTGCTGGTGACTGTTAATAAATTAATGAAATAATTAAGGAGGAATTATCATGTCAAATGCTGTACTTAATGTTGAAGGAATGTCTTGCGGTCACTGTGTGAATTCTGTAGAGAAGGCTGTATCGAGTCTTGGTGCTTCTGCGAAAGTAGATTTGCCAGCAAAGACAGTAGCCGTTGAATTCGATGAGAACAAGGTAAGCCTCAGCGCGATCAAGGAAGCTATCGAAGATCAAGGGTATGATGTAGTTTAACTTGAAGCACAGTAATAAGGCTTGGAGCGGTGCGGACCTTTTTGGTTCCCGAGGCGCCAAAGCCTTTTCTTTTGAAGATAATTATACCCCCTCGGGGTATAAAAGGAGTGGGGAATATGGGGAATACCGCAGCGGCACAGGAAGAGAAGCAGACGACTCTGCAAATTACAGGGATGACCTGTTCGGCTTGCGCAACCCGGATTGAGAAAGGGTTGTCCAAGATGGAGGGCGTCTCCCGGGCCAATGTTAATTTAGCGCTGGAGCAAGCTACCGTGGGGTTTGATCCGAAGGTGGCCGGGCTGCCTGAGATCGAAGAGAAGATACGTGCATTAGGCTATGATACTGTAAAAGAATCCGCGGATTTTGATATCTCGGGAATGACCTGTGCAGCTTGTTCGGCACGCATAGAGAAGGTGCTCGGGAAGATGCCGGGGATTGCTTCCGTGAATGTGAATCTGGCGCTGGAAACCGCGCATGTTGAATACACTCCGGGCGATATCGGGACCCGTGAGATCATGGAGAAGGTCAGCAGTATCGGATATAAAGCTACGCTCAAGCAGGATCACAAAGACAATGTTGATCGGCGTGGAGCAGAGATTAAGCATAAGCGGAACAAGTGGATCATCTCCGCAATCCTGTCATTACCGCTTTTATGGGCTATGGCTGGACATTTTTCCTTCACTACCTGGATTCCTACTCCTGATTTGTTCATGAATCCGTGGTTCCAACTGATACTGGCTACTCCGGTACAATTCATTATCGGTTGGCAGTTCTACGTTGGTGCTTATAAGGCGCTGCGCAATGGCAGTGCCAACATGGACGTGCTGGTGGCACTTGGAACTTCGGCTGCCTATTTCTACAGCTTGTACCTGACAATTGATTCGCTTAACATGTCGGGCATGGAACATACGGTGGAAATGTACTATGAGACGAGTGCGGTTCTAATCACGTTGATTCTGGTCGGGAAGTGGTTCGAGGCGTTGGCCAAGGGCCGCTCTTCGGATGCGATCAAGAGCCTTATGGGTCTGCAGGCGAAGACAGCGCTCGTCATTCGGAACGGGACTGAGATCAGCATCCCTGTGGAAGAGGTAGTTCCTGGCGATATCGTATTGGTCAAGCCAGGCACGAAAGTACCAGTGGATGGCGAGGTTGTGGAGGGACTGTCATCTGTCGATGAATCCATGTTGACAGGTGAGAGTATCCCGGTAGAAAAGAAACCTGGGGATACTGTAATTGGCGCAACGATTAACAAGAACGGGATGCTGCGAGTGAAAGCCAGCCGGGTAGGCCGGGACACTGCGCTTGCACAGATTATCAGGGTCGTGGAAGAAGCACAAGGCTCCAAAGCACCCATCCAGCGGATTGCTGATGTCATTTCAGGTATCTTCGTACCAATTGTGGTCGGGATTGCTGTATTAACCTTCCTGATCTGGTATTTCGGGGTTGCCCCTGGTCAGTTCGCGGAAGCGCTGGAGAAAGCGATCGCCGTGCTGGTGATTGCCTGTCCGTGTGCTTTGGGGCTGGCAACGCCAACTTCAATTATGGCGGGATCGGGCCGCGCAGCGGAACTGGGCATTCTGTTCAAGGGCGGCGAGCATCTGGAAGCCGCGCAAGGCATTCAGGTCGTTGTTTTGGATAAGACAGGGACTGTAACCAACGGCAAACCTGTGCTAACGGATGTTATTATTACCGCGGGTGCTGCGGGGGATGACAAAGCAGCAGCCGAGAATGAGCTGTTGGCATTGACCGCCGCTGCGGAAAAGCTGTCGGAGCATCCGCTTGCGGAGGCGATTGTTGCCGGAGCTGTGGACAGAGGGCTGACCCTGCCCGAAGCGGGACAATTCAATAATATACCTGGCCGGGGTATATCGGCTGTGGTGAATGCAAAAGCAGTGAAGGTTGGTACACGCCGGATGATGGAAGAGGCAGGTCTGGATATTGCGGCCTGGACGGCGATTATGACAGGGCTGGAGCAGGAAGGGAAGACAGCGATGCTGGTCGCTGTCGAGAAGGCCGTAGTTGGGGTCGTCGCGGTGGCCGACACGATTAAGGAGACTTCGCGGGCAGCCGTAGCCGCGCTGCACAAGATGGGTATCCAAGTTGTCATGATTACAGGTGACAACAAGATCACTGCCGAGGCCATTGCGCAGCAGGCCGGGATCACGAAGGTGCTGGCCGAGGTCTTGCCGGAGGGCAAGGCTGAGGAGGTTCGCAAGCTGCAAGCGGGCGGAACCAAGGTGGCGATGGTCGGCGACGGCATCAACGATGCGCCAGCGCTGGCGACAGCCGACACAGGCATGGCGGTCGGCACCGGGACGGACGTGGCGATGGAAGCCGCGGATATCACGCTGATGCGCGGCGATCTGAAGAGCATTCCGGATGCGATTGAGATGAGCCGCAAGACGATGCGGAATATCAAGCAGAATCTGTTTTGGGCGCTGGCCTACAATACCATCGGTATACCAATCGCAGCCCTGGGCTTCCTGGCTCCATGGCTTGCGGGAGCAGCGATGGCATTCAGCTCTGTATCCGTTGTGCTGAATGCACTACGGCTGCAGCGGGTGAAGCTGTAAAGGGAATATAGATCTGATTTCTGTCGACAGGGGAACTGTGAATTCTTTAGGCAGAACTAACAAAAAAGTCGTAGGTGCCTTATTAGGCATCTGCGACTTTTTGAATATATAGAGCAGTACTTTGCTGATTTTTAAGTTCAGCTTATATGGCAGGATCGAAGTGACGATTATACGCTGCTAGGGTAAGAATCATAATTTTGCTGATTTAGATAATGGTACATTAGCAAGAGTAGCGGCAGCTTTTTTCCGTCCCAGACGGTTCGTACCAATTACGCCTGCAATGATCAGAGCCGATCCAATCCAGTGGTACACCGTGATTTCTTCGCCCAGGAAGATCGCCCCAGCTGCAAGCGATACAATGGTGGAGAGATTGGCGAACACGCTCATGAGGGAAGCTTCGATTTTGGACAAGATATAGTTAGAGGCTAGTGTAGTGACGAGTGAAGCGATGACGCCTAAATAAAGTGCCGATAAGACAAATGTGCCGCTGCTCAGTGGTTTGAAGAACTCGCCCATTGTTCCGTTGCTGACATGACTGGTTAAGGAAATAATCAGGAAGGTAGCGAAGCCAATCCCCATCATCAAGTAGCTGATTTCAGCAGGACTGAAATGCTTGGTGAGTGAACGGGCCAACACGCTGTATCCGGCAAAAGCCACACAGGTCAGGAACAGTAGCACAATTCCTGTCATATTGGACAGATTGAAACTGCTTCCTTTCATCACAAAGATGAACACCACGCCGAACACGGACAGGAAGATACATAGCTTCTGCAAAAGCGTCGTCGTTTCTTTCAAGAAGATCGAAGCGATAATCATCGTCACTACCGGTGTAAAAGCGTAGAGAATCCCTCCCTCGGCCGAGGTGGCGTGCTGGAGTCCGAACACTTGAAGCGTGAAGAACCCGAGCGGGTACATGGATGCCAGCAGTAGCGCTTTAAAAATGGGTTTGCCGCGGTAGGAGATTTTGACCCACCCGAAGGCAACCGGGATCGACATCACCAGAAACGAAGCGGCGAAGCGGAAGGTCAGGGTATCGAGCGGCCCCGCGTGGCCGAGCGCTACTTTGGTGAACAAGAATGAGAATCCGATAATAGCCGCATTGAGTACGGCTAAGATATATGCCGATTTAAGACCTTTTTGCTGCATGGTTGCATCTCCCTTTCTATAACAAGGCAGGATCGTGTATCCGCCTCTGTTTGTTACTTTAAAATTAAAAGAATTTACGCGGGCCTACAATGTGAGTTTTTCATGACTGTACCGATACAGTTGGGGATTCGTTTATAATAAATGGAGAAGAATGGTGTTAACATGAACTTATAAGATCTCGGATTTCACATTTTGAGTATGACGCAGGCCGTACAGGGGGGCATTATGAAAAAGTATCATTCTGTTTTAGCTGATATGGAACACCTAATCCGGGAGGGCAAATACAGCCCCGGGCAGAAGCTGCCCTCCGTGCGAAGTGCCGCAGAATTCTATGACTGCAGTGTCAGTACTGTTCTGAGGGCATACGGTGAGCTCGAAAGAAAACACACGGTATATTCCATTCCGCAGAGCGGATATTATATGGTGGAGAAACCTGAAGACCTGGAGCCTTCCACTGGGCATGAGACCCTGGATTTTGCATCCGCTTCGCCCGACCTGAATGTGTTCCCGTATTTGGATTTCCAGCATTGTCTCAACAAAGCAATTGATATCTACAAATATCACCTGTTCACCTACAGCGATGTTTTGGGATGGGGGACGCTGCGTCATACGCTGGTATCTCATTTGGCTGAATATCAGGTATTTGCCAAAGCCGAGCGGATCATTATCACCTCGGGTATCCAGCAGGCACTCGAAATTCTGGCCAAGATGCCATTTCCAGGTGGAGGGACCCAAATTCTTGTCGAACAGCCGGGCTATGACATCTATCTGCGTTATTTGGAGGGGGAGGGTCTGCCAGTCAGCGGAATCGCTCGTTCGGCGGCGGGAATTAATCTGCTGGAGCTGGAGGAGCGGTTCAAGGGCGGGGACATCAAATTTTTCTATACCATGCCCAGATATCAAAATCCGCTCGGAACCTCCTACAGCGCAGAGGAACGGAGAGCCATCGCCGGGTTGGCCGCCAAATACGATGTCTATATCGTTGAGGATGACTATATGGCCGACCTGGGTGCAGAGAGGCGTTTTGATCCGATCTATGCGTATGATCAGACTTCACATGTCGTTTATTTAAAAAGCTTCTCCAAGATCATCTTCCCTGGCCTCAGACTGGGTGCGGTAGTGTTGCCAGAAGCCCTGCTGGAGGCCTTCCGCGCACATAAGGGATATACGGACACTTCCCTTTTGTCTCAGGCGGCACTTGAGATCTACATCAAGAATGGGATGTATGAGCATCACAAGCACAAAATAAAAGACCTGTATGCGGAGAGAATGCACGCTCTGTATGCAGCCCTTGAACGACATAATACAGAAGGCTTGATTGAGGTATCTCCCGCAAGTTCCGGTGTCTACGTGCAGTTTAAGCTGCCGGGAACGCTGAACCTGGATCGTCTGCTTAAACGCCTGAAAGAGAGAAAGATCAGCGTTGTGTCCGGCAGAGGGTTCTATTTATCCGACTATCAGGAGCGAGAGAAATTTATACGGATTAGCATTTCACGTGCCCGGCTAGAACAGATTGACGAAGGCGTTCAGGCAATTGTCCAGGAGGTTAAGCGCACGGGTAAGTGGTAGATTGCCTACTCTGTATATTTTTATTTGTGTGGGAATGTATGCTAATAATATAGAGACAGGCTTGCATGAGAAGCCAATTTCGGAAAAAGAGAGGCGGATAAGTTATGAACCCAAATAATGAAACCCTGGAGCTGTTGAACCGGCATGCATCGGTCCGACAGTATAAGGATACCCTTGTTAGCGAAGAGCAGCTTGCAGCTATCATCAGTGCAGCCCAGATGGCCTCCACCTCCAGCAATGTTCAGGCGTACAGCGTCATCTCAGTGACCGATCCTGGATTGAGAAGCCAGCTAGCCGAATTAGCCGGAAATCAAGCCTATATCGAGCAGGCTCCTGTCTTTCTGGTCTGGTGTGCGGATTTGTATCGTCTGCGGGAAGCATCCGCGCCGCATCTGGCAGGCGGCTCCTCCTATGAGGACACCACAGAGAACTTGATCGTCGCCACTGTCGATGTGGCCCTCGCCGCGCAAAATGCAGCTGTAGCGGCAGAGTCGCTGGGACTGGGCATTGTCTATATCGGCGGTATCCGCAGTAAGATTGCCGAGGTGTCGGAGCTGTTGGGTCTTCCAGAGTTGGTCTACCCTGTATTCGGTATGTGTGTCGGTTATCCGGCAGCAAGGACAGGGCTGCGTCCGCGTCTGCCGCTTCAGGCTGTGTTGCATCGCAACGGCTATGATGCAGCGACAACTCTGGAGCAGGTCAAAGTTTACGATGAAGAAAGTCGGGTATACATGCGTGAACGGACCGGCGGCGCGAATGACACGCCTTGGTCTGAAATGATGGCGAAACGAATCTCAGAGCCGGCTCGTATGCAGTTGAAAGACTTTTTGCAGGCGAAAGGCTTCCTGCGGAGATGATTAAGGTACACATATACCAGGAAGCTATAGGGAAGTTATCACGAGGCTATAACGAACCAATAGAAAGTTCTTGTAGAAGATTAAAGGCAACTAGAGAGCAATCAGAAATCCAGAGAACATCCCCCGGGAGCTTAGGCTTCAATCGGGGGATTTTTAATGGGAACTTTGGTACATCTATAATGAAAGTTGATTTCGATCAACAGGTGACAATTGTCAGCTTAAAGCTGTGACACTCCATACTGATGTCATTCCTTTCCAGAACGTATCATTAGGTACATGAAGCAGAACTGAGCGGGTTACGGGAGGGAATAGGGTATGGAAACAGTGATAGCAATGAATGGCGTCAGCAAAGCGTTCAAGGGGAAAAAGGCGGTAGACAACATTAGCTTTAAAATAAACAAAGGTTCGATTACCGCCATCCTGGGGCCAAATGGAGCAGGCAAGACGACAGCCATCCTGATGATGCTGGGTCTGCTAGAGCCGACTGAAGGTTCCGTTACCATCTTTGGGCAGCACCCCAAAGATAAAGCGGTGCGTGAGAAGACGGGCTCCATGCTGCAAGAGGTCAGTGTCATGGACCGTCTGAAGGTCAAGGAGATCATCAGTCTGATCTCCAGCTATTATCAGCACCCCATGGAACCGAAGCTGTTAGTGGAGGCGACGGGTCTGGTTCCAGACGACCTAAATCGATTTGCGGAGAAGTTATCGGGTGGCCAGAAGCGCAGTCTCGGCTTTGCGCTCGCACTTGCTGGAGATCCAGAACTGCTCTTCTTCGATGAGCCGACAGTCGGGCTGGATATTACCGCCCGGCGACGGTTCTGGGAGAAGGTCCGGGGACTGGCAGAACAGGGGAAGACCATTCTGTTCACTACACACTATCTTCCGGAAGCGGAGGATATCGCCGACCGGATTCTGCTTTTCAACCGGGGAAGCCTCGCGGCAGACGGCAGTCCGGATGAGATCAAGGCGAGAATCGTGAAGCGCTCGCTGTCCTTTTTGCAACCGGCTGATGGACTGGATCTTCGGCAACAGTTACTGGCTCTGCGTTCTATAGACGACTGCTACAGTAAGGACGGGCGAATCTTCGTGACTACTGAGGATACGGATGAAGCGTTACGGGATATTTTTACGGCGGGTCTGCCGGTGAAGGATGTACGTATTGACCAAGGGCGGCTGGATGAAGCCTTTGAACAGCTAACAATGAACCAAGAGGGGGCGGTCTAACGATGAGAAGCCTAACGATGCAATGCAAAGCGGAAATGCTGCGGATTGTGCGCAACCCCTACTATGTATTCTGGTCGCTGCTTATGCCGATCATGTTCTATTTTATTTTCACTAGAGTCGTGAACACGGGCGATAGCGATCCGACCTGGGCAGCACATTATCTCATGTCGATGGCAGCCTTCAGTGTAATGGGATCAGCGATTATGACGCTAGGTATTCGTCTCGTACAGGAGCGTTCACAGGGCTGGACGACCTTTATCCGCATTACTCCGCTGCCGGGATATATATACTTTTTGGGCAAAATGTTCGGTCAGACGATGATGCATCTCTTCTCGATCATCTGCATTTTTGCAGCAGGCTATCTCATTAACGGGGTCTCACTATCTGCGGGGCAGTGGTTGCTCAGCGGATTGTGGCTATTGAGCGGCTCCCTGCCGTTCCTCGCGATGGGGACGCTAGTGGGTTCGATGAAACGGGTGGATACCGCTAGTGGTGTCAGCAACGCCGTCTATATGGCCCTTGCTATAACGGGCGGCATGTGGATGCCGCTGGAGATTTTGCCGCGCCTGATGCAGAAGATCGGAGTCTGGTTGCCTTCCTACAACTATGGAAACGGTGCTTGGCAGATTGTGCAGGGCTCGCATCCGGAGTGGAGCAATATCCTGATTCTGTTCGGTTATCTCGCCTTATTTATGATACTATCGGTGTACATTCGTAAAAAACAGGAAGCGGTGTAAAGGACGATGAGGCAATGGGAGTTCCGGTTATTTCCTAAAAAATTCGGCATCTTCCCATTTATTTGGGTGGTTTATATGATCCTGCCGATCATGAATATGCAGAACGTTACCGGAATCAAGCTGGTGCTGGGCTATGCCATGATGGGCTTATTTGCTATAACCTATCGTCAGTTGTACTGGATTGAAGGCCGTGCATTTACCGCTTGGCTGGCCGTGCAAATGCTGCTGATTTTGCTGCTCTGTCTATTTTACAGCCCCCAAAACGTCTACCTGGGTTTCTTTACGGCAAATTTCGTCAGTTGGTATAGCGATAATCGGAAATTTAAGATCGTCTATGTCATCTTCGCGGTGCAGGAATTATTCCTGGTGATTTGGGGACTCCAGGCGATAGAAGGTATGGAGTTAATGTTTCTACTTCCATTCTTTATAATCATGATGATTTCGCCTTTTGGGATACGTTCTATGTTTCGCCGCCGACACCTGGAGAAGGAGCTGGACGAGGCGAATAAGGTCATCAAGGAGCTGGTTAAGCGCGAAGAGCGCATGCGTATCGCCCGTGACTTGCACGATACGCTGGGTCATACACTCTCGCTGATCACTTTGAAGAGCCAGTTGGTTGAGAAACTCGTGTCCAAGGATACAGAACGCGCAGAGGCCGAAGCGCGGGAGATCCAGCACACTTCCCGGGCCGCGCTGCGGCAGGTGCGGGAACTGGTCTCCGAGATGCGGGCCATCACCGTGGCCGAGGAGTTAACTGAGGCCGGAGAAATGCTGCGGACGGCGGAGATTGCCCTGGAGATTGAGGGGGATGTTTCCCTTGGGGAAGTATCCGATCTCAATCAGAACATACTCAGCCTCTGTATCAAAGAGGCTATCACCAACATTGTGCGGCACAGTGGGGCCAATAAATGTGTTATTAGTATTGTGAAGAGCGAGGGACAGGTGCGAATCATGATCCGGGACAACGGGCATGGATTGCACGGTCAGGGTGTCTCAGATGCTGGATTCACAGAGGGCAATGGCCTGAAGGGAATGAATGAACGCCTGTCCCTGATTGACGGCTCGCTGACCATCACTGCGGCTGGCAATAAAGGTACAGTATTAATGGTAATGATTCCCCTAGTAGTCAAAGAACGAAAGGATGGGGAGACGGCATGATAAGAATCATAATCGCGGAGGATCAGCGGCTGCTGCGCGACGCCATGGCTTCCCTGCTAGATCTGGAAGACGATATCGAGGTGGTTGGAGCGGCGGCGGACGGTGCTGAGGCGCTGGCCCAGATTGAGAAGCTTCAGCCAGATGTCTGTCTGATGGATATTGAAATGCCGCGAATGAGCGGATTGGAAGTTGCCGAATTATTGAAGAAGCAGGGGTGCAGGACTCGCATCATTATCTTGACAACCTTTGCCCGGCCGGGTTATTTCGAACGGGGTGTAAAGGCGGATATACAAGGCTACCTGCTCAAGGACGAGCCTGTTGAGAAGATCGCAGGTGCCATCCGCCAAGTCATGCTGGGGCATAAGGAAGTGTCTCCGGAGCTGGTCTTCGGAAGCTTGCGGGAGGAGAATCCGCTGACCTCCAGAGAGCGTGAAATTCTGAAGTTGGCAGGAGGAGGTCAGACAGCGGGTGAGATCGCGGCTACACTGCATCTTTCTTATGGCACCGTCCGTAATTATATTTCCGAGATTCTGAACAAGCTTGAAGTGAAGAGCCGGATTGAAGCGGTGAGGATTGCCGAGGAGAAGGGCTGGATTTAGTGTTAGGATTTTTACACAAGGATATAAAGGTAATTTCAAGCGTAATAAAATTAGGATTAAATAAATGAAAAGGCGTTCTTATCAGTAGTGTAATTAACGGTATTTTCGTATCTTAAATCCTCTGCAGCTAGGGGGAAGTGGAGATTGAGTGCAATATTGCGCCTTGAATATTCCAGAATAGCCCATTCTGTCGAGAGGTAGTCTATGGCCCCGTGCTAGCTCTCCTATGGAAAGAGAGCTTTATGGCAGCATGCAACGGACTGGTTGGAGTGAAATAAATGGGTAATTAAGTAATCTTCTAGAATCTCTAGCCTAAATAAAACCCAGTTTCGCCTTTGTGTGCGGAACTGGGTTTTATTTTATACTCGGCTCTTGGCCTGCTCCTCACGCATCCACTGTGAGAGCTGACGCTTCAGCGCGAGGAATTCTGGCGTATCCGCAATCTCCTCACGGCGCGGGCGCGGGAACGGCACATCTACCGTGTGCAGAATCTGACCAGGGCGGCTGGAGAAAACGTAGATACGATTCGAGAGGAGCAGCGCCTCTTCGATGTTGTGGGTGATGAACAGCACGGAGCGGCGGTTCTCCTCCCAAAGCTCCAGCAACCAGCGCTGCATTTCGCTGCGGGTCAGCGCATCCAGCGCACTGAATGGCTCATCCAGGAGCATCAGCTCCTGAGGTGCCAGCAGTGCCCGGAGGAATGCCACGCGCTGCTGCATCCCGCCCGATAGCATATGCGGGTAAGCCCGCTCGAAGCCGCCAAGGCCGACCTTGGTCAGCCACTGACGTGCTTCTTCGCGGCTGCCGTCCCGGGCAGCGCCTTTGATCTCTTGGGATAGGAGGACATTGTCTTCGATGGTCCGCCAGGGAAAGAGTGCAGGCTGCTGCGGCATGTAGCTGATTTCTCCGCGCTGGCCGGTAACGACTTTTCCATTCATGCTGATTGTTCCACTGTCCGGCTGCTCCAGGCCGCCGATGATATGGAACAGCGTGCTTTTGCCGCAACCGGAAGGACCGAGTATGGTCACGAATTCTTGTTGCTCCACCTTTAGTGAGACATTGTGCAATACAGGAGTAGAGCTGCGGCGCTGGGTGAAGGTTTTGGACACGGTACTGACTTCCAGTGCAGGTGGCAATCCGTGCATTCCGGCTTCGAACGTTCTAATCTCGTTATTTACCGGCTCATGGGGCGACATATGTGTGAGTTGGGACATTTCGGGAATCCCTCCTTTCTAAGGGTTGCGGCGCGGCTTCCAGCGCACCAGCCATTTTTCCAGTACGGCGATAATGGCGAAGAGCACCAGACTCAGCAAGACAACAATGACGATGGCAACGAACATTCGGTCGGTCCGGTAGGCTGATTTTTGCAACTGCATATAATACCCGATCCCCTTGTCGGCGCCGATCCATTCGGCAACCACGGCCCCCATGACGGCATAGGTGGCGGAGATTTTAACCCCGGAGAAGATCGCAGGCAGAGAATGAGGCAGCTCCAGCTTGGTGAAAATCTGCCACTTGCTCGCCCCCGCCATTTTCATATAATTGAGCATCACCCGGTCACTCTGTGACAGCCCGCCCATGGCGGCCACGGCGACAGGGAAGAAGCAGACCAGCGTAATCAGCACCATCTTCGGCAGCAGACCGAAGCCGAACCAGATGACAAGCAAGGGACCTAGGGCGATGGATGGCACGTTCTGGCTCAGGATCAGCAGCGGGTAAAAAGCACGTTTCGCCCAAGGCATCAGGTGCAGTAGTAGCGCCACCGCAAGCCCTACGCCGGTACCGATGGGAAAGCCAATCAGCGTCAGCTTCAGTGTAGCCAGCGTATGGTCCCAGACGCCGGCTGGATTGCCAGCGAATTCATGACCGATATCACGGGGGCTGGGCAGAATCCATTTTTCAATATCAAAGAAAGATACCGCCAGCTGCCATACCGCTAAAAAGAAGACGACCGCCACAATGGGCGGCCATATCTGCTTCCAGGACGATCTCACGGCCGGTATTTCTCCGTCAGTTTGTCCATGCTGATTCCGTTCGGATTGTGGGCGATTTTGATCTGGGAGATCACGCTTGGGCTGCCGGCTTGGACCAGTGCTTCATGCATTTCGCGCACGATGTCCAGCAAGTCATTTAGTTCGCCTTCCATCGTCGTTTCGAGCGGGTTCACCTGATGCTTCACACTGGACTTCTGAATGACCTCGATCGCTTTATCCACATAAGGGATGGAATCCTCATTGTTAGGGGTTTTAGGGATAACTTGAATGCTTAGCAGTGTGTTAGCCAAAATGATCAATCCTCTCTCAATATAGTATGGTTAAATATGAATCCATTCATTACTGTGCTGCAGGCAGGAAATCATTCGTAAACGCCTTGCTGGTATCTACTGGTTGCTCAAGTAGCTTAAGGCCATACATCCAGTCAGCATAGTTTTTCCAGACCTCAGCTTTTTGTTCCCCCCAGCGCGGCGCATCATCCTGATATTTTGGACTGAGCCATTTCTGACTGGCCATCACAAGTTTCGGATCGAGATCAGGGACGGCTTTGATCAGAACGTTTGCAGCATCCTCTGGATGATCGATGGCGTATTTGTAGCCTTTGGAGGTCGCTTTAACGAAGGCTTTGACGATCTCGGGATGCTCGGTGATCTCTTTCTCGCTGGTGGTCAGCACAGGTGTGTAATAATCGAGCTGTGGTGCGTAGTCCTTTACATAGAGCATGTCGATGGGTTCTCCGCGCAGTTCAGCTTGAATACCGGTCCAGGCATAGAAAATCCAGGCGAAATCAATATCCCGCTTCACAGCTGTAAAAAAGTCGGCTTCGCCCATATTGATGATCTTTACCTTTTTCACATCGGCACCTTCCGGGTCCATGATAGCTTTGAGTGCTGCTTCTTCCACCGGGGAGCCCCAACCTCCGTATGTTTTTCCTTCAAAATCCTTCGGAGAGGTAATGCCCTTGCTCTTGGGGGCCGCAAAACCAGATGTATTATGCTGAATGATGGCGGCAAGCGAGACCAGCGGTACGCCTTGCAGACGGGCCAAAGTCAGGCCTTCCTGATATCCGATACCAAAAGCGGCTTCACCGGAAGTGACCATCGTGTCTGCACCAGCCGCGCCGGGTTGCACAATCTCAACATCCAGTCCTTCTTCCTTGTAATACCCAAGATCTCTTGCGACATATAACCCCGTGTGGTTCGTGTTCGGTGTCCAGTCGAGCGCGATCTTGACTTTGGTCAGTTCTTGCGATGTACCTGGCTTCCCGGTAGAGGCTCCGGTGTTTGTCTTGCCGGTTTCCTTGTTGCCTTCGGCAGAGTTGCTGTTATTGCTGCCGCATCCGGCAACGGCGATAACGAGCAGACAGGTCAGGCCCAGCATAAGCAGTTTCTTGACTCCCATGTTCTTCTCTCTCCTTTTGGTACCGGTTCTTCGCAGTGATTGCGTTAATTCCGGCGAATTCCCCGTCTTCACACCGTCATCTGCCACCTAAAGTACAGGCAGCGCGATTCAATTCCCCATGAATTGTGTTAATCGGAAATATACCATAAAAAAGCGTCCCGAAGATGAACGGGACGCGGCTTTGCGCAAGGATGGCATAGGCCTTAAAGCAGCCATGCTCAATTACGGTTCCTACGCTGGCATTATCCAGATCAGGTATAAGGGTCAGTATCTTGAGGGATACACTCTCAGCCGGCCAATCCCAGCCCCCCTGGTGCTATGAAGTTAACGGGTGATGCTTCTTGCTTACGGTGTAATTATAGACTCCCCTCTTTTCGTTGTCCAGCAGCTTTGTTGTTCATTTTGAAGTTGGAGGCGGAAGAGAGGGATAACATAAACTATTTAAGAGGTGGAATTATCATGCTAAATAAGCAATATTTAATCGATGAAGAGACGGTCGCTGGCATCAAAGCACTGGATGAAGATGGCGAAGGGTTGTTCGCCGGACTGATTGGAATGTTCAAGACCGATACGCCGCCGAGACTGGAGGCGCTTCGGTTAGCCTTGGACAGCAGCGATTCCGCGAGCATTGCCGGAATTGCCCATAGCCTGAAGTCAGGCAGCCTCAGCATTGGCGCAGGATACTTTGCTTCTCTGTGCGCAAGCATTGAGCAACAGGCCCGGCGGGGGGATCTAAATTCCCCACAGTCGTTAGATTCCCTGCTAGCCGCTGTTTTTACTGATACGTGTCGTGCATTGGAACAGCAGATAGAGTAACGAAGGCTAATTCTGATATTTGATTTTCTTCCGGCGGCGAGCCCGGATGCCGTTCCATATCTCCCGCACCGTCAAGACAACGCTGATCACAATGCCGCTGAAGGTCAGCACTAGCGCGAAATACTGGAATAGGGAATATTGCATCATTTTGCCCCAGTTAATGGTCCCTTCCAGATCATCAATCACTTGATTCATTCCGTATATACCGCTCACTACAGTGAAGACGGTCAGAATCATCAGCAGCATATCCCGCCGTTTCGACTGGTACTTCACTTGATACTGAAACAGATCATTCAGTGTCTGCTTCACCTCGTCGAATAGCGCATCGTTGCCATAAACTTTGCGGAGCTGGAAGAAAATCTCCCGACCTTGTGATTGGGAAATCAGCTCCAGAAAATAAAATTTGGCCGAGAATTTATTGATGAAGAAGATCAAATCCTCAATATCGTCATCATCCCGATTGATGCGGAGCCGGGAGTGCATATTCGCCAGCTTCAGCAGGACAATTTTGTGAAACATGCTAAGTAGCAGGCCATAATAATATTCTCCATACATTTGATTGGCAAGCTGTATGGCGAGCGGGCGTTCTGCCCGGCTGATGCAGCAGAAGGTCTGTTCATTAGTCATATAATACGTCTGGGGTCCCCAGCGGGTATAGGTATGCTCCTCGCAATATTGTTCAATGTAACCAGGATCGCTCGCGCTGATGTAGGGTTGACCCGCGGCATCCAGTCCATCAAGCTGGGAGGCACGGTAGCGCATACTCAAGGGAATATCGTCGGTAACTCCTTCCGGTTCCAAGCCATAAAAGGCTTGCACCAGCATACGTTCATCCACGAAAAAAGGCAGCGTTTCGAAATAAGCTCCGTTCAGCTCGGACTGGTCCAAAAACGGCTTCAGCCCTTCCGCCAGATAATTAAAGATAAAATCCTCTACCTGACTAAAGGTTTGTTCTCCGCTACGGATAACCGTCTGTTCATCCTGCACACTGACATTCTCAAGGGTACGGAAACGGTCGGCAAATTCGAGAGCGATGCTGAAGGGGAGCTTATCTTCCTCAATCTGCACCCGCAAGGTTACAAATCCGGTCTGAAATGGGCAAATGAACAGATCTGTGGAGAGTACCCGGAAGGCTACATTCGCTTGTGACATTTCCATCCGGCAGAACAGATCATTAACGCGCGAGAAGCGGCGGAAGGAATCCTCGTCATCTTCCTGCGGGAACAGTACGTGTGCAGCAAAAGGCAGATAGGTGCGTTCCATTTTTTCATGAGAGACACAGTATTCATTGCCATAATAAGCGCCTTCCAGTTCTTTTTTATCGAGGGAAAAAGAAGTGTATCCGTTCTTCCCCAGTTCAGAGATCAGTCGTGCAGACGCTCCCTGCTTGATAGAGAAAGGGAAAATAAACTGGAGCAGCGCCGTATGAAGTAAGGGCTCGGCAGACAGCATATCCATCATGAGTTCCACCTTATGTACAGGATATCAATACAATCTACATTACCCCAAAAAGCGAATTGTGATTACCCGGCCTCAATGACCGGGTGATGTATGTCCGGAATCCCGTTCCGGACGTATTCTCCATGCAGCTATGCTGAGCAGGAAGAGGACAGTAGCAAATGCTGCAAGCAGTCCGGCCGTTTGTGTTGCTTGCAGGTGGTCCATCGACCAGCCGGTAAGCAGTGGCAGAATGGCTCCGCCAATGCCGCCGGAGGCAATCATGATGCTTGGCGTGGACTCCTCGGTGCCCGGCATTAATTTACTGGAGAAGACTAGTGCGATGGAGAAGAGGCCGGACATGAACAATCCCAGTAGAATGATAATGGTAAAGGCAACGAGACGGTGTTCAGTGAATGGAAACAGCGCCAGTAGCACGACGGTCAGCAGGCAGCTGCCCAGAACATAGACGCGGTAAGAAATTTTTTCGGCGAGTACCCCGGCGAACAGGCGTCCTATCGACATAGCCAGCCAGAAGCAGGTAACGGTCAAGGCTGCTCCCGATTCTGACATGCCCAGCTTGGCAATGAAGATGGCGGGCATGAAATTTACCAGGCTCATTTCCGTGCCTACATAGATAAAGAAGAAGACCATGAATATTCCGAGTATGAACCACTGCTTGCCCTTGTAAGGAAAGCGCGGCGTGTGACTGTCCGAAGTCTCGTTCGTCACTGGGCGGCGTGAACCGCGGTCATCCAGCAAGGACTGCAGCTTGCCGAACCGGCCCTTGCTCCAGAAGATCAGGGCAACTAAGGAGAAGGCAGCTACAATCAGGAAGCTCAGCTTCCACCAACCGGCAGCGATAAGGCCGCTGGAGATTAAAGGCATAAGCAGTGCACCGACGCCGAATAGAACTTCAAGCCTGCTCATGGCAACAGCAGTGCCCTCTGTGATTGCGGCAATAATGACCGTGCCGATGACGGCTTCAACCATACCAAAGCCAAAGCCTGCGGCAACAGCGATAACATACATCCAGCCCCACGGCGGTAAGAAGGTGTAAGCAACCTCGGCAACAAGCAACAGTCCGGTGGCAATGAGAATACCACCGCGCTTACCGAAGCGGCGATTCAGAAAAGGAGAGAGCAATACACCGGCCAGGAAGCCGGCAAATTGGGTGAAGATCAGTTGCCCACCAGCGCTGTAGCTCTGGTCATAATGCTCCAAGAGAACGGGGAGAATAGAACCCAGTACTACATGGGCCAAGCCAATCACAAAGTAGGAGAGACAGCCAAGCCAGATCAATTTTTTCACGTTGGAATACTCCTTAACAAGTTAAGTTTATGGAACCGTGCCCGGATTCAATACGCTCAGGACGGGTACACTATCTTAAGCACAATCAATATCATAAGTCTAATTGGTGGATGTGGATATATAAACTTATATTTACACTTGCCAGGAGGGAGATGTCTTGAATAATGAATTCAAAGGACTTGGAACAGAACATCATCAAGGCACTGGAAGACAACAAGTTCGGCTCTTTCGGAACCATTGAAACGGGGAACAAACCGAAGGTTCGTTACATGGCGGTCTTTCACGATGGACTTAAAATTTATTTGGCAACAGACCGTAAAACCCATAAGGTAGAGGAACTGAAGGAGAACCGCAATGCTTTTCTTCTGCTTGGCTATGAAGCCGGCGGGGGGAAGGATATACTTGAGATTGAAGCGACCGTAGACATTACAAAGGACGAGACCCTTCGTGCCAAGGTCTGGAATAAGGATCTGGAGCCATGGTTCAATGGACCGGACGATCCGGATTATGTCATTCTGGAACTTACCCCGTCACGCATCGAATATATGGGCAAAACAAAGGAACATGGTGTCTGGGAGAGACAACTTGCAGGCAGTGTAAAATAATCCTATATCCAGCGAATAAACAGCAAGCTTCCTATAACGGGGCTTGCTATTTTTCATTGTCGGCTTGTGGTAAATAAATCATGGTATAGCCTCATTGGCAACGCAATGTCGCCCCACAGTCAGGACACCTTAGGAGTCTAAAACCTTCCGCTGAAGCGAGTGATGCTCGTTGTCTGCGACAGCTAGCGCTTCCATGGACAGCAGATCATCTTTTTCTTATAATAGATGAAAGTGATCGGGTGATCCGGTGAATCGACAGAACTGTGGAGGAGGGCGAAGTCATGGAACCAGCAGCAATTGAAGAGTGCGACAACACATGCCACGGTTCAGAGTTGGAACCGGAAGACGTGTCCTTGATTCTGCCTGACCGGGAAACAACAGACAAGATGGCCGAGATGTTCAAGGCACTAGGCGATCCGACGAGAGTGCGTCTCATCTATGCCCTGTCACAGCGGGAGCTGTGTGTGCATGACCTGTCCGACATTCTGGATATGGGCCAGTCTGCCGTATCCCATCAGTTGCGGTACTTGCGGAACTTGCGGATTGTGAAGCGTCGCAAGGAAGGTAAGACGGTGTATTATTCGTTGAACGATGCGCATGTGGAGCAGATCTTCATGCAGACGCATGAGCATATCAGACATGAATAACTATTGATGTATACAGCAATAGACCGCCTATGGCGGTCTATTTTAGTGTGTGGCTATTTAACCGGCTTGGTCTATTCCCGAAAGCAACGGTGTTCTTTTCAAAGATAAAGCAATCCATGTCGCATAGGCAGCAAGCACCACCACGATAAGGAGATCGTAGCTGATAAAGCCTTCGGGACTATCATTGCCCACGAATCGAATCAGGTTATGTAAAAAGTGGAACAGAATCAGTGGAATGATATTATTATTCTTCACCATCAGCAGAGCCAGCACTATTCCTATAAGAAGAGCGTATACGATCTGAAGCAGGGTCTCGGTGAGATTTTGGCCGGAAAGAGCATTCAGAATGTGGGTGACTGCGAACAGGATACTGGACGTAGCTACAGCGACCTTCATGCTCTTGGTCAGCAGCGTCTTCAGGATCAGGCCCCGATAGAGGCTCTCCTCTACGAATCCCACCAGCAGGGTGAAGAAGAGATAGTATAATGCATCGGAAAGCTCGATTTTGCGAAATCCATTTAACGTAGTAATAACAAGGATTAGCAGCAGCGGGGCATAATAAATCCAGTTCGCTGTAGGAATGCTACCTAGCGGACGAAAGCCCATGTAGCTCCACTTGTGCCTGATTGTAAAATAAGCAATTAAGACAAGCGCGATAGGGACAAACGCAATAAGCACAGGTGCAGTGTAGCTAAGTTGTTTGATGGTAGCGTAGGCTCCAGTGGCTATCATGGTGACCAGTAGCAGTCCTTCAATAATAACAACGGCCCATACCGGGTGTCTCTGTGAAAATGAAGAATTAACCTTCAGGTTTGTCATTATTCAACCTCTTCCTCTCCAGGATTTCTTTCAACCACTGCTTCTCCATCATCCCCTTATCGGTCAGTCGTTTGACGCATTTCATAATTACATTTATTTGTAATATTGTCAAACGTTTATTTCGGTGTGTGAAAAAACTGCCCCGGCCATAAACAAGGATGGCGGGGCAGCGCTAAAACCTTATACTTTTAATTCTCCGTGCTGGAATGGGGAGGTCTCGATCTGAATGGTAGTATGACTGATATTATATTTATCCTCGATTAGAGTAACTGCCTGCTGCAATATTTCCTGAGGGTTTCTGTCTTCTTCAATCCGCAGGTGGCAGCTTAACGCGTTCAGGCCTGAAGTAATAGTCCAGATATGCAGGTCATGAACATTTGCAACACCGCTAATTTGTAGCAGCGTTTGTCTGACCTGATCGCTGTTCAATGCAGCCGGTGTGCCTTCCATAAGGATATGGAACGAATGTTTGAGCACGCCCCAGGCACTTTTGAGTATCAGAAGAGCCACCAGCACACTGATAATAGGGTCAGCCGCATACCAAGAGAATAATTGCATGATCACACCAGCAACAATCGCCCCGACCGAACCAAGAGCATCACCAATAACATGGAGATAGGCACTGCGCACATTGAGGTTATCCTTCACATCGCCTTTGCGGATCAAGATCCAGGCGCTTACCAGATTGGCAAGCAAACCAATGGCAGCGATGATGATCATAGAGCCGCTGGCGACGACGGTTGGTTCGAACAAGCGTTGCCAGGCTTCCCGGATAACAAGTCCGGCAATCACGAACAGCATGACGCCGTTGAACAGTGCGGCCATGACCTCAAAGCGGTAGAAGCCGTAGGTGTTTTTGGAGGAGGCCGGTTTAGCGGCAAATATCATTGCTACAAGGCTCAAAGCCAGCGAGGCAATATCGCTGAGCATATGACCTGCGTCGGAGAGTAGGGCAAGGCTATGAGTGAAGAGCCCGCCGAAGAACTCCACGAACATGATCCCCGATGTAATGATTAGGGCGATCAGGAGCCCTTTTTTATTGTTAGGTGCGTGCGAATGTCCATGATGATCATGAGTATGATCGTGATGGGAATGCCCAAGTTCTTCTTGAGAATGTCTGCCTGTGTGTGGACGATGGTTCATGGAAAGACCTCTTTTCAAAATAACATATGAATGATTGATCATATATTAATAGTAAATGCTTGAACCAGAGATTTCAAGATGTTTTGAACAAAGTGAGGACATTTCTTTATTCTCAGAAAGGCGGAGGGAAATTATGCATATGCACATTGACACTCCAAGATTGGAAGGCATATAATGTGGTTAAGTTAACATATGAACAAATACTCATATATGATTATTTAAGGGAGATGAGTAGTTTGAATACGATTCAGGGAACGGTAAAACGCCAGTGGGAGCTGGAAGGGTTGCACTGTGCAAACTGCGCAATGAAAATTGAAGATAAAGTGGGCAAAATCGAGGGGGTGTCCTCCTGCTCCGTGAATTTCGTGACCAAGACGCTAACTATGGTTACCGATGAGAACCATGCGGAAGCGGCCGGGGTGGAAGCGGCGCGGACCGTCACGGCGCTGGAGCCCCATGTGAAGCTAAAGGAGAAACTGGCTGGAGGCAGCAGAGCGATTCCGCAGACTAAATCCGGTCATGAGCATGGGCATGGGCATTCACATGAAAAAAAGGGACATACACATGATCATGGAACCGGTCATGATCATGGACATGGGCACGCCCATGGCGATGAGGATGGTCACGGGCATACACATTCCCATGGGGAAGGCGACACGCGCCGAATCTTGACCCGCCTGGCTGGCGGAGGGATTCTTGCAGCGGCAGGCATGCTGCTGCCGGTGAACGGAGTTGTCGAACTGCTGATCTTTCTGGCCGCTTACTTTATTGTCGGTGGCGAGGTGGTGCTGCAGGCAATCAAGAATATCGTCAGAGGTCAGGTATTTGACGAGAACTTCCTGATGGCGCTGGCAACGATCGGCGCATTTGCGATTGGGGAGTACCCGGAAGGGGTCGCTGTAATGCTCTTCTATCAGGTCGGAGAGCTGTTCCAGGGCCTAGCGGTGAATCGTTCGCGCAGATCGATTACGGCGCTGATGGATATTCGTCCCGAGTTCGCCGAACTGAAAGTTGACGGTGGAACAAGACGCGTCTCGCCAGAGGAAGTGGCGATTGGCGACATTATTCTCGTCAAGCCCGGTGAGAAGGTGCCGCTGGATGGGACCATTCTTGAAGGCAGCGCGATGATGGATACCTCAGCGCTGACCGGTGAATCGGTACCACGCTCTGCGGGTCCGGGCAGTAAGGTCTTGAGCGGTTTCATTAACCGCAACGGGGTAATTACCGTGGAAGTTACGCAGACGTTTGGAGAGTCTGCCGTCTCCAAGATTCTGGAGCTGGTGCAGAATGCGTCCTCCAACAAAGCCAAAACAGAGAATTTTATAACCAAATTCGCTCGTGGCTATACGCCTGTAGTAGTGATTACAGCGCTGCTGTTGGCTGTTATTCCACCACTTCTGATCAGCGGAGCAACCTTCTCGGATTGGATCTACCGGGCACTAGTCTTCCTCGTGATCTCTTGCCCTTGTGCGCTGGTCGTGTCGATCCCGCTTGGCTTCTTCGGTGGCATCGGCGCTGCTTCCCGAAGCGGTATTCTCGTGAAGGGCAGCAATTACCTGGAGGCGCTCAATGATGTTAAGGTCGTTGTTTTCGATAAGACGGGTACACTGACCAAGGGGCAGTTCAAGGTCACTGGCATATATCCGGCGGCAGGCAGAAGTAAAGAAGAGCTGCTTCGCACGGCCGCCTATGCGGAGAGTCATTCGAACCATCCGATTGCGGAATCTATTCGGGCCGCTTACGCTGAGGAAATTGCTAAGGCTGCCATCTCGGATTATAACGAAATCTCCGGTCACGGCATTTCCGTGAATGTGGACGGTAAGGCTGTGCTGGCCGGGAATGCCCGACTGATGGAACGGGAGGGCATCGCTCATCAGGTGCCGGAGCAGAGTGGCACAATCGTGCATATCGCGACCGGCAAGCAGTATGATGGTTACCTCGTCATCGCAGACGAGGTGAAGGAGGATTCAGCGCGAGCCATCTCGGCGCTGAAGGGACTCGGCATCCGCAAGACGGTCATGCTGACCGGCGATGCTGCTTCCGTTGCGGAGGCGGTAGGCCGCGAACTCGGCGTAGACGAGATTCACGCCGAACTGCTGCCGCAGCATAAGGTTGAGGCTATTGAGCGGCTGGAGCGCGAGAAGAGCGGACGGGAGAAGATTATTTTTGTCGGAGATGGAATCAACGACACTCCAGTATTGGCCAGAGCAGATGTTGGCATCGCGATGGGCGGACTCGGTTCCGATGCCGCAATCGAAGCTGCAGATATCGTCATCATGACCGATGAGCCTTCGAAGATTGCCACCGCCATTGGCGTGGCTAAGCGTACACGGAGAATCGTCTGGCAGAATATTGGTTTCGCACTTGGTGTTAAGGCGATCTTCCTTCTGCTCGGCGCATTCGGGATTGCGACGATGTGGGAAGCGGTCTTCTCGGATGTTGGTGTCACTGTACTGGCTGTACTTAATAGTGTTCGCGCACTAAAAGTTGAACAACAAGGTTAAGTCCATAATAAAACCTCCAGTGTCTGCACATTTATGAGTGCTTACGGACTGGAGGTTTTTTAATTTGTTCTTATTCAGGATTGGAGAGACTGAGACTGCTAATTCCAGAGCGCACAATTTCACAAGAAGCGCCGAATTTAACGGATTCCTCCTTATTCAGGTTCAGCTCCAGCAACTCATGAATGCCGCTGCGCCCAATAATGGCAGGCACACCTGCGCACACATCCTCCTGCCCGTATTCTCCTTCCAGAATTGCCGAGACAGCAATAATCTTGTTCTCATCGTTAAGGATAGCCCGGGTAATGTAGGCCAGGGCACTACCGATTCCAAAATGTGTTGAGCCCTTGCGGGTAAAGATCTCCCAACCGGCATCCTTTGTCTTGCGGGCGATGTCGTCCAGATCCAGGTGACTGAAGCGTTCGCGATGCTGCTCCATAATGTGGAGAATAGGTTTGCCCCCGATGGTCACATGCGACCAGGCAACGAACTGGGACTCCCCATGCTCGCCTAGCGCGTATCCGTTCACGCTGCGAGGGTCGATGGAGAACACATCGGATAGCAGCGTCTTAAGCCGCGAAGAGTCAATGGAGGTACCTGTGCCGATCACCCGATGCCGGGGCAGTCCGGACATTTTCCATACCATATAAGTGACGATATCTACCGGATTCGCCGCAATGACGAAGATGCCGTCGAAGCCACCTGCCATAATTCCGGCCACAATTTCTTTAGTTATTACAGCTGCAGCGTCAAGTACATCCAGCCTGGTCTGACCGGGCTGCGGGTTAGCGCCTGCCGTGAGAATAACAACGTCCATTCCGGCACAGTCACTGTAGGTTCCGGCATATACCTTTGTTCGGGTACCTGTGAAATCCATGCAGTGGGAGAGATCCAGCGCCTGAGCCATGGCCCGGTCGTAGGTTCGGTCGATCATCATGATCTCATCGCAGATCGATTGATTGACCATGGAGTAGGCACAACTGGAGCCCACCATTCCGGAGCCGACAATCGCTACTTTTCTTGTTTTACTCTTCAATTTGTTAAATCCCCGCTCTCTAAAAAAAGTCTGCGATTTGCTGCTTACATTATTCTTGCACATATCTTTATTTTAGCCGATCATCCAGAAAGTTACCTGACATACCGCGAAAAAAAACGGAGGTGCATGTCCCTGTTAGTCTCAGATTGTACATTAAATTAGAGGGACTTTCGTAAGGATAAATACATAGCTACATGCCGTTTTTCGCAAATGTATTTCTGCATTAAAAAGAGCATTCATCAAACCGTTAGGCTTGTTGAATGCTCTGTCATGAGATAGTGCTACTGTCCTCGGACTAAGATTAAGATTGTGGAATCCGTGTTTCTGGCGGTACGATCACATTGTAGCGTCTATACATGAACAGTCTCCAGTGGACAATCATGCCAAAGGCCAGGATGAAGAACAGCCCCCCGGATTGCGGCACTGAGACATAGCGGTTAATGAACTCGTGCAGCAGTGTGCGGACCAGTAACAGGCCAAGTAGAATAAACGCGAAGCTCTTGGAGCGCTGGGCAAATACCTGTCCGTCCCGTTGCTCGAAGCTTGTTGTACGGATAAGCGGGTAGGCAAAGATAAACCAGCCGACCAAAAAGGCGATAGCTGCCCACCATAGCGGAAACCTCACCTCCGGGACGACGAACATGGCAAAGCCAGTTGACATGCCGAGGGGGGGGATCCATATTTTGCGAATGGTAACCGGACGGGCGCTGGCCTTCAGCCGAATAAAGATCACCATCAATGCCATGATAACGGCCCCCACGGTGGAACCGATATGTAGTAGCGAGGGGTTGATGCTGCCCATAATTCACGACCTCTCTGTGATTTGAGTCACTTGTGCCTTCATTATAACAGAAAAATGATGGCAAAACATTGAAGCCTCCGTGAGGCTCCGCACAATGCGCGGCCATTGGCATGGGAGAGCTGCAAACTCAAAAAAGCCTGCCGGGCTCAGGCTCCGGCAGGCTTTCCATCAATCACTATCTATGGGTATCAGTTCTATGTTCCAAGATATACAGTTTATGAGCGGCTACGCCCACCGGTCGAGCGCAGGATCAGACTTACAATGAAGATCAGCACGATGGCACCAATCAGGGACGGGAAAACATAGAAATCACTGACCTTGGGTCCCCAGCTCCCCAGCAGCATGCCACCCAGCCATGAGCCGAGAATCCCGGCAATAATGTTGCCGATTACGCCTCCCGGAATATCTCTACCCATAATTAGACCTGCCAGCCATCCGATAATTCCGCCAACAATCAACATCCATAGAAAACTCATTAGGCTTCAGCTCCTTTGTGATGTATTGTTCGATGGTAACTATTAACCTGTTGCCGATTGTTTTAACCAGATGTGAAAAATTGGGACATGCTTTCGCTTCTCGCCGAATTGCGTAGTTTTAGTCTGATGTATTGCCCCAGCAAACATGCTATAGTGAAAAAAATGATAATTGATAAGGAGCCGCTGCCATGGAATGTTCTGATGAAGTGTTATTTTATGTGGGTACGTACAGTCCTGAGGGTGAACAGGGTATTCGTCTCTGCACCTTGAACCGTAGTACCGGGGACATGAGAGTTCTGGAGGGGACGAGCGGTATCGAAAATCCTTCATATCTGGCAGTGAATCGCGCCGGGAGCGTTTTGTATGCAGTCAGTGAGAAGGATGAGGGAGAGGTTCAGGCATTCGCTATTGATCCTGGATCGAAGGTATTGTCACCGCTGGGAAGCATCCGCAAAACGGAAGGTGGCGCGCCGTGTTATGTCTCCATCAGCCCGGAGGAAGACAGGATTTTCGTAGCTAACTACTCGGGGGGAAATGTTAATGTGTTCCCTTTAAGTGAAGACGGCTCGATTCTGGAAATGTCGGCTCAGATCCGGCATACCGGCTCTGGATCACGTCAGGATCGGCAAGAAGCGCCACATCCGCACTCGGTCATTCCAGGCAGCACGGGTGATCGTCTTTTTGTCTGTGACCTTGGTCTAGATCAGGTTATTATCTATCGTCAGGAGGAGGACGCGCTAGTCAAGCAAGCTGCGGTAGATCTACCGCCGGGCTCCGGGCCACGCCACCTGACACTTCATCCCTCTGGAAAATGGGCTTACTTGATCAATGAGCTGAACAATAAGGTCACAGTATTCGCAAAAGATGAACAGCATGATGAACTAACTGTCTTGCAGCATGTTAGTACACTGCCTGAATCCTATATTGCCGGCAGCGACGATTCAGGGGCCGACATTCACATCGCACCGTGTGGTCGTTATCTGTATGCTTCCAACCGGGGACATGACAGTATTGCGCTGTTCCTTATTGATGCGCTCACAGGGCTACTGGAGCCTGCCGACTGGCAGAGCACCGGCGGACGGACTCCGCGAAATTTCGCTATTCTTGGCGGAAAGCTGCTGGCAGCCAATCAGAACAGCGGTACGATTGTTTCGTTCCAGATCGACGGGGACAGCGGCCGGTTGATTCCGACAGGCAATGAGTTGGAAATCCCAGCCCCGGTCTGCATTAAGGCACTTAATTAATATAGAACATATTACCGAAGTGTAATTAACGACATTTTTGTACCCTAAATATTCTGGGGGTAACGGGTTGTGGGAATTAAATGCAATTTTGTACCTTAAATCTTCTATAATACCCCTGTTAGCATATTTTTTCGAAAATAAGATACAATAATGTTCTGAGTTCCCTTTTTCACCTCAATTTAATAAATATAAGGTACAAAAATGCTGTTAGTTGGGGTGGTGCCCCCGTTCCACTTTAAGAAGACGGGTATATTAAGAAAAATGACACTTAAATAGAAATTATATCTAATAAGTACAGGCCATTCGAAGTCCATCCGGGTTACCGGATAGACGGAATGGCCTGTTCGATGATATAGGGGTAATTTACTTTTCGTGATAGGAGAGCAGTTTACTTTTCATTATGATATAAGGGAGTTTACTTAACGTACATTTTCGATACTTCCGACATAGAATCCGATGTCGTCCAGCATAATTTTGTCGCCTTTTTCTTCGAGATAGAACGTAATCTCGGTCAGGTTCTCCGGCTCCAGAGCGGGCTCGACCTCCTGGAATCGCTCAAAGGGCAGTTCGTAGGTTTGGAATACGGCCTCCGTAGGATCTCCGTATTTGCCGTCGCTTACGCGTTCCTCCAGCCACGGAAGCAACGTGAACTGAGTGTGCGGCAGCGGCAGCACGTCCATTATTTCAGACAATGGCAGGCGCGCCGAGGTGTCGTTGCTATCCGTCAGTTCTACCTCCACCTCAGGAGCTAACGAACTTTCCTCATTCTCCTCTTCATCGTCGTCAGCATTGCGGTTGGCGAGGGAGAAGGACAGACCTTCCGCTTCCGACAAATCAAGGGGAGCAGCGGCCGCCTCCTTCCATTTGACCCGGTAGTAAGCTTCTTCCCCCTTCCCGGCTGTACGTTTCAAGACAACGCCGTAGGTGGTTTTGCTCTTGTCCTCCCGATCTTTGGCTAGCTCTTCAGTCCAGTCCATGCCTTGGGCAGAGGCGGTACCGATACCTGCGGTATACTTGTTACGATCCTCGTCAAAATTGACAAGGGTACGATAGTCTCCGCCTTGGAAGCGGCTATAGTATGCCGTGTCCGGTAGCCACTGCAGTCCGCTCCGATAATCGCGGAACAGCTCCCGGTATTCACCCTTGCCAAGCAGTGTCGTCTCCAGAAAAGCCGACACGTACACCTTGGTAATCTGTCGCTGTTCGGCGCCATCCATAATTAGGCTGCGGTCCAAGAACAGCCCGGTGGGCAACGATTGATCGCGCAGTCCCCAGTCGCTGTTGAACTGGCTGTGATTGGCATCGGCAATGTAGAGAGAGCTCTTGAAGGCGGCTGAGCCTTCAGAGTAGGAGGAACGGATGTATTGCCGATCCCCGTAAAAGTCATGCACATCGCCATCGCGTGCGCCCTGCAGTGTCAAATAGCTGATATCCTTCAGTTTAGCCTGCTGCCCGTCAATTGCCTTATCGGTAGGCGCGAGGGCAACGACAGCAGAGATCTGGAAGCGGTCCGTTACTGTTTTCCATACAGGATCGTTCTTGAACCAGCGCCCAGAATCGGCGGCCATGGCTACGGCTTGTCCGCCCCGGCTGTGGCCCAGCAGAGCCGTCTTGCTGAAATCAATTTTTCCATAGAACGGATTGCCGGGCTGATCTGAGAATGCTGCGAGTTGTTCCATATGCTTAAGGATCAGCCAGGCGCGGACCGTAAAGTCATTGTCGGGTATTCCCGTCCAGGCCGAATAGTTAAGGAAGTTCTCGTCTAGTGAGACGGCGATAAATCCCCGGCTGGCCAGCAGTTCCCCAAGATAGGCGTAGCCCCCGTCAGAATAATCCTCCATCATATGGTTGCCGTGAACGATCAGCACCAGCGGATGTGAACCTTCTCCCTCCGGCATCCAGACCCTGCCGTTCAGAGGCAGCGCACGATAGTCAAAACCCCAGAACAGGCTACGCAGTTTCGGCCAGCCCTTCTGGATATATTCAGATGCGTCGACCGAGGAAGAGATAAGTGCCGCATCGCTGCCGTATTCCTTACGGTGCAGATCATTACCGCTGGCATACGTGAAGGAGTCGTAGGCGTAGGGGCCAGGCTCCGCAGGGTTGGAGGCAGTCAGTGGATTTACAAGGCTGTCGCTAACGGCAGTTGCCCCGGGGTCGTCGGGTCGATTCTGTCCACCACCAGCCAAAGCCATCTGTGATAACATGAGTGCCGACGCCAGCAGTAGTCCAGCAGCTAACCGCTTGTTCCGCAATAGCCCCAGAACGATGCCGCCGAGGGCACTAAGGCAGGTGCATAGTATGGCTATGACTGTAGAGGCGATCCAGTCCATGTTGGCGCCGTATAGGACAAGCCATACAATGACCAAATCTGAGAGCAGACAGCCTGCGAATAACCGCGGGATGCGTAGGCCTGTTATTGCAATCAGCAAGGCGATCAAATGACCTGCGCCTGCTAGTATTATTGTCCCCACCACAGCGGCAAAGGCGATGTCGGCAGGGATGCCGAAGCCCGTTGGCATTCCTAGGATGGTTGCTGTGAAAGCCAAAAAGCTGAGTGTCCACAGACCAGCTAGTGAGGTTCTCCATAGAGTTGTATCATAACGATAGGTTTCCCTGATTCTTTGTCCGATTACAGCTGAAATTCGCTTGTGCAGCCGCGGCTTTTGCGGCACCGGCACAAGTTCTAAATCCATTCCCATGACAGTGTCCTCCGAAAGTTGCAGTGAGATCCTGTTGCTCCCTCATTTTATCTTAAATATTGCAGCAATGACATTACTTTAAAGAAAAAAAGGTTTGACAGGCTAGGAGGGTTTCAGTATTATATCAATAATACCCTACTAATTAGGTAGGAATAATGAATAAAGTTCTTACCGTACAGACGGAGGAGCGCCTATTGAAGCTAGCAGACACGTGTCTTTAGGGACCGGTTTGACTTGCCATTTTAGGTCTTCCTCTGTCATTTTTTCATGCCAAAACTACCATGTAAAGTCAGAGGGGTCATCGGAAAGAGAAACATGAACTCATCACAACAATACGGGGGGATGGTTAAAATGAAAAAGAGGATCAAGAAAGGACTTTTAACGGGCTTTACACTGTTGTTGACGGTGGGCCTTACGGCTTGCGGAAATAATACAAATTCGGCGGGTAATCCACCGGCTGAGGCTACCAATTCAGGGAATACCGCAGCAGCAACGACTGAACCGACCAAGGCTCCTTCCAAAGATCCGGTAGAACTGCTCAACGTTTCCTATGATCCAACACGCGAACTTTATGAGAATTATAATAAGGCTTTCTCAGCCTATTGGGAAAAAGAACACGGTCAGAAAGTAACCATCAAGCAGTCCCATGGCGGCTCCGGCAAGCAAAGCCGTGCGGTGCTCGATGGGCTGGAAGCAGATGTGGTCACTCTTGCGCTGGGCTATGATATTGATGCCCTGCAGGAGACAGGTCTGATTCATGAGGGCTGGCAGAGCAAATTCGATCACAACAGTTCTCCGTACACCTCAACGATTGTGTTCCTGGTGCGCAAGGGTAATCCGAAAGGCATTAAGGATTGGCCGGATCTTTTGAAAGAAGGAGTAGAGGTCATTACGCCGAACCCGAAGACTTCAGGCGGTGCGCGCTGGAACTATCTGGCGGCTTGGGGCTATGCGCTGGATCACAATAATAACGATGAAGCCAAGGCTGAGGAATTTGTAAAAGAGCTGTTCAAGCATGTGCCTGTGCTCGATACCGGTGCGCGCGGAGCGACCACAACGTTCGTTGAGCGTGGGATCGGTGATGTGCTGCTGGCCTGGGAGAATGAAGCCTACCTCTCTGTGAAGGAACTCGGTCCTGATAAGTTCGACATCATCAATCCGTCTGAGAGTATTCTGGCTGAGCCGCCGGTGGCTGTCGTAGATAAAGTGGTCGACAAGAGAGGTACCCGTGAGGTGGCCGAGGCCTACCTGAAATATCTTTACACTGAAGAAGGACAGAAGATCGCTGCGGAGAACTACTACCGCCCAACGCTGGAAAGCGTGAAGGAAGAGTACAAGGATAAATTCCCGGAGATTAAGCTGTTCACATTGGCAGATAAATTCGGTACGTGGAAGGAAACACAGGAGAAGCATTTCAATGACGGCGGAATTTTCGACAAGATCTATGTACCTGGTAAATAAAATCCTCTTGGTTTCGGCAGAAAGTTAGCAACAAGTATGCTGTAAGTAGGCTTGAGCTGATCGGTAAAAGAGCCGAAGGCGAGAAAGGATGAACAGGGAATGAGTATCACCGCTACCACCACTGCCTCCGCAGCAACTGCGCGGCGGAAGGTTCTGCCCGGCTTTGGGCTGACTATGGGATACACTGTGCTGTATCTGAGTCTTGTTGTGCTGTTGCCACTGTCGGCGCTGCTCTTTAATTCGACAGGCTTGAGCTGGGCTAAATTCTGGGATGTAGCTACAGATGCACGGGTGCTCGCATCCTATCGTGTCAGTCTGTCAACGGCCGCTGCGGCGGCCTTGGCTGATGCATTTTTGGGTCTGCTGCTAGCCTGGGTGCTGGTGCGGTATGAGTTTCCGGGTAAAAGGTTGTTCGACGCTCTGATCGATCTTCCGTTCGCGCTGCCGACAGCGGTAGCGGGTGTCTCGCTCACCGCTCTGTATGCAAACAAAGGTTGGATCGGCTCCTGGCTGGAGCCGCTGGGGCTGAAGGTCGCCTTCACCCCGCTCGGCATTACACTGGCGCTAATGTTCATCGGGATTCCGTTTGTCGTCCGTACAGTCCAGCCTGTACTTGAGGAACTGGATCGGGACATGGAGGAAGCCTCCGCTACATTAGGTGCCGGACGCTGGAGAACCTTCCGCAAGATCGTGCTGCCGGAGCTGTTCCCGCCGCTTTTGACTGGCTTCTCGCTGGCTTTTGCCAGAGGTATTGGCGAGTTCGGATCGGTCGTCTTCATCTCTGGTAATATGCCGATGAGAACTGAGATTGCGCCGCTGCTCATCATGTCCAAGCTGGAACAGTTTGACTACGCTGGTGCTACCGCTGTGGCGTTGCTCCTGCTACTGATCTCTTTTCTGATGCTGCTGGTGATCAATACCTTGCAGCGCTGGGTCCGTAAAACGTCCCGGTAACAGGTGATCCTCCGGGAATTCACAAGGCTCGCTTCGTAAAATCGTTGTAAGGAGGAATACCTATGGCGGGCACCGTCCCACTATATGCTCCCCAATCGCGAAAAAGCGTCTCTTCGCCGGCTTCACAGGAATCTGCATTCGTAAAGTGGCTCCTGATAGGCGCAGCCGGACTGGTGCTGTTCTGGCTGATTGTGCTGCCGCTGATTGTCGTGCTGACTGAATCACTGAAAAAAGGGGTGGATGTCTATCTGGCCGCCTTAACCGATCCCGATGCTCGTTCCGCTCTCCGATTGACTCTTCTGGTTGCGTTGATTACGGTTCCGCTCAATACTATATTCGGTATTGCGGCAGCCTGGGCGGTCACCAAATTCAGGTTCCGTGGCAAGGGTTTCCTAATCACCCTGATCGACCTCCCGTTTGCTGTTTCCCCGGTCATTGGAGGGCTCATCTTTATTCTGGTATTCGGGGCTCATGGCTGGTTCGGGCCATGGCTGAGCGCACATGATATCAAGATTGTTTTTGCCATACCAGGCATTATTCTGGCTACATTGTTCGTGACCTTTCCTTTTGTGGCCCGGGAACTGATTCCCTTAATGGAGGATCAGGGGACGCAGGAAGAGGAGGCGGCAATTACTTTGGGCGCTAAGGGCTGGCAGGTCTTCCTCCGGGTTACGCTGCCCAACATTAAATGGGGCCTGCTATACGGTATTATTCTCTGTAATGCGCGGGCCATGGGAGAGTTCGGGGCAGTGTCTGTCGTGTCCGGACACATTCGCGGAGAGACGAATACGCTGCCGCTTCATGTCGAGATCTTGTATAACGAATATCAGTTTTCGGCATCGTTTGCGGTCGCCTCGCTGCTCCTGTTATTGGCTTTAGTGACAATGATTCTGAAGAGTTGGCTGTCGCGTAAAAATGCTCATTGACGCGCTAATATATCCGTGCTAAGTTAATTCGTAGTATACAAATTGGTAATAACGGATTTTGATTGAACATCTCCCCGGATTTGGGGGAAGGGAGGCTGGGGAATGGCTAAACCGCTGAAGGTGGATGAGGTGTGGCTAGAACGTATAGCTGGGCTTTTAGATGACATGGAATTTGGTTCGTTGCAAATCGTCGTACATGAAGGGCAGATTGTGCAAATGGAACGTACGGAGCGCAAGCGTTTCGAGAATGGTAATGCACGCTATAGTGGCGAGACCGGAAGCCGGCGTACCGATACCCGTCCAGCGAGACGAGGATAGGTCATTCGCCCTTGCTGTCGAATCATGACCGTCCTTTTGGCATTCATTATAATTGGAGAACATGAAATGGCCCGTTTCCTTGGCAGAGGGAGCGGGTCATTTCTGCGATCATAGATATGGCTTCATTATTTAGTAGCGGCGTGTTCTTTGTGACACCATAACGCTTTCTACGAACAAACAAATGGCCGTGAGACCGTGCATGATCCAGCCGACTACAGGAATCAGGGCTACGACGGAAGTAATAACGCCGAGAGCGTTGCCGACAAAGGGTCCTCGTTCTTTCATCATCACGATAATTGTAATTGCATGCAGCAGAAAAGCGATGCCCAGCGGAGTCCAGCCGTTTGCTACAACGAATATGCCGCCCACAAAGGGGATCGCGAGAAAGGCTTCATAGAGAAAGGTTACCCACTTCAAAAGTTTTGCCAGGGAAGACATTAGACTTCACCAACCTTTTTATAAAAGTAGTGTTTAAAATAGACCCTTTGAATAGGTTACGCAGCAAGCGCCAGATTGTTTCAAGTGATGGATAGTGAACTCTTGTTGTGGACAGCTTAGTCGTATATAGTGGGTAACAGAAATGCTGTGCAAGAAACATGTATTTTTATTCGGAGACCAGAAGGGGGAGAAGATATGGAGATCCAGGGTAAGCTGGTTATTCGCCATGCGCCACCTTCGGTTCAGCAGTATTTGGCGTTACGGGTTCAAGCAGGGCTTAGTCCAATGAGTGCGGAAGGGGCGGCCATCGGGTTGCCGCGTTCCATCTTTGCAGTTACGCTATTTGAGGACGATGTCTTGATTGGGATGGGGCGAGTCATCGGAGACGGAGGGTGCTTCTTCCAGGTGACCGATATCGCCGTACAGCCTTCTCATCAAGGGCGGGGTCTTGGCAAAATCATTATGCGCGAGATCAGGGAGTTTCTGGATACGCTGCCTGACAAAGCTTATACCAGCCTTATTGCTGACGGAGAAGCAACGTGGCTGTATGCTCAGTTCGGGTTCGTACCCGTCGCTCCCAAATCACAGGGGATGGCTTTTAAGCGTTGAACTGCGCGGTGTCGAAGTAACCCTATTAGCGGATCATTGACAGGCCCCCTTATCTAGGGGGTTTTCGTATGCCTGCTGCTGCCCGCAGGGAATCCGAAATTTTTATATACGTGTAATTATGGCATCATTCAATCAGAGAGAGTGAGGAATAAGAGAATGGATATAGTGGTACTTGCAGCATCAGGAACGATTGGAAAGGCAATTGTAGAGGAAGCGTTGAAAAGAAAACATCAAGTGACGGCGGCGATGCGTCATCCGGAGAATTTCCCGTTTGAACACGAGCGTCTGAAGCTTGTGGCTGTCGATCTTCTGGACCCAGCCTCAGTAACGTCTGCTGTTCGTGGACATGAAGCTGCCGTTAGCGCCTATGGGCCAAAGGCTGGCGAGGAGAACGAACTGCTCGCGGCCGCTGCTTCGCTGGTGGAGGGCTTGCAGGCAGCGGATATGGATCGTCTTGTGATTGTAGGCGGTGCAGGCAGTCTGAAAACGGAATCTGGCGAATGGTTGATGGATACGCCAGAATTCCCGGAACATGTACGGCCGCTAGCTGCAGCCCATGCGGATGCCTATGAGATTTATAGAGGCTCAGATCTGGACTACACCTATGTGAGTCCTGCGGCTTCCATTCAACCCGGACGTCGTACGGGGATGTTCCGCATCGGTCTTGACCGGCTGGTCGTCGATGAGAACGGGCAAAGTGCCATCAGTGTGGAGGATTTTGCTGTAGCTATTGTAGATGAGATAGAGGAAGGGAATTTCAGTCGCGAAAGATTCACGGTGGCTTACTAGAACCTGGCTTGTGTAGGAATGCTGAGGGTATTCCGTACGGATATATAAGACGAACAAAAGAAAGTAACAGAAGGCGAGAAGGAACGCAGGGAAAGCTTGGGATTGTAGGAGCGAAAGCGACCGGCTGAAAGCTTTCCATAGGAAAGCCCGCAACCGGAAGCAGAGGTTCGCCAGATTTCAATCGCTATATAGATTGAACTAAAAAATTTAACATAAGGGGACGGAATGGAGGGGGAGTTTGGAACTGAAGAAGCGAAGGCGACCGACTAGAAGCTTTTCGTAGAAAAGCTGGCATCGGAAGCAAAGGCTTTCTCCGGATTTTATCCGCGAATCGCCGTACAATCTAAAGAAATATGGGGACAACAGCGGCCGGAAGTCCAAATGTTCTCCGCAATGACGATCTAACCCCGTGTAAGAATTCTAAGTTCAATCTATATAGAAGTGGTGGCTAGCACCAGGGTAGATGAAAGGGGCGGAGCGATGTATCTTGTAACTGCAGAGCAAATGAGAGAGCTAGACCGTATTACCATTGACCGGCTGGGTATCCCGGCGGTTGCATTGATGGAAAATGCGGGACGCGCTATTGCTGAGGAGATCATTGAGTTGTGCCGCAAGCGGAACGGCGGCAATGCTAGTGAGGGGATTGAGCGTACCATTGAGAACGGGACTGGTCAAGACCTTACGGGTTTTGAGGTCAGCGGAGACCGTGCGCTGACCTTGGATACTGCCGCAGCCGAGCACTGGTTTGTCCTTGTCGGCAAAGGCAACAACGGCGGCGACGGATTAGTCGCCGCCAGGTATCTCCGCGAGGCGGGCATTGCCGTCACGCTGGTGTATGCCGTGCCGCCGGAATCTTTGACCGGCGAGGCCGCCCTGCAGCGTGATGCCGCTGCAGCCCTGGGCTTGTCCGCCGTCATCTACGGCCAGGACCGCCTGGACTTTGCCGCGTGCAGCGGCATCTTGGATGCGCTGCTTGGCACTGGCGCCGTTGGCGCGCCTCGCGGCGCCTACGCGGAGCTGATTGCCGCCGCCAATGCCAGCGGCAAACCGATCGTGTCCGCGGACATCCCGAGCGGGCTGAACGCGGACACGGGGGAGATGCATGCGCCTTGCGTGCATGCATCCGTGACGGTCTGCCTCGCGTTTCTCAAGCGAGGCCTGCTGCAGTACCCCGGCGCCGGGGCTGCGGGGACTGTGGTGGTGCGCGCCATCGGTATCCCCGTGTCTCTGGCGCGTGAAGTTGGCCTGCAGAGCTATTGGCTGACGCCGGAGGTGCTGCAGGCCGGGCTAGGCGTGGATGTGTCACGCCAGCGTTCGCCCGAAGGGCACAAGGGCACTTACGGCCATGTGCTGGTGGCCGGTGGCACGCTGCGCATGAGCGGCGCAGGTCTGTTGGCAGCCCGTGCTGCGCTGCGGGCGGGCAGTGGTCTGGTGACTTGGGCGCTGCCACAGAAGCTGCTGCCCGCGGTTATTGGCGCTGCTCCGGAACTGATGCTGGCTGAAGTCGGCGGAGATAAGCAGGGCAACTGGAACGCCGGGACGGCTGCGGAATTGCTCCGATTGAGCGCAAAACGAGATGTAACAGCTGTTGGGCCAGGTCTTGGGCGCTTCCAAGGCGATACCGATTGGCTCCGTACCATATGGGAAGGAACGGAAGGGCCGCTAGTCATTGATGCAGATGCTCTGAACATTCTGGCGGAGACGGATTACAATCTTTGGGACAGCCGCCGAGGACCAGCCATTCTGACTCCCCATCCAGGGGAGATGGCCCGGCTAGCCGGTATTTCCTCTGCTGAAGTGCAGCGTGACCGGATTGGCCTCGCGGAAAGCTACGCCCAGGAGCACGGTGTGATCCTAGTGCTCAAAGGGGCACATACCGTCATTGCCGCCCCGGACGGGGTAAGCTATGTCAACACCACGGGACATCCTGGTATGGGGACCGGCGGTGTGGGTGATGTGCTGACTGGCATCATCGCCGGCTTACTGGCCCAAGGACTGAATGCCTTGCAGGCTGCGGCGTTTGGTGTCTATCTGCATGGCCTGGCCGGAGAACGCGCGGCAGGTCTGCGGAATCATCCGGCGTCATTGATCGCCGGAGATATAATTGAGGCACTGTGAAGAGCGGCGGAAGGTATGCCAGTCCAAACATTTCAATGTAGTGACGACGAGCTACGTTCGGTTCTTAAGTTCGTCTTTATGGCTGAGCGATAGGCCGCAAAGCCATAACTAGCGAAGCCATAACGAACGAGTCGTAACTAACCAAGCCATATCTAACAAAATCATAACTGCGAATCTATAACCGCCGGATCGCACTATAACACCAGCGACATTGGCTGATAGTGCCAAGCCCCATACCTAATCGGTTAGGACAACACCAGGCACAGGAGTGGAACGAACAGAGCGAACACAGGCAGCAAGAGCGGAAGCCGCTCCACGGCGATTTGTGCCGTGCGGAACAAGAGCAGGACGATGATGCCAGCGGCTGCACAGAGCAAGGGAGTGCCGCCTTGCTCCGCAGCCAGCCAAAAGCCTGCTCCTAAGCCTGCTGCGGCGTAAACGACGAAGGCCAGGGCCAGTAGGCGGAGGCGCAGGAGGCGCAGCAGTCCGTCTGCGACCAGCGCCGCAGGCAGGCCATAGGCATAGATGGCATAGGCAGCAGAGACAGACCATTCTCCGCCCAGCGATCCTTCGCTTGTGGGGTAGACCAGCGTCACAAGGGATAAGAGTAAGAATGACAGGCCTGCACAGGCTAATTTGCTCAAGGCATACATTCCGGCAGTCAATCTGACGGAAGTGATTTCAGAAGGATGGGTTCTTTGCATCGTTTTGGTTCCTTTCAGTGAAATTTTCAGCTGGTGATCATGTCTCCACCGTTGACATGAATGCACGCGCCGGTTACGAAGGAGGACTCCGGTCCCGCCAGGTACAGATATGCTCCAGCCAGTTCATACGGCTGTGCTGCTCGCTTGAGGGGGGTACCCGTACCGAATATGCTAACCTCTTCGGCTGAGAAGCTGGATGGAATCAGCGGTGTCCATGTCGGACCGGGGGATACGCTGTTGACACGGATTCCGCTATCTGCGAGCGAAAGTGCTAGCGCCCGGGTAAAGGAGACCACAGCTCCCTTGGTGGAGGAGTAATCAATAAGCTCTACATTCCCCCGATAAGCGGTAATGGAGGCCGTGTTAATAATGGAAGCTCCTTTTTTCATATGAGGCAGTGCGGCTTGGGTCAGGAAAAAGTAGGAAAGGATGTTGGTCTGGAAGGTCAGATACAACTGTTCTTCCGAGATGTCGAGGATGCTCTTTTGTGGAAAATGAATACCATGGTTGTTCACAAGAATATCTAACTTACCAAAGGTGTTAACGGTATGATCCACAGCCGCGGTGCAGTTCTGTTTGAAGCGCAGGTCACCTTCAATTCGTAGACAGCGCTGGCCCAACTCTTCAATGCGCCGCTGAGTGACCACGGCGTCGGAGACTTCATTCAAATAGGCGATGGCTACATCTGCGCCCTCTTTAGCCAAAGCGATGGCTACATCTGCGCCCTCTTTAGCCAAAGCAATGGCTGCAGCTTTCCCGATGCCGCTGTCGCCCCCGGTAATAAGGGCTACCTTGCCCTTCAGCTTGCCGCTGCCGCGCAGCTCCGGGTTCTCACTAATCGGACGAGGATTCATCAGGCTTTCAAGTCCAGGCTTTCGGTCCTGATGCTGGGGCGGGAAGGCAATCGGCTGATCCTTGCAGACTGTTGTTTGTCCGTAATAGGGATATACCAGGGGTTGCTTCATGGAACTAACTCCTCCTAGGACTTCTCTGTGTTCTTATATTTCTATGCGTTCGCCCAGGGAATCGTGCACCGCCTTGCGCATGAGTGCAAGGATTCATTAAATGAAAAAAACTATGGCCAGGCTTTCGAGGTAGAACAGAGCGATATTTTGCAAGGGGGATTAGAGGGTGGAAGAAGGGCGTTGGCTGGATATCTCCTATTTGCTGCAGGGCACAGCACTTCAAAAGGAGGTGCATGCCTTGCTGGTGAGACTGAATGTGATGACCCTTTTGAGACATTACCACCCTATATTTGTAGGGACAATTCCGCTTGGCATTCAGGTGGAGGACAGCGATCTGGATATTATCTGCGAGGTGCATGATCGGGAAGCCTTTGCCGCGCAGGTCGGTCTACACTTTGGTGAGATGGACCAGTATAGCTGCGAATCGCGTATCGTGGATGGAATCCCTCGCATTAAGATCAACTTTACCGTGGAAGATTGGCCGCTGGAACTGTTCGGACAGCCACGTCCGAGCAAGAAGCAGAACGGCTATATTCATATGGATGTCGAAGCCCGGGTGCTGAATATATTGGGCAGTCCTTTCAGAAGGCAGGTTATAGAGCTGAAATGTCAAGGGGTGAAGACGGAACCGGCCTTTGCCCGGCTTTTGCAGCTGGAGGGTGACCCTTATCAGGCTGTGCTTGGACTTGGTAAGCTTTCTGAGATGGAATTAGAGGCTTTGTGCAGGGAGAGGTTCATAAATTGAACGCGAGGAAGCACATGCTTTTTATAAGAGATTGGGATATGAGATTACGGGCTACCGGTTTGTAAAGGCAGGAGGGAAATCATGATCTATAGAGCAATGACAGCTGACGACTATGCTGCTGCTTATGAATTATGGGTGAATACTGAGGGGATGGGGCTTAACGAGGCGGATTCACGGGAAGGAATCTTATGTTTTCTGGAGCGCAACCCGGGTTTAAGTCAGGTTTGTGTACATGAGGACGGTTCTCTGGTCGGTACGGCACTTTGTGGGCATGATGGTCGCCGGGGATTTCTGTACCATGTTGCCGTTAGCCACGTATCGCGTGGCAAGGGTGCAGGGCATGAACTGGTGGCACGTTGCTTGGATAAGCTGCGGGATAACGGTATCGCCAAATGCCATCTCATGGTGATCAAAGAGAACCAGAAGGGTCGGCAGTTCTGGGAAGAGCTTGGCTGGCAATACCGTGACGATATCGCGCTGTACTCTCGGGATATATAAACTATGACCCTCAGGGTAGGGAGCTAGGGCGTGCCCTTTGCGAAAATAATCGCTGCTTCCACCGTGTAGGTTTGGAACCTGTGCAGTATAATAGGGGTATGCAATCATAGAATATTTGCTTAGCTGTATAAACGGAGGCTTTATCATTATGCGTTTTAAAGATGTATTCTCAATTATCGGCCCGGCTATGGTCGGGCCTTCCAGTTCGCATACAGCGGGAGCAGCCCGGATTGGACGGGCGGCCCGCCAGGTGTTAGGCGAAATGCCGCGCGAAGCTGAAGTTACGTTCTTCGGCTCTTTTGCTGCGACTTATGAAGGTCACGGTACGGATCGGGCAATTATCGGCGGGCTGTTGGACTTTGCTACTGACGACCCAAGGCTACCGGATTCCATAACGCTTGCTACAGAGGCGGGTATGGATATCTCCTTCCTCCAGGGAACGGGTTTGTTCCCTCACCCCAATACAGTACGGCTACGTCTTGTTGGCCGGGACAGCGGGCAGGAGTTGACATTGACCGGGACTTCTATCGGGGGAGGTAACATCGAGATTGTTGATATTGACGGCTTCGGAGTCAAGCTGACAGGGATGTATCCTACGGTTCTTATTCAACATATGGATTACTTGGGCGTACTTGCGAGTGTCACGGATGTTATGCGCAGCGGGCAGGTCAATATTGGGCATATGTCTCTTGATCGCAAAAATCGTAGCGGTGCTGCGCTGACCGTGCTTGAGCTGGATGAATCGGCGACACCAGAATTGCTTCAGGCTCTGGGGGATCTCCCAGCAGTGAAGTCGGTGAAGCTGGTAGATTTGAATGAAGCTGGGCAAGAGGAGAAGGGGAAGGAAAGTACATCATGAATTTTCGAACATTAAGTGAATTGGCTGTATTATGCGAAGAACGGGGCCTTGGGATCGGCGCCCTGATGCTGGAAGAACAAAGCACGGAATCGGGTCGCTCCAAGGAGCAGGAATTCGCCACGATGAGCCAGTATTACGGGGTCATGAAAGAGGCTGTACACCGCGGGATGCATGAGGATACAACCTCTCGCAGCGGACTTACCGGGCTGGATGCCCAGCGGGTAGGCGCTTATAATACGGCAGCGGAGCCCCTCCTTGGTGGCCCAGCGGGTCAGGCCATGGCCTATGCGCTGGCGGTATCCGAAGTGAATGCTTCAATGGGTCGCATTATTGCTACGCCTACAGCAGGCTCTTGCGGCATCATTCCAGGGGTGTTCCTCAGCTGCCAGGAGCGATTTGGCTGGAGTGATGATGTTATGGTCTCCGGCTTGTTTGCCGCTGGGGCGATTGGCTACGTTATCGCCAACAATTCCTTTGTCTCTGGCGCGGAAGGCGGTTGCCAGGCCGAGGTAGGGTCGGCCATCGGCATGGCAGCGGGCGCGCTGACCGAGCTGCGCGGGGGAACCCCGGCACAGGCTGTGCATGCTGTTGGCCTGGCGCTCAAGAACACGCTGGGTCTCATTTGTGACCCTGTAGGCGGTCTCGTAGAGATTCCTTGCATCGTCAGAAACGGCTTCGGCGCAGTGACTGCACTGGCCGCCGCAGATATGGCACTAGCGGGGGTACGCAGCGTGATTCCTTCCGATGAAGTGATCAAGGTAATGCTGGAGGTTGGCTCGGCGATGCCGGAGATCCACCGTGAGACCGCCGGAGGCGGATTGGCTCAGACGCCTACCGGGCGCAAGATTATGGAAGACCTGCGGCGTAAGAAATAGCATAGCAGGTCAATGTCGTTCTTATCAGAGCAGCTTAAACCGTTCCAACTGGTCTAGCTGTCCCTCGCTGCGGAGAATTTCCTTCTGGCGGTGGCCCATGAGATCAAAATGGGGGAACGGTGAGCGGTTATGAATATATTTGGCGGGCAGACCATGCTGGTTGCACCAGCGGGTCAGCCGATCCAGGTCGCTGCAGCCAACCTTGGTCACGGTGGTCATGCCGGGAAATCGGGGATCAATCCAATAGTGTGTCAGAAACGCAATCTCTCCAGCAGAGACAGCCTTCTTCCATGCCTGTAATTCTTCTCTGTTGATTCCGAAGGCCATAACTGTTCACATCCTTAATATGTTTAAGATATATAAATTCAGCTGTAATTGGTTGTTAACAATAATATTAAGCATGAAAGGGGACGACATCATGAATGGACAAAATAGGGCGGATATCCGGCCTGGACTTGAAGTGGACATTGTACTGAAGCAGGATCAGGCTACAGGCAAGCTTACCCATGGTCAGGTAAAGGATATCCTGACTAATTCCCCGCGGCATCCGCATGGCATCAAGGTCAGGTTGACTAGCGGCCAAGTCGGGCGGGTCAAGAATATTACGGGCTAAATGCTCATCCATCCCGTTGCTTCAAGACGGAACCGGGCTGTATTCGGCTCTACCTTAACATTTCTAAGAACGCTCCGATGCCTTGGCTTACGCTGCCCATAAACAGCAGCTTGCCGAGGAATTGGAGCGTTTATTTGTTAAGGGCAGGCGGCTATCTTTTCCTGCCCATAAACTCCTCGACATCCTTATCTGCTTTGGTCTGGTTGCACAAGTTGCAGGCGCATACACAATTGTCCGGTGTCGTATGGCCGCCCTTGGCACGGGGTAGCAGGTGATCGATGGTATCCCCGTAGAGTCCACAGAAATAACAGGTGTAGCGGTCCCTGTTCAGGATAAAGAGACGAAATGCCTTGTTACTGTATAGGCGACGAATGGTACGCCGATTGACGACTACTGCAGCATGCTCCTTAACCAGTGTAACCGCCAGCTCCAGGTCAATCTCCTGATGCCAGCGTCTTCCCTTGTCGCTATGACCACGCATCAAGATCATACCCTGCGACGAGGGCACTAGAGCCGTGGTATCCGTAGGCTCTGGCTTCGGGCCCCGGTGATGTAGCGGCGTTCGCCGTGGCTCGGACCCGCGTGGCCGCCCCTTGGTGTAAGGCTTCGCTGCCAAGAGCGCAGCGGCGATTTTCCGCTCCTTGGCTCGTTCCGTACGGGAGCGGGCTAGCGGGCTACCCCCCGCTTTATTGGTAACTCCCCGCGTGGCTTCCGGCGGGGATGGAGATGCTACCGCTGCCGTTCTGGGCTCCGGCTGGAGCGGCAGGGCTGCCGTCGGTGGCTGCAAGGACTGCAGCTGAGTGACGCCAGATTCAGCCGCGCGCTGCTTGCGGCAATCCCGGCACGCGCCCCGCCGGGCTTGGGCCTTGGAACGCTTGCCGGTCCGCCTGCGGAATTCGGCCAGCGGCTTAAGCTGCTCACAATATGCGCATTGTTTGGATGAAGGCAGAATGGTATCGGTCATCGGTATGTTTCGGACGAAGAATCTTACAGCCCTGTCCTGTCCCCTCGTAGTATAGATAGCAGTTTCAGTATAACGCAAAGTGCAGACGTTTACACCGCAGACAATAAATGTCGCCAAAGGTCCTTCGCTTGTGACTTCTGTCTCGGTATATCCAATTCAAACACTGTAAACTGGTAGTAAGATAACTTATTAAGTAATTTGGAAGAGATCATAAGCACAACTATTCATGGAAATGAGGGATAGGGATGCAGTCCGAATTAGAGGTTTTGCACCGCCAGACAAGTGGAGGTAAGAGGCCACCTTCGGTAGTGCTGCTGTATGTTCTTCAGGCCTTTCTGGGAGTTGGAGCGGTTGCTGGTGGTGGCGCTCTGGTGGCTGACCCCGGAGGTGGTTTGCTGGGTATGCCGCTAACCTTACTGACCAGCTCACCATTTTCTGATTTTCTGATACCGGGATTGTTGCTGTTTACGGTATTTGGTCTGTTCCCTTTGCTGGCGTTGTACAGTATGATCAGAAGGCCGCAGTGGAGGTGGGCTGCGGCACTGAATCCGTTCAGAGCGCTTCATAGCTCATGGGCATTTTCACTCTATATTGGCTTCGGGCTGATTATCTGGATCATGGTGCAAACCTATATGTTGAATGCGGTGGGCTGGATTCATATTTTGTATATGAGTCTGGGACTTCTGATTCAGGTGGTGACCCTTTGGCCTTCTGTACAGAGATATTTTATGCTGGACTACCGTACGGAAAGACGTTAGAATGTCAGTGAACGGAGAGCGTTCTCATGATGAGAGGCGGGAGTGAACCGGATTGACGACCATTTATGATATTGCCAAAAGAACCGGTTACTCTCCGACAACCGTGTCCAAGGTGTTCAATAATTATTCCGATGTGCGCGAGAAGACGCGCCAGGATATCCTCCGTACAGCACGCGAGATGGGGTATGTTCCCAACTCCCATGCCCGCACGCTGACCACGAAGAAATCGTGGACTATCGGTGTGTTGTTCGTGGAGAGCACCGGAGCGGGTATCCGCCATCCCTTTTTCAGTGCCGTGATCGAAAGCTTCAAGCAGGTGGCCGTGGCCAAAGGGTATGCGCTGATGTTCATATCGAAGGATGTGGGCGGCAAGCAGAGTGGATATCTGGAGAACTGCCGGATTCGCGGGGTGGACGGGGTTGTGGTCTTTCTGTCAGATTATGAAGACCCTTATTTTCAAGAGCTGCTGGACAGTGATATTCCTACAGTGGTGCTGGACTATGAGACGCCGGAATCCCATACCGTATGCTCGGATAACTGGAGCGGTGCTGTGCAGGCAGTGGAGTATCTGGCCCGTTTGGGCCATCGCAGAATTGCGCATATTTCCGGCGGTGTGAACACCACTCCAGGAAGTCGACGGCAGGAGGGATATGAGGCCGCGATGCTGCAGCAGAATCTGGAGCTGCGGGATTCCTATATTGTCACGGGAGCTTATTATTCTATGGAGAGCGGTTACAATGCCATGCTAGAGTTGCTGCGATTGCCGGAGCGGCCAACGGCCGTGTTTGCTTCGGGTGACTTGCTGGCCTTTGGGGCCGTCAAGGCAGCACAGGACTCTAGTCTGGCTGTACCTGGAGATATCTCGGTCATGGGATATGACGATATCGAACTGGCTCGCTATGTCACCCCAGCCCTGACAACGGTAAGGCAGGACACGGAACTATTGGGAAGACGAGCAGCGGAAATCCTGCTCGCCGCGATCGACAAGATCCCAGACGGCAAGGAAGCTCTGGCATTGCCAGTGGAGGTCATTGTAAGAGATTCCTGTGCACCCCCGGGGAACAAGGAGTAACTATAATCGGGGCCCATCCGGTCTTAGGGAATAAGCACGGATGGCGCTTCAGTTGGCTCTCTGCTATGATTTTTGCGTCAAAGAAGAAGATCATTTTTTTTCGAAACAATCGAAACCGGTTTCGATTGTTTCGAAAGCCATCATTCCAACTATAAGGAGATATGACAATGACAACAGTTCAAACCGTAGTGACCGCCAAAGACACAGGAGAACGCCTCAGCAAGGTAGACGGAATTGAGTTTAAGGCCAGAGAGGGCAGTGTTGCAGCCCAAGTGGAGCTGAAGCCTGAAGAGTCCTACCAGAAGATGATCGGCTTCGGCGGAGCATTCACTGAAGCCGCTGCGTATACATTGTCCCGGCTTAGCCCTGAGAAGCGGGCCGAGGTGATTCACCGCTATTTTCACCCTGAAGAAGGACTTAACTACTCCATGGGCCGCGTACATATCCATAGCTGCGATTTTGCGCTTGGCAACTACACTTACGTGGAGGACAACGATACAGAGCTGTCCACTTTCGATATTTCCCATGACCATCAATGGGTACTGCCACTGATCAAGGACGCCATGGCTGTTAAAGGTGGCGAGTTCACCATGCTCGCTTCCCCATGGAGTCCTCCAGCATGGATGAAGACGAACGGAGAGATGAATAACGGCGGACAACTGAAGCCCGAATATGCTGATGTATGGGCGCGTTACTACACGAAGTTTATTGAAGCTTACAGTAAAGAAGGCGTGCCGATCTGGGCAGTTTCCGTACAGAATGAGCCAGCAGCTGTTCAGACATGGGATTCTTGTGTGTACAGTGCGGAAGAAGAACGCGACTTCGTGAAGAATCACCTGGGACCGGTGATGCACAAAGAGGGCTACGGCGATGTGAACATTGTAATCTGGGATCATAACCGGGACATTATGGTTGAACGTGCGTCAGCAGTGCTATCCGATCCTGAAGCTGCAAAGTATGTCTGGGGTACAGGTATTCACTGGTATGGTGGCGAGGAGTTCGAGAAGGTGGGCCAGGTACATGATCTGTTCCCTGACAAGCATTTGCTGTTCACCGAAGGCTGCCAGGAAGGCGGCGTGAGACTGGGTGAGTGGTTCACGGGCGAACGTTACGGACGGAATATGATTGGCGACCTCAATCATTGGACCGAAGGATATCTGGACTGGAACCTGGTGCTGGATGAGACTGGAGGCCCGAACCATGTTAACAATTTGTGCGATGCTCCAGTGATTGCTGACACGACTACGAACGAGGTTCATTATAACAGTTCGTATTATTATATCGGGCATTTCAGTAAATATATCGCTCCAGGTGCAGTGAGAATCGGCCTGAAAAATGCCGCTGAAGGCGTCCTGTCCACAGCTTTCCGCAATCCGGATGGCAGCCTTGCCGTCGTGCTGATGAACGAAGGAGAAGACTCCCGCGAGGTTACTTTGGGACTGGGCGATGAGGTTGCCCGCTTCGAGCTTCCGGCCCATTCCATCATCACGCATCTCATTACACAATAGTTCATTCAGGGAGGTCAACAGTATGAGCCATTATTATTTTGATTCCGGTAAATTTGTGATAGAGCAGTTCCATGAAGGTAAGCCGTTTGCCAGTTTCCTACCTGGTCTAGCCGGCCTTAAAGGGATTCCGATGTGGTCCTTCTATGTGAACCGGGGCCAAGGGGTATGCAGCTTCGGGATCCGCGACAAGAACTCGCCGATTATGGAGTTCTCTCCGGCGAACATCTCTTACAAGAATGTCGCCAATTCTGGTTTCCGGACCTTTATCAAGATCAAGGGGGAACGGGAAATTTACGAGCCGTTCCAGTCAGCGCGACCTGATGCCGACGCCAAGCGGGTCATGACCATTCTTCCAAATGGCCTGACCATTGAAGAGAGTCATGCCGGACATGGATTGAAGACGACAGTTCACTACTTTAATCTTCCGAATGAAGATTACGCTGCACTCGTACGGCGGGTGACAATTGAGAATATCGGGGGCCAGGAGATCGATTTTGAGCTGCTGGATGGTCTTCCGGAAATTCTGCCGTTCGGTGTTGAGAACAGTGGCTACAAAGACATTGGCAACCTTCTGCGGAGCTGGATGGATGTCTACAACCTGGAGAACGGCATCCCGTTCTACAAGCTGCGTTCCAGCACCAATGACGATGCGGAAGTCAGCGAGATTACGAAGGGTCATTTCTACCTGTCCTTTACTGGTGAGGGGGAGAAAATCTCCCCGTTCGTGGACTTTGAGGTTGTATTTGGCGGTAATACTTCACTGTCTTATCCCGACCGCTTTGCGGAGCTGTCGTTGTCTGGCCTTGCAGAACTGCCGCAATATCCGGTCAATAAGGTTCCTTGCGGTTTCAGTGGTGTAGCACGGACTTTGGTTTCAGGTTCCAGCCTGACAGTGAACACTCTGATTGGCCATGTCAACGACATTGATAAAATTAACAATAAAGCAACGGACATTTGCCGTGATGCATACATTTCTGGCAAAGCAGAGGAAGCTGTCAGACTGACTGAGGATTTGACTGAAGATATTGCAACGAAGACCTCTTCTCCGATCTTTGATGCGTACTGCCGTCAGTCCTATCTCGACAACTTCCTGCGTGGGGGCTACCCGTTCATCTTCGACAACGGTGGAGATGGCTTCGTAGTGCATTTGTATTCCCGTAAGCATGGCGACATGGAGCGGGACTACAACTTCTTCTCGCTAGCGCCAGAATACTATTCGCAGGGCAACGGGAACTTCCGGGATATGAACCAGAACCGGCGCAATGATGTGTTCTTCAATCCGAAGGTCGGTAGCTTCAATATCAAAATGTTCTACAGCCTGATGCAAGCTGACGGGTACAATCCACTGAGTGTTCAGGGGACGACCTTTGAAATTCTGCCGGAGAACCGCTCTGCGCTGGAAGCCTGGATTGAGAAGGGCGCAGCAAATCAGCACGAAGGGCTTCGCAAGCTGCTTAGTGGCGTTTTCACCGCAGGCGGTCTGATCAATTACATCGCTGACGATCATGTCGAGCTGCAAGTAGAGGAGCAGGAATTCCTGTCTGGTGTGCTTTCCTTGTCCAAACAGAACATTGAGGCTTCCTTCGGAGAGGGATTCTGGTCCGATCACTGGACGTACAACCTTGATCTGGTTGAGGGGTATCTGGATATTTTTCCTGACCGGAGACAAGAATTGCTCTTCGGGGACGCTACCTATGCGTTCTATGACAGTCCGGCCTATGTTCTCCCACGCAGCGAGAAATACGTCATCAGCGACGGGAAAGTACGTCAGTACGGTGCACTGCTTGAGGATGAAGAGAAGTTGCATAAGCTGAAGCGTAAAGCTGGAAGCACGGAGTGGCTGCGGACAGAACGCGGTCGTGGCGAGGTGTATAATACAAACCTGTTTGTGAAAATAGTATCGCTGGCTCTGAACAAATTCGCTACACTTGATCCTTACGGTATGGGGGTGGAGATGGAAGGCAACAAGCCGGGCTGGAATGATGCTATGAACGGCTTGCCAGGATTGTTCGGCTCCGGGATGAGTGAGACCTTCGAACTTAAGCGGACCGTATCCTTCTTGCTGGATGTACTGGATAGCCCGGAAAATGCGGAAGGCACAGCCCGTCTGCCAGAAGAAATAGCGTATCTGCTAGAGCAGGTGAACGCTGCTGTTATTTCTGTGTTGGAAGGGGGGATGACTCAGTTTGCATACTGGGATACGGTAGCTTCGGCCCGTGAAGCTTACCGCGAGAGTATCCGGTTCGGCATTACGGGAAGCGAGTCTGAGGTCGCTCTTACTGATATCCGCGGCGCCTTCTCCCGGTTCCTGCTCAAGCTTGACGAGGGTATTGACCGAGCGGTGAAGCTGGGCAACGGACTGACCCCGACCTATTTCCGCTTCGAGGCTACTCGGTTTGAGCCTGTGGTAGATGACGAAGGTGGACCCGTGCTTAGTGGCTATGGCCTGCAAAAAGCAGTAGTACAGGAGTTTGAGGCCCAGGCGTTGCCTTATTTCCTGGAAGGGCCAACCCGCTGGCTGAAGACGTTGAAGAATCCGGCGAAGGCCAAAGAGATCTATACCTTGATCAAGGGTACCGGACTATATGATCCCCAGACTTCGATGTACCAAACGTCTGTAAGTTTAGAAGAGGAATCCCATGAAATCGGGCGGATGCGTGCCTTCACTCCAGGCTGGCTGGAGCGGGAGTCTAACTTCTTGCATATGACTTACAAATATCTGCTGGAGCTGCTGAAGGCTGGACTGCACGAGGAGTTCTATTCGGAATTAAAAACCTCGCTCGTTCCGTTCCTTGATCCGGCCGTGTATGGTCGGAGTACGCTGGAGAACTCGTCGTTTATTGCTACGGGAGGCAATCCCGACCCTGGCACACATGGCCGTGGCTTCGTAGCCCGGTTAAGCGGATCGACGGCTGAATTCCTCAGCATGTGGCGCAAAATGATGGCCGGCAGCAAGGCCTTCTCTGTGGTGGATGGAGAGCTGGCGTTATCCCTCAGTCCTGTGCTTCCGGGCTGGCTGTTTGACGAACAGGGAGAGCTGACCTTCACCTTCCTGGGTCAAACCAAGGTGACATATTATAACCACCGCAAGGTTAACACCTTTGGAGAAGGCGGAGCAACCATCCACAGTATGACGCTTCAGCATACGGATGGTACGGTTAGGAGAATCAACGGCGCATTGCTACGCGGAGCAACGGCGGAAGCGCTTCGGCGTGGTGAAATCAGCCTGATCAAGGCTGAATTAGAATAGAAGCAATAGAATAACATCAAGCGAGCAGTCAGCTCGCTTGCCAATGGAATGCAGGCAGCAGATCCCCGGTTATCCGGAGGTCTGCTGCTTTTTTGTGCTGGGATCCTGTTCTTGATCACCGGCTGGGAGATTAGACCCGAAAAATGGAACCCCTCACATGAAAAATGGAACCTTACGGAGTAAGTAGGGTAGCGCATACAATGATAGAGAGTTAAATGGAAGCGCTTTTATAAATGAGCTGGAGCATGGAGGTCCGTAAGATGGAGAACAAAAGAAGCGCCGAACCTGCCGGGGGCATGACACCGCTCATCCCTGCAAATTACAAAACCGGTACCGGCACCGGTAACCGTCCCTCTCTCTGGAGGCGGCTGATCACCCAGAAACACTTGCAGACCATGGCGCTGCTGGGCGTCATTTGGATGATTATTTTCAACTACATCCCGATGTACGGCATCATTATTTCATTCAAGGATTATAACATTGTCAAATCCATTGCCGAGGCTCCGTGGGTGGGGCTGACCCATTTTCGAGAGTTTATGGCGGATGAGAACCTGGTCAACGTTATCAAGAATACACTAGGCATCAGCTTGATCAAACTGGTTATCGGTTTTCCACTTCCCATTATATTCGCTTTATTCCTGAACGAGATCCGTTCGGTCCGGTTCAAAAAGAGCATTCAAACGATCTCCTACCTGCCGCACTTTCTCTCTTGGGTTGTGCTTGGAGGGATTTTAGCTACATGGCTTGCAGACGTAGGAATTATCAACAACATTCTGCTGGCGCTGGGTCTGATTGACCAGCCGATCTCCTATCTGGCAGAACCCAATTATTTCTGGGGAATTGTCATCACGTCCGATATCTGGAAAGAGCTTGGCTGGTCTGCCATCATTTATCTCGCGGCCATCTCCGGGGTCTCTCCGGAAATGTACGAGGCAGCTACGATTGATGGAGCAGGACGTTTTCAGAAAATGTGGTATGTCACCTTACCGGCCATCAAGGCCACGATCAGTATTCTGTTCATTCTGGCGGTCAGCGGCGTACTCAACTCTAATTTTGACCAGATCCTGGTCTTGCGCAACGCCCTCAATGACAGTGCAAGCAACGTGATTGACTACTATGTGTACTACACGGGTATTCTGTCCGGGCGCTTCTCCTATTCGACTGCAGTTGGCCTGCTGAAATCGGTCATTGCGCTAATCTTACTGCTGATTGCTAACAGCGTATCCCAAAAAATCAACGATACGTCGCTGTTCTAGGACAAGGGGGAACTACACATGTGGTCATTAAAGCGTAAAACAACAGGCGAGGCACTGTTCGATTTCGCCAATAACATCATTATGTTATGCCTTTGCTTCGTCACGTTGTATCCGATCTGGTATGTAATTGTGAATGCGTTCAATAATGGTTCAGATGCGATGCAAGGCGGGATTTACTGGTGGCCGCGAATGTTCAGCCTGGAGAATTTCAAAGCGGTCTTCGCAAGTCCAGGCATTATGCTCGCTATGTGGATTACCGTTGCCAAAACTCTGGTGGGTACGGTCACGCACGTTTTCTTCACGGCGATGGTGGCTTATGCGTTCTCGCGCAGGAATCTGATTGGCGGCAAAATCTATATCCTGATGGGAACGGTGACCCTCTTCTTCAGCGGCGGATTGATTCCGACCTTTCTGCTGATCAGGAACCTTCACCTGCTTGATAATTTCCTGGTCTATATTATTCCGGTACTGTTCAGTTTCTTCGATCTCATTATCTTCATGACGTTCTTCCGCGATATTCCCGAAGGTCTTGAAGAAGCGGCGCGTATTGACGGCGCCAATGACTGGTCGATCTTCCTGCGGGTGGTGATTCCGGTATCCATGCCCGTGATCGCGACGATCGCGCTGTTCCATGGTGTGTATCAATGGAATGATTATTTTGCGGGGATTATCTATGTCAATAATACAGATCTGCAGCCAGTGCAGACGTTCCTGTACCGTGTTGTAGCACAGTCCAGTTCGAATCAGATGATCACGGCTGTACAGGGCAGCAATGTGGTGAAAAGCGTCACCTCACAGTCCATCAAGCTGGCGACGATGATTGTGACTACGCTGCCGATTGTCTTTGTCTATCCGTTCTTGCAGCGATATTTCGTTAAGGGCATGATGCTGGGTTCCATCAAAGGTTAGCCTACCGTCTCCTGGTAACTCCTCAGGCTGCTTGTACTCAGCGTCTGAGTTGCGTTTATATTGAATACATTCTTAGAAAAGGGGTAAATAAACATGACAATAAAGCGTAAGCCGAAGAAAATGGTGACCTTGCTACTGGCAATGATTATGACATTATCTGCAGCAGGCTGTTCCAGCGGAGGTAATAGCGGAGGTAATAATGGCGGCAATGCCGAAGGAAGCAAGAATACAAATTCTCCAGCCCAGACAGAGCCGGCCACAGAAACGAAGCTGTCTGAAGATGAACCAGGCTGGAAGGCCGATACCTCCCCGATCACGTTTGACTGGTACTTGAACTTCTCCTGGTTCGCGAACAAGTGGGGCGTAGATGCTACCTCAAAATATATTACGAAAAAGACGGGCGTCGACATTAACTTTATCGTCCCTGCCGGTAATGAGAATGAGAAACTCAATACGCTGGTCGCTTCCGGCAAGCTTCCCGATTTCATCACCATTGACTTTGCGAATGATAATGTAAAGAAGATGATTGAAGGAGATTTGGTGCTTCCGCTGAATAAATTGGCAGAAGAATACGATCCTTACTTCTTCAAGGCATCCGACCCGGCGAAGCTGAACTGGTATACCCAGGAGGACGGCAATGTCTACGGATATCCGAACGCATCCTCGTCCCCGGCTGATTATGAGAAATATGGTGATACCTATGTTGCCAATCAGGTCTTCGTAGTCCGCAAAGACATGTACGAAGCCCTCGGCAAGCCGGATATGAGTACACCGGAAGGCTTCCTGAAAGCCTTGCAACTGGCGAAAGAGAAGTACCCGCAGGTGAATGGCCAACCTCTAATCCCGCTCGGCCTGCATGAATTCGGCGACACCGGGAACTACTCGCTGGAAGCCTATATACAGAACTTCCTGGCCATTCCAAGGGAGAAGGGCGGCAAGCTCTACAACCGCGAGACGGATCCCGAGTATGTTAGCTGGCTAAAGACACTACGTCAAGCGAACCAGGATGGGCTGCTGGCCAAGGATATCTTTATAGATAAACGTGTACAAATGGAGGAAAAGATCGCACAGGGCAGATATTTCGCCATGCTGTATCAGCGGACCGATTTTGCCACTCAGGAAGGGACACTCTTCCAGAAGAATCCTGAGCAAATTTATATTGCTATCGATGGCCCGGCCAACAGCAAGCATGATGCTCCGACCTTGGATGGCCCGGGGATCTCCGGCTGGACCGTTACTCTTATCTCAAAGAATGTTAAGGACAAAGCGCGGGCTATTCGCTTTCTGAGCTATTTAAACAGTGAGGAAGGCAACAAGGATCTTTTCCTTGGGGAAAAAGGAGTCAGCTATGATACGATTGACGGGAAAGACCAATTCAAACCGGAGGTTCTGGAGCTGCTCAATAAGGACCGCTCGGCCTTTGACAAGCAATACGGTTCTTCCTTTACTTTCTGGATGCTGATGAATACGAATATTACCCAGCAATGGAATAACCCTGCGGTTGAACCCTTCAAACAGTTGGAGGATTGGACCCGAGGCAAGACGAAGAGTGCCTCTGCCTTCGAAGGCATTGACCCGACAGGCAATTCGCCGGAAGGGATTATCGGCTCCAAGATCAAATCGCTGCGTGCTAAAACGCTGCCGAAGCTACTAATGGCGCCATCTGATGCAGAGTTCGATAAGATCTGGAACGATTATCTGGAGAAGCAGCAGAAGGAAGGTCTGGATAAGTTCCAGGCATATCAGCAGAAGAAATACGAAGAGAACAAACAAAAACTGTCGCAATAACTCTCAAGCATAATTCGATGGCCCGCTGCCGGCGGGCTTTTGAGTTATGTTAATGTGTTTTATAAAGGTCTTACCCGTGAGGAGCGAAGCGAGGCAGGGGGAATCAGGTGAGATTGGGCAAACGTACAGCAATTACTTGGCATTCATTTTATTACTGGTGGGGGCGTAGGTCCCTGCAGAGCCGTTTGATTGGTGCCTATGTATTTATCATCCTGGGACCGTGCCTGATGGTATCCTATTATTCTTACAGGGCTATTAACAACACGTATGTCCGGGATGCGGTGGAGAAGAACAGCTACTTGCTAGATATGGAGAAGCTACACATCCTCAACCAGATTGAAGCTATGGAACGTGCAGCTCAGATGGCGTTTGAAGATAAAGATGTTAAAAGCTATCTGGCCAATGAGCGTGAACCTGAGGTAGGAGAGCTTGTCGATTTTAATACAAGCGCTTACATTAATTTGATGCGCATTCAGTTTAACAACCCCAATATCGAGCATTTACGACTCTACTCGCGAAGTCCCAGCGTACATGAAATTTGGCCGATGATCTACCGGGAAGAACGTGTGATTTCCGAGTCCTGGTTCCAGAAGGGCTTGCGTGGCAAAGGGCAAGAGGTGTGGGCATTTCAGGACAGTGATGCAGAGCCAATGCAGAGTTATCTCGGCCTGACGCCGAAGAATACCCCGAAGATTTCCCTGCTGCGGGAAATGAGTATTCCTACGGGCCATCATATCGGGATGGTTCAGGTGGATATGCTGCTGGAGCGATTTACGCCCAAGACGTATACCAAAGTACAGGACAGTCAATCCCAGATGTTCCTTGTCGATGATGAAATGCAGTTATTTACAAGGACAGAACATTCTTATCTGCCAGGCAATCCTAACATGGCTGAAGCTATTACAGACCGTACTCGGAAGTATCAGGAGACGGGGGAATGGGATATCCACTATGAAGAGAACGGTAAAACCTATCTGTTAATTAACACCCCGCTGGACCTCATTCATGCTTCATTGGTAAATGTCGTGTCCATGGAGGGCGTCATGAGCGATATTTCCCATACACGCAATCTGATTATCGGGGCCAATATTGGCTTCATCGTTCTGGTTACTGTGATTGCCAATGTGCTGAATGCTTTTATATTGAAGAACCTGCGACGGCTGACGGAAGCGATGAAGAAAGTGCGCAGAGGCGAAGCTTACAGTGGAATTACCATCCGCGGCGGCGGAGAAGTGGGCGAACTGGCGCACCATTTCTCCAAGTTGATGAACACCATTAACTCGCTGGTAGCTCAGGCGGTACAGAAACAGGCGCTGTCCAAAGAAGCCGAACTTCGCACTCTGCATAATCAGATCGACGCTCATTTTCTTTACAATACACTGGAGAATATTAAAATGCTTGCCGAAATTGAGAATCAGCGGGTGATCTCAGACGCGTTGACCTCGCTCGGGGGCATGATGCGCTATAACTTTAAATGGTGCGGTGAGTATGTGAAGCTGCGCGACGAAATCCGTCATATCGAAAATTACATTGATGTTATGAATATCCGTTTTGAACATCCGATTGAGCTGGTTCTGAATATTGCGCCCTCCTATCTGGAGTTAGAGGTGCTGAAAATGTCGCTGCAGCCTATCGTGGAGAACAGTGTCAAGCATGCCTGGCCCGGGGGAGATACGGAAACCGCCTCCCGGAAGATTCACATTAAGGTAGAAGAAGCGGATAGTGATATCTTCATTTCGATCCGTGACAATGGTATTGGGCTTGCTCCAGAGAGGCTGGCCTCGTTAAATGATGCGATTTTTAATACTAAGGAGCCGGATATTGAGCTGACCGGACCGGGAAAAGGCAGCCGTCAGGCGGGGGGGATCGGTCTGCGTAATGTCTATCAACGCCTGCAGCTGTTCTATGGGGAGTCGTATGGACTTGAAGTAATGAGCAAGGCAGGGGAGTGGACGATGGTATCCATGTGTCTGCCGAAAGTTCTATTAACGGGGGAAAGCAGCTATGACGAAACTTCTAATCGTGGATGACGAGAAGAATATAAGATATGGGCTGAAAATCATGATTGAACGGGAATATCCGTCTATGTATGCGATAACGATGGCTGGAAACGGCGCAGAGGCGCTCGCGTATTACGAGGCTGAGGGAGCCGACATCGTGATTACTGATATCCGCATGCCCGTCATGGACGGCATTGCCCTGCTGGAGCAGTTGTCCGCGCAGAACCGGGTGGGGGAAGGTCCCGCACTGGTTATTCTTAGTGGTTATGATGACTTTGAATATGCTAAAAGTGCAATTCGTTATCGCGTAAAGGACTATCTGCTTAAGCCGATTCGCCGCGATGAGTTGTTCAGTATTTTGGAGCGTATCCAGAAGGAACGTGACGAGCGGGAGAACAATGTCCGTCTGCAGGAAGAGAAAGCAGCCTGTCTGCGCCAAGAGCTACGCGCAAGTCGGCTCCGTGGATTGCTAATCCATGAGGAAGTACAGCCTAATAGGGAGCAGGCGGAGGAACTGGCCATCCTGTCCCTGCCTTTTACCGTTGGTGTTCTGAGTTATTATTACAATGACGGTACACGGATGAAGCCCACTGAGATTCAGGGACTAACGGAGCGCTTGTCTGGACCTCTGGAGAAGAAGTATCCGGAAATATTAACAGACTGGGAAGGTAAACTGGTGCTGATCGGGAGTAGCAAGAAGGATTTCATGGAGTTGTCGCGGCAGGCCGAAGCCAGAGAACTGAAGGGACTGCTGATTGGTGTGAGTAGCCTGGGGCGCGTGGGAATAGACATCCGCCGCTGCTATCAAGAGGCTTGCCGGGCGCTGCAATACACCTTCCTGTATCCCCAAGTGAACCTTATTGATTATGAGAATATCAGAGAAGAGCGCTTGAGCTTCCCCAAACCGGATCAGGAGCTTCACAAGCTGCTTAACATGCTCGGTACAGACCGTGAAAAGGAGCTGAAGACACTGCTGGCTGCTATTTTCCAAGTAGAACAGATCAAGCAGCTCGATCTGGCGTATCTGGAAATGGTGGGGCGTAGTATCAACGAACGTGTGCTGGACGAAGTCTTTCGGGTGCACGGCGAGGCCTCGATAGAGGTGCTGAAGCTGTACCGATCTGTAGGGAGTATGTACAATTTCCGGCATTTTCACGACTATTATCGAACACTTGAGCATTTGCTCCTCTGCGTGAACGATTATATTATTGGAGTAAGGACCGCTCACACCGAGCATAAGGATATGAAGGAGGCGCTGGCCTATATTGAAGCTAATTACAGCCGTCCGCTTAACATGGCTATGGTCAGCAATCACGTTTCCTTGAATTATTCCTATTTCAGCGAAGCTTTCAAGGCATATACCGGAGAGAACTTTATTATATACCTGAAAAAAGTACGCATTCGTCACGCCAAAATGCTGCTATCTGAGGACTCAGGCAGGCTGGCCTATATCGGGGAGGCTGTCGGCTTCGAGAACAGCAAGCAGTTCGCGCGGGTCTTCAAGGAACTTGAAGGCATCTCTCCCGGTGAATACAGAAGCAAAGCTTTACAGAAGATGTATTACGCTCAGGAGGAACGGGAGTCCTAACCTGCTCTGCTGATGCCACTCGGCAGCTCTCTATTCCAGCGGCATGGTGGGTTTAAACGCATAGATTTGGAGGGCTTGAGGGTGGAAATGATACAAGGTAATTTAATTACAGTGGAAACATTGGCGGAGGATTTCCGCCGCCTGGGGGTGCATAAAGGGATGACACTAATTATGCACTCTTCATTTAAATCGCTTGGTCAATGGGTGGCTGGTGGGCCTGTTGCTGTTATTTTGGCGCTTGAAGAGGTATTGGGAGAAGAGGGCACACTGGTTATGCCTACTCATTCGAGCGATTTATCCGATCCTTCCGGATGGTCACGGCCCCCAGTTCCTGAGGCCTGGTGGGCTTCAATCCGGGAAAAGATGCCTGCGTATGATCCGGATATGACTCTGCTAAGTGGGATGGGGATCATACCGGATACCTTCCGTAAGCAAAAGAGTGTCAAGCGCAGTGGTCACCCCATTCATTCGTTCGCAGCTTGGGGCCAGCACAGGGAGCAGATTGTAGACGGACATGAGTTAGACTTCGGATTGGGGGAACATTCACCCCTGGCCCGCATCTATGATCTGCACGGAAGTGTTCTGCTACTAGGGGTGGAGAACCTCAATAACACCTCACTGCATTTGGCGGAATGCCGGGCTTCTTTTCCTAGCAAACAGGAAATCGTGGGTGGAGCGCCAATAATGGTGGACGGGAAAAGACAATGGGTGGAGTTCAAGGAGCTCGACTGGGAGTCCGAGGATTTTATAGCCCTGGCCGGGCAATTTCAGGAGGATACAGGCGGAATTGCTTTGGGCCGGGTTGCAGCAGCTCCTGCTAAGCTGATTCCTCAGCGGGAGATCGTAGATTATGCGGTCAGCTGGATGGAACGGAACCGGACATAAGGAGGATTGGCGATGAGCACAACAACAATTTATTTGACCCGGCACGGACAGACGGAATGGAATGTACAGCACCGCATGCAAGGTCATAAAGATTCGGCGCTGACACCGCTTGGTGTCCAGCAGGCAGAATGGTTGCAACGGGGCCTGGTCACCGAACGGCTAGATGCCGTCTATGCAAGCCCCAGTCCAAGGGCTTGGCGGACGGCAGAGATCATTATCGGGGAGCGGAATATTCCGCTTCAGTCTGCCGAAGAATTCCTGGAGATCGGGATGGGGATTTGGGAGGGCAGTGACTCCACAGAGCTTGAGGTCATCCATCCGGATCAGTACGAATATTTCTGGAAGGACCCTGCCAAATTCAAGGTGAAGGGCAGCGAGACCTTTGCAGAAGTACAGGAACGGGCACTGGACAGGCTTGCCGCGATCGTAGATGCCCATAAGGGTGAAGCTGTACTGATCGTCACCCATACGGTGGTGATCAAGCTGTTAATGGCATACTTCGAGGGTAGACCCCTTCCTAAGCTCTGGGATCTCCCGTATATCCATCCTACCTGCCTAAGCCGGATTGATTTTACAGGGGACATTCCGGAAATCGTGCTGCATGGAGATATCAGCCATTATGAATCTAATGCTGACGAAGTAAAATCCTGACAGACAGATTACCTTATACCATATCATTGAACTATTACTTATAGAGTTGTTGATCAAAAGGAGATGCTCCGTTATGTCGGAATATCTCCTTTATTCGTTGTTAGATGTTGTTTTATCCTGTGTGTTGCCTCCAGGTCTGACAGATCTCCGTTAATTCCTTTTAGAACAGGTAGTAGCATTGCTACTCCTGAACACAGGATAGGAATCAGACCAGCGGCCAGGAAAAGAATAGGCAGGCCGTAAGCATGTGCTATTGCTGCTCCGCCCATAGCACCGATTGGTTGCAGGCTGCCGCCGATCAGAAAGCGGATCGAGTTGACTCGCCCCTGCAAATGGGACGGAACCAGGCGTCCATGCAAGGAAGAGCTTAGTGAACCGAAGAAGGGGACTGCTACTCCGGTGATGAACTGAGCCGCCAACACCAAGGGGTAACTCGAAGCAAATCCCATTAATACCGTAGATAGGCCGATAACTATGAGGCTTGATAGCATGACTGTCTGCCTCTGTTTGATTTCTCCAAGGAATGAAATCATGGTCAGCCCGACTAAGGTACCCAGTGCAAAGACTGTCGTCAAGATGCCTATAGCGGCGGCATCCCTATTCAGCACATCGCTTACAAAGGGAATGATCATCGTCCAGACGGCCATATTGCACATGTTACTGATTGCCACCATGCACATGATCGCCAGCATGGCTGGAAAGTTCTTATAGAAAGAGAATCCTTCTGTAATCTCCCGGATGTAGCGGGCCAAGGATAAATTGCTGCCGTTTTTTACAGGTGTCTGCATCTTGGGCAGCCATAGTAAAGTAACGATGGCTCCCGTGTAGCAGACGGCGTAAATACCCAAGGCCGGCAGAGCTCCGGCGGCGACTGTCAGAGCGCCGGCCATGGCAGGGCCCAGCAAGGCAGCTGCGTTCTTGAAGCCGTCGATTACGGCAAACGCACGCACTAGCTTGCGAGTGTCCGCCACGTCGGGCACGACGGCCATCGCCGTTGGCATAAAGAGGGCGGCACATGCACCGCTGAGTCCGGCTGCAAGAAACAGATGCCACAGCTGCAGCTGTCCGGCCAGACCCATCGTCAGCGGCACCAGTATGGCCAGCAGACGTACTGCTGCCAGGCCGGCCATGAATCGGCTGCGGTGCAGCCGATCAGACAACGGTGAACCGATGAGTCGGAGGACGAATTCGGGAATGCTGGAGCTGAGTACTAAGGCACCCATGGCCAGTTTGGAGCCGGTCAAATCATAGACCAGCCACTCCATCGCCAGCAGACCGAAGGTATCTCCCAGGGAACTGAGCGATATTGTGGCCAGCAAACCGTAGTAACCGCATTTTAACATGTGATTCCTCCCTAAAGCTTGGGTTCTCCCTAATGTGCCTTTCCCATCAGCTCTTCATGTAATCGCCGATTTGCCGGGGCAGATCGTTCAGTGCCTCCAGGCGCAGGCTATAGTCTGTAGTCTTATTGTTATAGTGCACGATAACCAGTCCTGCCGCTCGAAGGGTGATGAGATGGTAGTGAATCGTACTTTTGGATAAGCCAACCTCTCGAACGATCTCGGTGAACGTAAGCTGCTTCCCTGTCAGCAAGCGAAGGATGCAGAGCCTTGTTTCGTCCGACAGGGCTCGTGTTAGCCGCAACAGCTCTGCAGACGGGCGGCCTTCCCCAGGCGGAAGAACATCGCAGGAATAGCTGGTGAAAATAACCTCATCATAAATAGCACTGGTTACGAGTGGCCGGGTATGATACTGGGGGATGATCACAACTTGCTTCAGAAGATCGGTAGGATACAGCCGCATGCCTCCTGTAGCCTGCTCATAGACCTCCATACTATTATCTTTGTTCAATATGCGGCGCTTGTACTCGGCTTCACGCGTAAGACCCTCAATGATAGCCTGATCGATGCCGCTGAAGTAATGGGTGTTCCAAGCCCGTAAAGCCTCAGAGGCTAGGTCGCGTAGTTCTGGAAGATTAGGCGGAACGCTGAGATTATACCGGGCAGCGATCTCATATAGCTCTCCCGAGGAGAGGGCGTCTAGCCAATCCAGGAAGCCGGTAACAGAACGATCGCCTGGACAGTTCCAGATATAAGGATAGAGATTGGACTCATCCGTTGCATCCATGGCTTTTTGCATCTTTTGTAGCAGTGCAGGTGATAAGTGCTGCTGAACTTCCCGAACCCAGAGTTTTCCTGAATCCATGACCGCATGGCTCTGCTTGCGGAGAAACGCGTTGAAGCTATTCACGCATTCATAAATGGGCGCGAAATCTACTTCCACGATGTAGTTGGTAGGGGGCATAGGTTCACTTGTCCTCTCAGCGTTAATTGATGTTGATTAGTTAGGTTAAACACGATCATTTTATTTGTTCTATAAATATAGAACTATATATTGGTTTCATTATAATGGAACAAATTCAAAAATTCAATCCCGATTTTAACATGGAAATAGCGGTTGTACTGCAGGCCAGACCTAATGCAGGCTCCAGTCTATACAAAATAATAAGAGGGACCTGGACGAAACTTTCGCCCAGGTCCCTCTTTATTGATGATTTACGATCTGTGGTTTAATGATGGATAAACTTGAAGTTTAGTTGATGAAGTGAAGCGACTTCAGAGTCTTCTCCAGCATGGTTACGGCTTCCGCACGGGTTGCCGCCTTTTGCGGAGCGAAAGCTCCGTCTGGTGTTCCCTGAATGATACCAGCGGCCGCGATTTCTGCTACGGCTTCGCGGGACCAGGCCGGGATACCGGCTGCATCGCTGAACTTGGCTAGCACCGCAGGGTCTGCATTCAGGGTTGCGCCTGTATACTTGATAGCTTTAGCTAGTACAGCTGCCATTTCCTGGCGGGAAATCTGACTGTCCGGACGGAAAGTACCATCCGTATAACCAGAGATCAGGCCAGCTGCAGAAGCTGTCTGGATAGCACCCGCATACCACTTGGAAGAGCTGACATCGCTGAACGTTGTTCCGCTGCTAACAGTTTCCAAGCCGAGTGCCCGTGTGATCAATGCTGCGAATTCAGCACGGCTGACCGATTGTGAAGGGGAGAAGGTAGTGTTGCTTGTTCCGCTCACAATTTGTTTGGAAGCCAGCAGATCAATAGATGACTTCGCCCAGTGTCCAGTAGTATCTCCGAACGATTTGCTGGATTGGATCACAGTATAAATGCTGTTGCTGTTGCGTGTAATGGTTACTTCTGTTGTTCCGTCTGCTTTGGCTGTAAAGACGGATGGCACGAAGATCAACTGTCCGCTAGCTTGGTCGAAGACCACTGCTGTAGCGTTCTGTGCATTCAAAGTGCCTGGCACGATGATTGTCCGCTTAACATACGTGCTGCCAAAGCTATTTACAGGGACCTTCTTGGCTCCTGCTTGGGCTGTGATACTGAATTCAATCACAGGTCCGGCAAGAGTGATAGAGCCTTGCTGTGCCGCGGCTTTGTTCACGCTGCTCAGCGTAACCGAATCTGCTGGTGTCATGGAGACAGTAACTGTAAAGTCACTTGTACCCAATTGATCAGCAAGTGCAGATCCCTTGATGATGCTTACAGGCATGGAGTAGGAAGTGCTGCCTGCAGTAAAGGTCAGGATAGTATTCGGTTGTTTGACTGCTTGAGCCACAATAACGCTGCCCGGAAGGACGATTTGAGAACCGTTAGCCGAGGCATTAACTGGGATCGTCAATTCTTTGCTGCCCGCAGACATTTTTGCCAATTGTGCTGTCAGTTCAGCTTCTGTAATGGTCGTCACTTGCGGCGTGTCCGATGATGCCGGAGTCGCTGTAGGTGAAGTTGTTGCAGTTGGTTTAACTGTTGGTGCTGGTGTAGACCCTGATCCCGATCCTCCAGATGGAGCCGTTGGCACCGGCGTCGGTGTCGGTGAAGTCTCAGGCGTTGGTGTAGGCACAGCAGTTTTCAGGTCGATAATCCGTCCCTCAAGACCGATGTTCACATCGCCAATTTGTTCTAGGTAGTCTGTGAACACTACATAGTCCGGCATGTAAAGCTCATAGTAACGTCCGTCTGCCTTAGCTTTTGCCAAAGAGCGGTAGAAGTCACCGCCGCCAGCCATGAAGGAGTTTGTGGACAGGATATAGTAGCCATTTGGATCAATAGCAGCGTAGCTTCCGTCTGCTTGTTTGATCTCTACAGATACCATCCGTTCCCCTTTTTGCTCCAGGACGTTGGTGGTTGGGTTGATGATTTCCGGTTTCTTCTTGGAGTCAAAGGTGTACTTCATACCGGATACTTGTGCAAAACGTCCTTGGTCACTTTCCAGTCCGCTTACACCGTTCTCCAAGGATTCAATAATCTCTTGACCTGTTACTTTCAACGCTACGAGACTGTTGGAGAATGGCATTACAGAAAGTACATCCCCAAGGAAGATCTCGCCCTTCTTAATCGGTACGCGGATGCCACCACCGTTTTGAATCGAGACAAAGCCTTTGATCGTGCTCAGTTCGTCAGCAGACAGCAACTTCGTGACCAACTCTTTAGATTTGCTGTTCACGCCATCTGCGATCAGATTTCCGATCGCTGTTTCTTCCTGGCGCACAACACGTACGGACTTACCATCGATCATCCGGTTGGTATCGAGCTCTACATTGGTATGTCCAACCTTGGTTTTGCGTGTTGCTTCCAAATCCTTATCATAATCAGCAAGAAGAGACTTGGCATATTCATCTTCAGCAAATTTGCTGACATCCAGCAACTTGCCTTGGTATGAAGTAATAACACCCTTGTCGTTGAATTTAACATCCAACTCACCAAGGTTTTGACCATACTCGCCGGTCTGTACGATTAGAGTCGGCTCGCCGTCTTTGTTCTTGACGACAGGCGCATCCAGCTTCGTATGGGAGTGACCACCAACGATAACGTCGATGCCTGGTACTTGTACTGCGAGTTGCTCATCCACAGTGTAGCCCAGGTGGGAGAGAGCAATGATTTTGTTGATACCTTGATCTTGCAGCATTTTTACGGTATTAGCTGCGCTTGTCTTGTAATCTTTAAAGGCAATGTTGTCGCCTGGAGAAGACAGTCCAACAGTGTCCTCGGTAGTGAGACCGAAAATACCAACCTTCTCTCCGTTGACTTCTTTAATAATGGCAGGGTAGATGTGGCCATTTTGAACGGAAGAGTTCAGTCCGCCGATCTCATTCTTGAAATTGCCTTTCAGCTCATTGTCTTTGGTCATAAAGTCAATGTTAGAGCTAACAAATGGGAAGTCTGCCTTATCAATGAATTTCTTCAGTGTAGGCAAGCCATTATCAAATTCGTGATTACCGAAGGTCATGGCATCGTAACCGATGTAGTTCATGAACTTCAAATCGGCAAGTCCTTTGAACGTCGTATAGTACAGTGTACCGGAGAATACATCACCTGCATCGAGCAGGATAGAGTTGTCGGTACGCTCTTGCTTAATTGCAGTCATCCGTTTCACAACAGTCTCAAGATGACTGTGAGTATCGTTCGTGTGCAGGATACGTAGCGGGAAATCTTTTCCTGGCGCTGGTGTACCTTTCAGGTCGGTAATCCGGCCCTCTAGCTCCATGTTCACCTCGCCAATTTGTTTCAAGTAACCCGTGAATACTTCAAAGTCAGGCAGATACAGTTCATAGTAACGTCCGTCTGCCTTAGCTTTTGCCAGGGAGCGATAGAAGTCACCGCCGCCCGCCATGAAGGAGTTCGTGGACAGGATATAGTAGCCTTTAGGATCAATAGCAGTGTAGCTTCCATCTGCTTGTTTGATCTCTACAGATACCATCCGTTCCCCTTTTTGCTCCAGGACGTTGGTGGTTGGGTTGATGATCTCCGGCTTCTTCTTGGAGTCATAGGTATATTTCATACCAGATACTTGTGCAAAACGTCCTTGGTCACTTTCCAGTCCGCTTACACCGTTCTCCAAGGATTCAATAATCTCTTGACCTGTTACTTTCAGTGCTACGAGACTGTTGGAGAATGGCATTACGGAAAGTACATCCCCAAGGAAGATTTCACCTTTCTTAATCGGTACGCGGATGCCGCCACCGTTTTGAATCGAGACGAAACCTTTGATCGTAGCTTGCTCTTCTGGAGATAATAGCTTGGAGACCAATTCCTTGGACTTGCTATTCACGCCATCTGCGATCAGGTTTCCGATTACTGTTTCTTCTTTGCGAACAACACGTACGGATTTACCATCGATGATGCGGTTGGTGTCCAGTTCCACGTTCGTTTTACCGACCGGGGTTTTACGTACTTCTTCCAAATCCTTGTCATAGCCAGCAAGAAGAGACTTGGCATATTCATCTTCAGCAAATTTGCTGACATCCAGCAACTTACCTTGGTATGAAGTAATAACACCCTTGTCGTTGAATTTAACATCCAACTCACCAAGGTTTTGACCGTACTCGCCGGTCTGTACAATTAGAGTCGGCTCGTTATCTTTGTTCTTGACGACAGGCGCATCCAGCTTCGTATGCGAGTGACCACCGACAATCACGTCGATGCCTGGTACTTGTACAGCCAGTTGCTCATCCACAGTGTAGCCCAGGTGGGAGAGAGCAATGATTTTGTTGATGCCTTGATCTTGTAGCATTTTCACAGTATTAGCTGCGCTAGTCTTATAGTCTTTGAAAGCGATGTTGTCGCCTGGCGAAGCCAGTCCAACGGTGTCTTCAGTAGTGAGACCGAAGATCCCGACTTTCTGTCCGTTAACTTCTTTAATAATGGCAGGGTAGATGTGGCCATCTTGAACGGAAGAGTTCAGTCCGCCAATTTCATTCTTGAAATTGCCCTTCAGCTCATTGTCTTTGGTCATAAAGTCAATGTTAGAGCTAACAAATGGGAAGTCTGCCTTATCAATGAATTTCTTCAGTGTAGGCAAGCCATTATCAAATTCGTGGTTTCCGAAGGTCATGGCATCGTAACCGATGTAGTTCATGAACTTCAAATCAGCAAGCCCTTCGAACTTCGTATAGTACAGTGTACCGGAGAATACATCACCTGCATCCAGTAGGATAGAGTTGTCGGTACGTTCTTGCTTGATCGCAGTCATCCGTTTCACAACAGTCTCAAGGTGACTGTGCGTATCGTTCGTGTGCAGGATGCGCAGCGGGAAATCACTTGTAGCTTTTACGTCAATCTGAGCCATCACGGCATCATGATCGGATACACGTCCTCTGGAGGATGGGAAGTCAGCATTCAGGTGAATAACATCCACATCGGCAGAAGCCGTCAGTTTTTTGCTGACCAGAATATGGTCAAGTACTTGAGAGTTACCGTCATAAGTATACGTATACTGCTCATTCAAAGGCAGTTTGTCGATCAGATTATCCAGTTCGTCGCCTTTCAGAATCGTGGCAGTCGGCGTGAATTGGAAATCGTTTAGGTCGCCAAGTGCTACGATGTTGGCATCAGGATTGGCTGTCAGCACTTGCTTGACGAAGCCATTCACAACAGCCGCGATCTTGTGGCGCTGAGTTTCACTGGACAATACCGGAGGTTGAGTGCTGCCGAAAGGAGCAGTGTCTCCACCTTTGGAGTTGAAGTGATTGGCAATAACAATGACTTTCTCACCGCGGAAGACAAATTGTGCTGCCAGCGGTTTACGCGAACTTGTAAATGCTTCGTTGGTCGGATCAATCCGGCCAGGGTTGTAGGTCAGCTTATCGGCTGCTTTATCGTAGCCTACCGCTTGTGTAGAGGTGCCCTTTTGACCATTAACACTGTCTGCCAGCTCTACACGTGCCGGGTTGTACAAGAAGCCTACGCGGATGTTTCCGCCCGGAGCTCCTCCGTCTTTTTTATCCTGTGGAGCAACATCAATGTACTTGTATGCTGGACCGCCTGCAGCCTGAATGGCTTGAATAAGCGGGATAGCGTTGGCTTCAACCGTTCCGTTGTCGGTTTCGCCATTGCTGTCTTGCATTTCAATAACGCCGATAATATCCGGTTTTTTCATGTTGGCTGTGATGGATTCAGCGAGCTTTTTGGTCTTGGCTTCGCCTACACCTGGGTAATAGTTCTCGATATTGTAGGATGCGATCAAGAGCTTGTCCGCATTAACATTAATCGTCGATGTCTCTTGATTGAACGGGCTTGTGGTGATGGAAGGCAGCTTGCCATACTCCGGAATCACCTTAAAGTTGCCATTGTTGTAGCCGATTACGCCGGTAATGTCACCGTTGAAAGTGTCTCCAGTACCAACTTCTTGGCCAGGGTTACCATAAGCGATCAGGAGGCGCTGAGGGTTGTAATTCTTGTATTCTTTCAGCGCAAGGCCGCCTGCTGGCGTAATAGCATCTTCAGTTCCGTTATCAATTCTTGTTGCGATGTTGTACACCTGGGAAGTACCGTTACCACTTGTCCAATAAGGACTGAGGATGGTTGGTGAAGGAAGCTTCACCAGCATGCCTTCCAGGGATTCATAAAAATCGATAGCATCTTTATCGGATTGGAACTCAGTTCTGTTGTCGAGAATGGATGTAGGAATGACACGTCCACCCTTGCCGAGCACGACTGGTTCCGGGAAAGATACACCTGCTTTAGGCAGTTGTTTGATCGATGACAAAGTGATTTGGGTTGAAGTCAGGTTCGTGCTACTTCCTTCATTATGTTCGGTTACTACACCTGTTACGGAGACAAAGTCTCCAACAGTAGGTTTCAAGCTTTGGCTTGTGCTGTATACGAAAATCCCTTCGGAAGTGTTCGGATTGTTATCCGGCTTCGGATCTTGGATAAAGAATCCTTTGTAGTTGCCGTTCGCAAACGTATATCCGTATTGGGTCACAATACCCTCTACATCCGTGACGGTATGACCTTCAAACTCGGACTTGTGGGTCTCGCCCTGGATATCATGGATACGCGGAGCTTCAGAAGGTGTGTAAGCAAAAGTGTAAACCTTGCTTGTCAGGCCTCCGGCCACGGCAATGGCTTTAATGGTAATTTTCTCGTTGACCACAAGCGGGGCGGTGTACTTGGTGCTTGCCGCTGTGGGGTCTATTCCGTTGATTGTGTAAAAAATCTCTGCGCCAGCCGCTGGACTGGAGAGAGTTACCTTACCGCCAGTGATGATGCGGCCTGCGCCTGGGCTTGCCATTACGGAAAGAGTTTCTTCCACCAGTGCGTTCTCGTTAAGCGGGATGAACTGGTAGGTTGTATTGAATTGTTTAATTACACCTGTAATGCGTTCAAACGTTTTTCCACTTGTTCCAGGATCAAGCTTCGACAAAGCGGAATAAATCGTAAACTCCTGATTCCCTTGCTTTGCGATTACTGTACTTCCTGTCTTGCTAACGATACTGACATTCTCCATCGTTACAAGTTGTGCTTCATGTTTCTCACCGTTAGCTGCGCTCAAATCAGCTGCAGTCAACAGTTTTGGAGCAGGTACGCCTACATCTGGCGTAACGACTTTGTAAGACAAACCGGGTTGCAGCTTGATTTCTTGCAGACCGTTATAAATTTCCATGGCACCGGAGACTTCAACTTCATCTCCAATGTTGGCGAATGTTGGGAATCCGTAAACAACAATCCCTGCATCGCCATCCTGTATGTACATTTCAGCTCCGTCGATATGCGTCACGATGCCTTTTGTCCACACATTTTGTCCTTTTTCCATAACTCTTGTAGCAGGAATGGTGCTTTGGTACAGCACCGAGTAAACAAAATTAGTGATAGGGCTGTCAGCCAAACCAGGGGCCGAAGCAAAAGCGTTAATTCCTGTATCAGCAGTTAATTGAATCGGCTGATCGAAGAGCTGATAGTCTCTTGTACCGCCATTGCCGTACACAGCAGCATAGACAGACGCTCCTACAGTAGGAGAGCTAAGGGAGATTGAAGTCCCCAATGGCCATGCATTCGGAGCCGGTGCGGCAACGACAGGAGCTGCCGCAGTCGGCGCTTCTGGCGCTTGTCCGTAGCTGCTGTTGCGCGGGCTAGGTGCACCGACACTGAAGTCGTTGAAATTGTCATCGGTGTCGCGTCCACGACTGTCAACTGGTTCTCCGTCAATCGCTTTGCGAGTTGCGGATAAAATAGCAGACAGGGCAGGGGTAGGAGCTTTATCGAACTCATTGGCTGTACCGAAACCGACAAAGTCAACACGTTTGCCAGAATCGTCAAGAAGTTCAACTTTTCCAGCGGCAGCCCCCATATTAATTGTGCCTGTAATGTCAGGAGTAGGAAGCTCTTTGGTGCCGCCTGCACCCGGTGCTTCCTGAATCAGATAATACCCCTTGGCGGATATAGTTCCACTTAACGCTGTAATAATTGTAGAAGAGTTGATAGGATTGTTTGCGCTGTTATAACGTACCTTCCAACCACTCAAATTTACAGCGGAATCGGTCGGATTGTATAATTCTATGAAGTCATTTTTAAACTCCGCTCCACTGTTTCCTCCGCCACCATAAACCTGCGATATGACTACCGCGCTATTATCTGGCGCTGCTTGGGCAGTATGGACAGCAGGGAATACATTGCCGACCGTAATCAGCACCGCGAGCCCTGCTGCAAGCCATTTCCTTACCCTTTTAGAGATAACCATTTGTTTAAATCTACCCCTCTCAAGAACTAAATTTGACAACCTATACAATCCTATCATTTATTTGTTAAATGAAAGGTTGCCTCACATCAATATATATTAATTTAATGTTAATTTGAACGGATTTATAATATATTTATAGTTAATAAACTTAAAATAAAGAGAAAGTACCATGAAATTTATAATACATTGGTCAATTATATGTATTAGGTACTATTGATTTCATCTTTTTGTTGATTTATGTAAAATGCATGTTAAATATATTTATATTTTCATGTTAGATATATCTTTGGGACTAGATTCTCCTATTTAATATGGCGATAGGTAAGCAGACAGCACTAAAAGGCAGCGGAATCCGCTGCCTGTAGGAGTGATTCTATCTATTTTTTCAAAAGGTGACTCTTCGCACTATTAGCTTACTTTCATGTTAGAGAATTAGTTGTGTTTGCCCATCCATATATTTGCGCAAAGCCTGGGGAATATAGATGCTGCCATCCTCCTGCTGATGGTTCTCCAGAAGGGGAATCAGAATTCGCGGCGTAGCCACGGCAGTATTATTCAACGTATGGCAATACTGCAGTCGTCCATCGTAATCCCGATAGCGAATGCCCGACCGGCGAGCTTGGAAATCCAGCAGATTGGATGCCGAATGGGTCTCTCCATATGCGCCTCTGCTAGGCATCCAGGTTTCGATATCGTATTGCTTATGTGTCTTTAGGGCCATGTCCCCAGTACAGACGGCGACTACTCTGTAAGGCAGTTCCAGCAGCTCAAGAATATATTCGGCATTGGCCGTTATTTCCTGAAGCAGGCTCTCCGATACGCCCGCATCCTTCCGGCAGAGAATGACCTGCTCAATCTTTGAGAATTGATGCACCCGGTACAGTCCGCGTACATCCCGTCCCGCCGAACCGACCTCACGCCGGAAGCAGGTCGACATGCCGGCGATGCGGAGGGGGCTATCCAGATCCACGATTTCGTCGCTGTATAGCGAAACAAGCGAGACCTCCGAGGTTCCTGCGAGCCAGCGATTCTCCCCATTCAGCTCATAGGTCTGTTCCATACCGCCAGGGAAGAACCCGGTGCGTTGCAGCGTCTCCGGACGAACAATCACGGGCACATCCATAACGGTGAAGCCGCGCTCGGTCAAAACATCCAGTGCGAGCCGCTGCACGGCAAGGTGCAGGTAGAGCCCCGCGCCTTTAAGCACGTAGCTGCGCGGTCCACCGGCCTTGACACCCCTGGGGATATCCAGAATATCATGCAGTTCGCCAAGTTCTACATGATCACGCGGCGTGAAATCGAATTCTGGTGGTGTTCCGACTCGGCGTAGTTCGACATTATCGCTATCATCACGTCCTACGGGCGTATCCAGCGATACAGGGTTCGGGGCGAGCAGCATCAGCTCGCTACTGCGCTGTTCAGCTTCGGCCAGCCCGGTCTCCAGCCCCGTTAGCGCGCTATTGATCTCGCGCACGCGCTCCTTCGCGGCTTCTCCGGCAGGGCGGTTACCTTCACGTAGCCATTGCTCCACTTCTTTGGTCAGCGCATTACGCTTTGCCCGCAGTTGTTCCGTCTCCTGAAGCAGGCTACGCCGTTTATCCTCCCATGCCAGTAATTCATCCAGTGGAAATACCACATTCTTCTGTGTTGCCGTGCTTCTGAGAGTCTCCGTGTTTTCCTTGATCCAATTCATGTCCAGCATACCGATCCGCTCCTTTTGTCTTATAAAAACACAAAAACGCCCTCATCCATGGGACGAGGAGCGTCAGCTCGCGGTGCCACCCAGGTTGACCGAATCATCGTCTCGCATGATGAATTCGATCCTCTTTGGTCTTCGCGGTAACGGGCGAAACCCGGTAAACTTAGGGAACACAAAGAACTGCTCCGGTCGCAGACGCCTCACGGTTGGATGCCGATCACTGGCCTGATCTCAATTTAATATTGTTGCCTATTATAATGTAAGAAAGAAAACAACGCAAGGGACGCCAACTTCACGTTTATGTTTGACAAAAATCCGCTCCCTTTGTTACGATTAGATTTAATTTAAAGTATTTTAGTCGGAATAAACAGCGCAAGCTGATAAACAGAACAGAAGAGGTGGAGAAATTGGCTAAAATTGTTGTCATTAACGGAACGCCATCCCTGGTATCACGCATCAATGCAGTCATCGAATATGCTGAAGCGGATCTGGTCCGTCGCGGTTTTGAGGTTGACCGTATTAATGTAGCGGAGCTGCCAGCGGAGGATTTGATTCATACCAAGTTTGAGAGTGAAGCTATCGTTAAAGCGAATGGTCTGGTTGCCGAAGCTGATGCTGTGATCGTAGTCAGCCCGGTATATAAAGCCTCCTATACAGGTGTGCTGAAGACTTTCCTGGATCTGGTTCCGCAAAAAGGGCTAGCCGGCAAAGTAGTGCTTCCGCTCTTTATGGGAGGCAGTCTGGCGCATCTATTGTCAATTGACTATGCATTGAAACCTGTATTGTCTGTGCTGGGTGCACGTTACATTCTCGGTGGTGTGTATGCTGTTGACTCCCAGGTCGTTCGGAATGATCAGGGCCAAGTGGATGTCGCAGAGGAATTACAGCTGCGTCTGAATGCAGCTCTGGAAGAACTGGCCGAAGAAACCGAGCATCGTGTTGCAAGAGGCGTTAAAGCTTAAGAAGTAGGGAGTTATTTCGGTATCATACTGTACAGTCAAAAGTCCTACACTTCTAATAAGCCAACAAACCCTCGTCAATGTGCTCGATTAGGTTGTTTTTCTATGTGACAATATTCGACAAGAACTTTTGACTGTCAAGTATCATATATGGATGAAAATAAAGCGTCTCTTCTACCGGTAGTGTGGGAGGGACGTTTTTTGTGATTAAAATAAAAAATGGGAATAAATATAATTGTGTAAAAGAAAATTGTGGTAATACTAAATTTAGTAAAGTATACTATTTTGGCTATATCTTAATAACAAGAGATAAGGAGGCAGAAGTTACTATTATTTTGAAAAAGGTGGTTAAGTTGAACAGAATGTAATCTTTTAAAAGTATCCATGCTTTGCCTTAAGATTAAAAACGGAGGGACAATTAATTGAGGAAGATGTTTTCATTTTTATTAATGTTTTTTTTAGCGAGTTTTTTTGGTTACCAAGTTTTTGCTCAACAAAATAATGTTCCTCAGCAACAAGAACTGAAAAAAGGTAGCGAAGGGGAGCTAAGGAACGGGCACAACCTAGAAAGAAGTTTATTGAACATTAATTCGGGTATTGATTCGAGAACTTATCCAGATAAAGAGCTAGTTGATAAGCGAACGCAATATAGTAAAACTTTTGATTTAGGTAACGAGGTGTATGATGTTAAGCTCGTAGATCAAGACGGTGAGCAGCAGGAAGAGAGTTCAGAACAAGATGATAGCTCGGTAACTGAGGATGTATACTTAGAAGGAGTAAATAACTTTCTTTCCATGGCTGTTGAAAAACCGCCAGTTTTAGAGAAGCCACCTGTCTATAACAAAACTTCTTTTAATGAAGCTCCTTATGCTATTGGTATAAACAATGAAAATGTCTCCAGTATGTCGGGTGGGCTATCCATAGAAAACGATGATTTGTCCTTGCCGGGCCGCAATGGACTTTCTTTTACATTGACTAGAAAATATGATTCGAACTCTGCCCAATTCTTCGGGATGGATTATAATTACAGAACCTTTAATTATGATTCCTACGATTGGGGAGTGACGTATAACGCAATTAAAAAAGATATTATAAATAAATATGATGTCTATATGCGGGAGAATCTGCAAATCGAATATGACTATAACGGTGATGGAAGCGTCGATAATAGAAGTATCCTTGTGGAGCAACCTAAAAGAAATATGGGAACATACGGCACTGAGAATGAGGCGAGACAACGTGTGAATCAAATCCCAAGTCTAACCTATACAGTTCCTTCAGATACCCTTGAGATTAACCGCACTGTAACTAGTACATCTAATATTTTTAACTCTTACTTATTCTATAACTCAAATGGTTATGGAGGAACCTTATATACGTCCGGAGGCTCTTATGTAAGTGGCGGTTCTTACATTCCTGCACAGTCAAAAACTGCGAAGGATAGCTGTGATAATATAATTAGCGGTGCCTATAACTCATCAGGAAAGTGGGAAGCTACCTCACAAGGAACATCTTGTCCTTCAACAAAGACGTATAACGAAGGTGGCTATGCGGGAGAACTAAGTAGGACAGGCACTACGACCAATAAGGATTGTCCTACCAACGGTACACCTGGTTATAAATGTACTAAATCATTTACCGCAAACTATTCGGGAACAGTAACAAAGCCTTCAGTAGATACGAGAGAGTATACACAAAATTACAGAGGAAACGTGACGAGAGCGTCGTATACAAGTACAGATCGTTATGAAGGTTGGGTTAACGATGGGAATGGTAGAACGAGAAAAGTGTATTCCCGTTATGGTGCTGCATGGGTTGAGCAAAAACCTCATGAAAGCAACACGGGTACTCCAATCCGTTTGGGTGTTTATGAGTTGCCTGAATATTCGGACGCTGTCTATGTTGTAAATTATATTAACGCTAGTGCAGGCGAATTTATTGCTCAAGGAGATTCCGGCGGTGTAACTTCTAATTATTATTATTCCACTAGCCCTAATCCAGAAATAATTAATTATAAATCTGGTGAAGGAGTTGGATATGAGTATTATAATTCGACAACCAAACCACTGGAAGAAAAGTTGTATCCAATCGGTAAAGGATGGAGCTGGAAGCTGCCGTATGTTGAGTATAAGGACGAAAAACCTTATGTGCATTTAGCAGAGGGTGGCAGTTATGAGGTGGAAAACTCTACTCTGAAGAATTATGATTGGCTCGGAGTAACATTTACCCCGGATTCTTCAGTCAATGTTAATGGGTTAACTTCAACATCTGTGTTATCCAGTGCAGATGGCACAGAGAAGCAATATTTTGATAAAGAAGGCCGCTTGATCCAAATAGCGGATGCTTACAATAATACGATCCAATTCTTCTATGATCAAAACCCAACCTATGGACTGCCGCTGCTTAGTAGAGTAAAGGATTCAATAGGCAACGAAATCCAAATTTCTTATACTGCTTCTGAAGTTGTTTTGAGTAAAGGTAATCAAAAAATAACTTATTCTAAACACACCCAAGATGGTGTTGAGCTTCTAGATGTTGTAAAGGATGCTGAAGGACGTAAGACAACATATAATTATCAAATAAAAAATGCTCAATTCAATTTATTATCTAATTATGGGGAGAGAGCACTTTCTAATCCTTATGCATTGTTGTCGAAGGTACAGCACCCTACAGGTGCAGCCACGGAATATAATTATGAACCTCAACCTGTAAGACGATTTATTGGGGAGAGTTCGTATAATGAAGCGTATCGGCTATCTTCCAGAAGAGATTTGATCTTTTATGATAATGGAACGTCAAAAGAATTCAATCGGCATTCACTGTTCTATAACAATAGTGATATGGGTTCTTCTTATAATCAGAATATGTCTTTCTCTACGACGCTAAATGACGGTCTGACCGAAACGACCTTTAATTACAAGAAAATCTTTATCAATAATGAAACCCCTTCTCAGTATTATTTGGATTCTTCGGTTCAGAGTGCTGGCGGTATGGAGAAGAAAACAGCTTATACCTATGATAAATATGTAGGATCAAGAGGCTATGCTGCATCAGTTCCGACCCGGGTAACAGCAACTGATAACAAAACTTCGGATGTTATTGCAGTTGCGAATAAATATGATGATTACGGAAATGTCGTAGAATCAACAGATGAAAAGGATAGGACACAAACGCTTACCTATGATAATAGGCATTTATTGCTAACTGCATTAAAACCGGTTAATAATGGAGCTTTTACTTATACGGAGTACAGTAGAAATAACCAGGGAAGCATTACACAACTTATTGTAAGGAAGGATAATGCGTCCGGGGAGATCCTGCAGCAAGTTAATTTTAACAATATAGATAACTATGGTAATCCAACGGTTCAATCCGTTCTTAATGGAACGAAGACCATTACCACAAATACAACTTATGACCAGAATCATGCTTTTCCCAAACTGCAACAAGTCAATGTAACAGATGTTAAAGGTCAAGTATCCCAAGTTATTGTGGAGAAAACCTATGATCCGGCTACAGGTTTGGTATCTTCATTTATTGACGGGAATGATCGTCTTACACGTTATGCCACAAAGTACACGTATGATAAGTTAGGGAGAGTACTGACAGTAACGTATCCGGATTACTCTAACATAAGTGCGGTATATGATGATAAGAACAACACGGTTACAGTAACTGATGAGACAGGCGGAATCACTCGTACATCATGGAATGCTTTGGGCTTGCAGATGGAGACTGGAATTATTGCCCAAGGTATTTATCAAAAGAAGACTTTCGTGGATTACGACGGATTCGGTAGAGCTCAATCCAGTCAGGACGCTCTTGAAAACACTACACAATATAAGTACGACTTATGGAGTCGGCCGATTCATACGATTTATCCTGATTTGTCACAGTCTTCAGTAGAATATAATGATATAACCCATACGGCATCTATCAAGGACGCTGAGGGTTATATCATTGAGGAAACCGCCAATAAATGGGGGCAAGTGGAGAGTAGAGGAGAGCGCCTCTCAGCATCTGCTGCACTGAAGCCACTTGAAAGAATCAACTACAACCCATGGAACGATCAGGTCATGAGTCATACTGACGGTGAAGGGAACACCACAAGTTTCTCTTATGATTACAATGGTAGTCTTACTTCTGTAACGAATGCTAAAAAAGAAGTGACTCAATATACTTATGATATGTTCGGGAACCAACTCTCCACAACTTATCCAAGTGGTGAAGTGAAGAGAAAGGCGTATGATGAATTAGGACGGGTCATCTCTTCAACGGACGAATTAGGACTAAACAATCAGTATACGTACGACGCAAATGGCAATGTACTGACTAGTACCGATCGAAATGGTACTGTGTTAACGATGTTATATGATAGAAGAGACCGTTTGAAAGAACGGGTAAGTCCAGATGAGACGGTAACGTTTATGTATGATTCTGCAGGAAGACGAACCAAGATGAAAGATAACTTGGGCGAAACTTCTTATGACTATGATCCTTATGCTGGCTATATAACACAGGTCAAGTATTCAGATGGACTGACCTTGGAAATACCCGAGTATGATGCTAATGGGAACCGTAAGAAGATGGTTGATCCTTTTGGCGAGACGATCGATTATTCCTATGATGGGATGAACCGCCTTGTAACCATTGCTCCTGGGGGAAGTAATACTACTCCTATAGCGAGCTATACTTACTACCGCAACAGTCTGCCTAATCTGGTAAGCAAAATAAACGGGGTGGAATCTAAGTCTAAGTATACGGGGCTAGATCTTACGCAATTAGAACAAAGCAATAAAGGCTTAAGATTAAATCTATATCAATACACTTATGATCTAAACAAAAACATTCAAACCCGTACTACGAATAATGTTTCGGACAGCTATAAGTATGATGAATTGGATCGGATCTCTTCATCTACAGGAAGCAGCAATCTCGCGTATAGTTATGATAAAAGAGGGAACCGGGTATCACTGGAAGGTGATAGCACATTTGGAGAACTCAAAGACACAGAGTACACTTATGATAAGCAAAACCGCTTAACTAGAGTAAATAGTGAAGGTAGTGCGGTTCAATATCGTTATAACGGGAATGGACTCTTAGTTGAGCGTGAGGAACGCGGGGAAATAATTCGTTATTATTATGATGGTGACCAAATTATAGCTGAAGCTAAAGTTGTAAACGGGGTTCCACAGAAAGTAGCAAGTTATATTCGTGGGCAACGCTTAGAGGCTATCAAATATAATGATAGTACTACAGCTTATCCAACATACAACGGTCATGGCGATGTCGTTGAATTGCGTGACGAAAATGGAGATATTTTAAATAAGTATGATTATGACATTTGGGGGAATATCACTTACAAGGATGAGAAGGTCCACAATCCTTTCCGTTATTCAGGGGAATTATGGGATGATACAACTCATTTGCAGTATCTCCGGGCCAGATGGTACGATCCGAGTGTAGGAAGATTTTTGAATGAGGACACGTTCGAAGGAGATATAAATAATCCTCTATCATTGAATTTGTATACGTATGTATCGAATAATCCACTAATCTATGTAGATCCAAGTGGTAACGTATGGAGCTGGGTAGGGAATACTTGGAAGGCAGTTAAAACAGGAACAGTTGCTGTAGCTAACTTCTTGGTTGTTGATGATATCCGTACAATTCTAGATCCTAATGCATCGACTTTTGATAAGGCTTTATCTGCTGCTAGTTTTGTCCCTTTTGGAAAAGTAGTTAAGGGAGGAAGTCTGGTAATTAAGCTTATCAATAAAGAAGGAAGGATTATTGAGAGAGCTGTAGAAAAAACTGCCAGCAATGAACAGGCGATTGCCAAGGTATTAAAAGGATGTAACTGTTTTGTTGCAGGGACCAAAGTTTTAACAGACAAAGGGGAGAAAAATATCGAAGACATTGAGGTCGGAGATAAGGTTCTAGCCAAGGATGAGAATAACCCTGATGGAGAAGTAGACTACAAGGAAGTAACGAACCTTTACCGTAACCAACGTGATGATATAATTAAATTGTACGTCGGGGAGCAAATCATCGAGACGACCGACAACCATCCGTTTTGGGTTGAAGGAAAAGGTTGGGTCTTCGCAGATGAACTTCAAGTGGGCGATAAACTTCAAAAGGCAGACGGAAGTAACCTTACGGTTAATAAGGTAGAGCTTGTTAAATTGAATGAACCCGTTACGGTTTACAACTTTACGGTTGCTGACTACCATACGTATTATGTAACGGATCTAGGAATATGGGTTCATAATACGAATTGCTTTAGTGGTTCTGCGACAGACTTAGCAAATTTTGCAAACAAGTCAAAAAAGATTGATGGATTGCCTGGTGCAGTGGTTCCGCTAAATCAAGTATATGATGCAGGAAAGCAATTTGTAGGTAGTGGATATTCCACTATTCAGAAGAATGGATATACCTGGTATACGAGTAGCAATGGTTTGAAAAGAGTTAGGGTGGGCACTAAGGCGAGTAAACCTGGAGAAATTGAAGCTAACTATGAGACTTTCAAGAATCCATTTGATTTTAGTCGTGATAACCAACTTACAAATTACCACGTAACTGTGCAAAAACCTTAATAAGAAAGGCAGGTAGGAGCTTTGATTATTCCAGAAATAAAAGACATTATTATTACAGGGAATCCTGCAGTTATTGGTAAATTAGAAATTGATGAAACTGATAATTTAGGGGAGGATTTTCTTCTGTCAGGAACAGCATGTATTGGTACAAGGGAATCCAATGCATGTGATAATTTTGACTTTACTGTCATTTCTCCGAGAGCACTTGAGAAAAAATTAAGTACTACAAACTTAATTCATGGGCGAGCATACTTCATATTAATGGAATTTAATTACCAAGTACTAAAAGAAAGACTAAACAGTATAGTTTCGAGTTGTCAGGGTGAGACATGGGATGAAATCGCATTGAAATTAAGCCCATATTTTTACTGGGAATACGAAAAATAAAAAATGTGCAGTCATTTTGGCCTTAAGGGGTATATCCCTTAGGGTCTTTTCTTTTACCTCCCACCCAGTGCCGAATGAATCGGGCGGCATGTCACTAAAGAACTTTACCCTCATCTGCCCCTTACCAAAATTCCATCAAAATAGTGTACGCACAGCTACATGCTTGAATGTTATACCCTTTTTGTTGTAACGTTCACCTTCACTATTGCACCTAAATCCCCAGTTACCATCATATTTCATGTCAAATTCCTTACCTTTGCTTTCTTGCGGTTTTTCCAAATAAAACAGCTTCCGCAACTTCATTACTACATAAGCCGACTACGAATAGTAAGAGAAATTTTAAATCCTCCGCAACGATCTGGCAATAAGCAACGATGGTTATAGCAGAGCGACAGTCTGGTGACGACCAGTTGACATAGAACAGGTAAGGTAACGCTTAGGCTAGCCGCCTTCCTGACTGTATAGCCGGCCCACGGCGGTACACCAATCGCATGGAAGGTAGAGACGAATGAAAACGAAGTACAACGACTTCTGGTTGACTAAGAACAACACCGCCGCTAATACGTACATGGACGAGGTTGCCAAGGAGAGCAACTTTACAGGATATCATAAGGGATACACTATCCTGCCGCATAAAATCCATCGGTGTTATGGACTCAATGTGTATGAGAAGCTGATTCTAGTTGATATTATCGCGTATATGAGCGACAAGAGTCAGTGTTACCCCACCATTGAGATGATTGCCCGAAACATCGGATGCAGTTCCAAGACCGTAGAACGTCACATTGGGAGTTTAGCCGAGAAAAAGCTGATTCTGGTCATTCAGAGCAAGAACAACACGTACTACCTGCCGAACTATCTTCATTGCCATCCGAACTTACTGATGTCTGAAAAGACACATGAGTTCATTGGGGGCCTGAGGAAGCAGGTAACCGAGAGGGAACTGACGCTGTGGATTCAAGAGGTCGTAAAGAGTGACGGTTACACAGCGTATACGGCCCGACTCCAGAGACTTCATGAAAGACGCTTTGCGTCCGACAAATTCGCGGAGAAGGAAGACTTGGACAGCTATGCCCAGTATCTAACAACAGCGTTTGCTGAGAGATTTCCGCCAGATGTCAACGGGGCATAATGGAGAGTCTGTTATTTCAATGGACTCTATGTCCAGATAGCCGTCACACGGTCGGTTAAAGGTAAGAAATAAGGGCTGTAGACTCTGTGTCCGCGATTTCGACAGAGAGTCGGCAATGCCAGACCGAGAGTCTGAATCGTAGACGTAGAGTCTGTTACGAACCGTCAGATAGTCTCACTAATAAGAATCAATAAATAAGATTCAATTCAATAAGAATCAAGATAAGAATCACTTGAAAAAGAAGCAGCAAACACGCCGTTGGCGGTCTGCGATTTCGGGGGGAGATTCTTGATTCTTGGGTGGGAGGGTAAAGTTGGCGGATAACTCTTTACAGATACTTTACTCAAGCATCAAAGATAGAGTTCCGCCGCCGCACCTTCTGCCTGCCCCATTGGGCGGCTTGCTCAATGGATCTGAGAACGCACAGGAATCCTTTATAGGCATTTAATACGTTGGGAGTAATTGGATATGGTTGAAGTAATATGAAAGATCTACAAGCCTTATTATAGGTGATATGGGATTGGTGTAATGCTACTCGTCTTCTACCGAGACAATGAGTTGGTCTACAGTAATATTCAAGGCTTCGCAGATTTGTTCCAACGTTCGGATATAAACCCTGTCTACAGATTCGGAACAGAGATGATTTATTGTTGGGTGACGAATCCCCATCATTCGTGCAAGTTCTCTTTGAGAAATACCTTTTTCTGCAAGAATTTCTTTTAAGCGTAATTTTATTTTCATACGATTTCCTCCGACCAAAACTTATGAAATAACTATACCATGAATTTTGATAAAAGGCATTGACTGGTAGTCTTAACCGTACTATTATTAGGCTGTGGTAGTCATAAGCGTAACGGTAATCAAAATTATCGTAACGGTGGGGAGGAAACAGCATGAAAGTCATCGGTTATGTCAGAGTTTCAACAAGTGGACAAGCAAGAGATGGTTACAGCTTGTCCTATCAGCAGGACGAAATCCGCTCCTATTGTGAACAGCAAGGATGGGACTTAAAAGACATCTTTATAGACGAAGGAATCAGTGGAGCAAAGATTGACGAAGAAGCCCTAGAGGTGGACAGAATTGGCTTTCAGACGATGCTAACTGCTATTGCCGCCCAAGATGTGGATGCAGTTATTGTCCTCAATACGAGTCGATTATGGCGGTCTGACATCGTTAAAGTTCTTGTACATCGGGAGTTCAAGAAGCATAGCGTGGATGTGAGAAGCATTGAACAGCCAACGTACAGCATTTACAAGAAAGACCCTTCCGACTTTCTGATTAACGGACTGATGGAACTACTCGACGCTTATCAACGGTTAGAAATCTCGATGAAGCTAAGTCGAGGACGCAACAAGAAGGCACAGCAGGGCGGCTACGCAGGTGGGCGAGCGGCGTTTGGGTACAAAGCTACTAAAGGACATAAGGCAATTGAAATCAATCTTGATGAAGCATTAGCCGTACAACGAGTATTTGAACTAAAGGAATTATTCCCTGATTGGTCATTATCCCAATTGGCGTATCAGATGAACTATGACAGTTATACTACTGCTCAAGGCAAGAAGTTTACGAAAGTACAGGTCAAACGAATCCTTGACCGCAAGGCGTTCTATCAAGGACTTTATCTATACGGCGATATTCAAGCAGATGGGCTTCACCAAGCCATTATATAGGCGGTAGCGGCAAGCGTTTATAGAGGAAGAATAGACACGCTTACCCTTCAATGTACGCTTCCGAGCGAATACTAAACAGACGATGCGGCTATTCTTTTTCCCTAAACGCTATAAGCGGCAAGGGGGATACTCAACATGAAACACCGTAAAGAACAGTTTATCTATGTTGGCGTTGATTTGCATAAGCGGACGCATACTGCCGTTGTTATTAATTGTTGGAATGAGAAGCTAGAAGTAATAGAATTTGAGAATAAGCCAAGAGAGAATAGTAGAAATGTGTGTTCCACAAAGAAAGCTATGCTTATCCTTGAAAGTGTTCAAGCCGATGGAGATACGAAGCGAACAGGTCAGGAATACCGAGATTTTTAGTACGTAGTCTTGTGAACCAAGTTCGAGATGTACAACGTGAGATGAGCGATGTTGGGGATAATATTGCTGACATCATGAAGAAACTAGATTTCAAACTGAATACATTTACAGGCATAGATACGGTAACAGCTTCCGCTATTGTAGCTGAGATTGGAGATATCAGCCGATTTAGTAATGCAGATAAGCTAGCTAAGTATGCAGGGCTTACGCCAAGCCAAATGAGTAGCGGCGGCAGAGGGAAAGAGCGCAATCAGCGGCAAGGGAACAGAGCCTTAAACAAGATTCTGTGGGGGCTAGCTGTAAGACAGGTTCAGACTGATAGAACATCCAAGAAGCCACTCAATCCTCTATTCCATGCCTATTACGAGAAGCGATTAAGTGAAGGCAAAAAGAAAAAACAAGCGATCATCTGCATTGTGCGAAGGATAGTCAGCATTATCTATGGCATGATGAAGAACAAAACCGAATATCGGCTTGCTCCTTTGCCTGAACAGGTAGCAAGTTAATGATACAATGGCGGTAGCTACAAAGTTGCCGCCTTCTTTCTCCCCTAAATCAAGTTTATAACTAACGAAGGGGAGAAGAATATCGAAGACATTGAGGTCGGAGATAAGGTTTTTGCCAAAGATGAGAATAATCCTGATGGAGAGTTGGCTTACAAGGAAGTAACAAATCTTTACCACAACCAACGTGATGATATAATTAAGCTGTATGTTGGGGAGCAAATCATCGAGACGACCGATAACCATCCGTTCTGGGTTGAAGGTAAAGGTTGGATTTTTGCCGATGAACTCCAAGTGGGTGATAAACTCCAAAAGGCTGACGGAAGCAACCTGACAATTGATAAAGTTGAATTCATTAAACTAGATGAGTCTGTCACGGTTTATAACTTTAGGGTTGCGGACTACCATACGTATTATGTTACTGATTTAGGGATTTGGGTGCATAATACTAGATGTGGTGAAATAACCCTCCCTAGTCTTAAAACATATGAACAGGCTAGAAATAAAGCATTCGACCTCATTGGAGATATGGGAGAAACAAGGGCTTACTATGGTCGATTAGAATCTAGTGCAGGTTACGGTAAAATAATTGGTAGGGAATCTCTCGATGGTAAAGTCAGATGGAGATTGGATTATGACCCAACAAAAGGAATGCACATTAATGTTGAGGACTTTAGAAATGGAAAAGGGGAAAAGGCCCTGAAATATGTTGTACCGTTTGATGGCAATGAGTCCACATATAAATCATTAATAAAGATGTTAAATAAATAGTAGTAAATAAATAGTAGGGAGAAAGACTATGACACTATTTGAAGAATGCATAGAAGCTCTTGGTAATCCAAGCATTATGAGTGAAATAGAATCTCAAGGAGAATTTAATCGTTTTAGAGAAATCTTTTCATTTTCATATGGTAGGATAGATTGGAGTAAAATCGAAAAGAAAGAACCTGTTGAAGAAATTTCTGATATTCCCAATAAAGTAAATAAGCATGGAGATGATTTTCTCATCATTTGGGATAATGCACGTTTGCCAATAGTTAAATCGAATCTAGAAAGTATTATCAAAGCGTTAGATGATGTCTTAGCTGTTAGTTTTGATACATGGTTATATAGACCTGAAGATGGAACAATTATTGAGTTTTTCCATGAAGGTGACGTAACTATAGGTAAGATATAACAATATGACCTTGGGGGCGGCAATCCTCAAGGTCTTTCTATTACCCCCACCTAGTGCCGAATGAATCGGGTGGCTAAATTCATTATAACCTACCTGAACTAGTGATTATTTCCAATTAACCCTCAGAATCATCAGATACCACCGTATTGGGAAGCAAAAACATCAGCTCTGTTTTCTCACGGTTTTCCAAAATAAATAGAGTCTGTAGATGACCGCCAAGAGCGGTCTTTTTAAGTTGAATCAGATTTGCAAATTATCAATAACATAGCCCGACCACTATAGTATGAGCGGCGGATAAAAATTTATAATTTGTTCCGCAACGATCTGGACATAAGAAGCGAAGATTACCCTGCAAAGACAATCTGGTAACATGCCAGTTGACATGTAGAAGGAAGGAACTAAAGATGAAGACAAGGAGAAACGACTTCTGGCTGACTAAAAGTAACAAAGCCGCTAATTCGTACATGGACGAGGTAGCTAAAGAAAGTAGCTTTACTGGACAACACAAGGGATATACTATCTTGCCGCATAAAATTCATCGCTGTTACAGCTTGAGCCAGTATGAAAAGCTGATATGATTGTTCTTATCGCTTATATGAGCGACAAGAATCAGTGTTACCCCACCATTGAAAGGGTGAGACGGTGTATATTTGTAAAGTTTGTGGTTATGATGAATTGGAATGGCCACAATATCTTGAAGATGATGCTCCGAATTTTATTATTTGTGAATGTTGTGGTTTTCAGTCTGGATATGACGATTTAGATCTTGGGAAGACATTTGAGGAATATCGTAATGAATGGATAGCTAGAGGCACTCCTTGGACGAATCCAAGGAAGAGACCCGCAAATTGGGCTATCAAAAAACAACTATCCAACATAAAAGCTTGACCAAAAGACCTCGAGGGTGCTAATCCTCAAGGTCTTTTCTTTTTCCCCACCCGATGCCGAATGAATTGGGAGATACATTCCTAAAAAATATAGCTTCGATTCTTCATTCCCCTTCGTTAGTGTCTAGGATTTCTACAACGCTGCATTACAAATGTTGTATTAGAATAAGTGATGGAAAGTGTTGGTTTTATCTCCTTATTAATGCTCGACTAGCAAAAACGCATATTCTTACCTTACAACTATTTCGTCTAGAGTGAGAATGGGAGAATTACACTAATCTTTATTATTTTATAAGCATTTATTTCAGTTTTTGCTTAGTCGCAGATGACTTGTTTTTTATATCATAGCAATTACATGTGTTTAAATCTTTGTGTAAATTAAAAAATGAATGAAAGCAGATTTAATAATCTATTTTTAAAACAATAAAGCGATGTTATAAATCTATTCCCCAACTTGTTTGCTTAATTTAAATGACGAAAAAATTTTGTTACACTTAGTTAAATCAAAAAACTATACCCCAAACAATATTCTTTGTTTGGGGTATAGTTCAAGATGAATCAGTAATCTTTTTTCTTACAAATCATCAAATCCGTTATCTTCGCCTACCTTGCCGTAATTGCGGGACTTGGCTTCGAAGAAGTCGGTTTTCGTTGCATTTAGTGCGTCGTCAGAGAACGGCTTGATCCAAGGCATGCAGTTCACATCTACGCCTTCATAGGCTTTTTCCATGCCCATCAGGGTCAGGCGCTTATTGGCAATGTACTTGATGTAATCGCTGAGCTCGTTCAGGTCGATACCTTCTACATTGGAGAGGGTATAATGCGCCCAATTGGTCTCCAGATCCACTGCACGGTCAAAGGTACGATAGACATAATCCATGTTTTCCTTGGTGTTCAGCTCTGGGAAATCGGCCAGCAATTGCTTGAACACTTCGGCGAAGAAGTAGCAGTGCTGGTTCTCGTCACGTTGGATATAAGAGATCATCTGGCTAGTCGCCATCATCTTCTGGTCACGGGCCAGATTGTAGAAGAAGGCGAAGGTGCTGTAGAAGAAGACCCCTTCGAGAATGAGATCGGCCACGAGCGCACGGAAGAAGGTCTCCTTGGATGGCTCATCACGGAAAGCTTGATAGATTTCGGAGATGAACTGATTGCGTTCCAGTAGCACAGGATCTTTTTTCCAATATTCAAAAATCTCCTTCTGCTCCCCCTCCGAAACGATGGAAGAAAGGACGTAGGAATAGGACTGGTTGTGTACAACCTCCTGCTGTCCAATAATAGCGGAGATCGCCTCCAGCGAGGAGTCGGTTAAATACCGCTTCACATCACCCACGTACATCGTCTGCATGGAATCCAGTACGGCCAGCAGGGCGATGTTGATCTTGAACACACGCTGCTCTTCAGGGTCCAGGTTCGGGAATTGTTGAGCATCCTTGGACATCGGAATTTCATCAGCGATCCAGTGGTTCAGCAGCAGCACCTTGTACAGTTTGTACATGTGGGGCATGCGGATATCGTTCCAGTTCAGAATCCCGGAGCATTCACCTTCGATGATACGTGTGGATTGGTTGGGTGCTTCGGTGTTGAATATTTTTTGCAATTGCATTTATTTTTCCCTCCATTTTTTGCGCGTTTAAACTAAGCAGATCGCTTTAAAATCCGAAGCCTTAAAAGTCACTTCGAGCAATGTTTGAATTTCCGGTCACTGCAGACAGCCTGCGTTGCGAGCTTTCCTACGGAAAGCTTTCAGGCGAACGCAATGCTCTACAGATCCAAACGTTCCTCTCCGTGACTACGGCTGTGTAATTAACGGCAATTTTGTACCTTAAAATAACTGTACTACCGGGTTTAGTGGTAATTAACGGCAATTTTGTATCTTAAATCTGCTATAAAACCTCTTTTAAGAGCATTTTTTCTAAATTAAGATACAATAATGCTCTTAATTCCCTTATTTCCCTTCATTTCATAAGTATAAGATACAAAAATGCTGTTAGTTGGAAAGAGTCCCTTCATTCCATCTCACTCTTTTTTAGCTCGCGCAAGATTCGCACTCTTCAATCGTCAATGCACGGCTGCGCACATAATAAGTGGATTTCAGACCGCCCTTCCAGGCGTTCAGATGAAGCTCCAGGAACTCTGTTGCTTTGATGTCAGGGCGCACATACAGGTTGAAGCTTTGCGCTTGATCGACATGGCGCTGACGGGCCGAAGCCATGCGGATCGACCAATTTTGATCAATCATGAACGCTGTTTTATAGTACCAGATGGTCTTCTCGGACAGATCTGGGGCAGGGTTGGCAATCTTGTACGTTGTTTTCTCCTCGTAGGAGAGCAGCTCGTACAGTGGATCAATACTGGCTGTAGAGCCGGCAATGATCGAAGTGGAGCCGTTCGGCGCAATCGCGAACATCCAGGCGTTACGCACGCCGTCCTTGGCAACTTCCTCTTGCAGTTCACGCCATTGCTCTGTGGTCACATACTTGCCTTCTTGCTCACCGTTAGTGTAGCCGCGTGAAGTAAAGTATGCGCCAGATTCCCAATCGGAACCGGCGAATTTCGGATAACGTCCTTTTTCGCGAGCAAGCTCCATGCTGGAACGTACCAGTAGATAGTTAATATGCTCGTACAGATGGTTGTTGTATTCTACGGCCTCTTCGGACTCCCAACGGATGCCTTTCAGGGCCAGCAAGTGATGCAGACCGAAAGTTCCGAGGCCGACGGCACGGTATTGGCTGTTTGTATATTGTGCTTGCAATACTTCAATGTTGTTGATGTCGATAACGTTATCCAGCATACGAACCTGGATCGGCACCAGACGCTCCAGCACACCTGCAGGAACTGCACGGGCCAAGTGGATGGAGTTCAGGTTGCAGACTACGAAATCGCCAGGGATTTTGGAGATAACAATTCGGGTCTGGCCGTCTTTGGTCACCAGTTCTTCTTGTTCAATAACAGTAGCGGATTGGTTCTGCATAATTTCGGTGCACAGGTTGGAAGAAAAGACCATGCCTGCATGTCTGTTCGGGTTCGCACGGTTGACCGTGTCACGGTAGAACATGTATGGCGTGCCTGTCTCAAGTTGAGATTTCATGATCCGTTTCATAATGTCGATGGCAGGAACTGTGATCCGGGACAACTCCAGGTTAGCCGTAGCTTCTGCATATTTTTCACGGAAGGTGCCTTGTCCAAGCTCTTCGTCGTAGAAATCTTCAAGACCGAGAGGGCGGCCGTTCTCGTCCTTCCAGCCCATCACTTTCTTGATTTCATGCGGGCAGAACAGGTTCCAGTGACTGCGCGCTTCTACAGCTTCCATGAACAAGTCCGGCAGGCAGACGCCATGGAAAACGTCATGCGCGCGCATCCGCTCGTCGCCGTTGTTCAGCTTAAGATCCAGGAAGGCCAGAATATCCTTATGGAAAACGTCGAGATATACAGCCACGGCGCCTTTGCGCGTACCAAGCTGGTCTACACTGACAGCGGTATTGTTCAGCTGGCGAATCCATGGGATAACGCCGGAGCTGGTGTTCTTGTGGCCACGGATATCGGAGCCGCGGGCCCGGACTTTACCGAGGTAGACACCGATACCGCCGCCCATTTTACTAAGCCGAGCTACGTCTGTATTGGAATCGAAGATACCTTCGAGAGAGTCATCAACAGTGTCGATGAAGCAACTAGAGAGCTGACCGGCTACCTTTTTACCCGCATTGGACATAGTTGGAGTAGCGGCAGTCATATAGATGTTGCTCATCGCCCAGTAGGCTTCTTTTACAAGCTCCATACGTTTCTCTTCCGGCTCGGTGTGCATCAGGTACATCGCAATGATCATGTAACGCTCTTGCGGCAATTCCATGACACGGCCGTCAAAATCATGCGCCAAATAGCGGTCAGACAGGGTCAGTAGGCCAATATAGTCAAACAGCAGGTCGCGGGTATAGTCGATAGTAGCGCCAAGCTCGTTGATTTGTTCTTTGGTATAGTGAGATAGTAGTTCTTCGCGGTAGATCCCTTTTTTCACCAGGTCGGCAATCAAGGGATACAGCTCACCATAAGGCTCTTCCGGATAGGCTTTGTAACGGCGGTTTACAGCAGCTTTCTTATATAATGAAGTTAAAAGCGAACGTGCAGCAGCAAATTTCCATTCCGGCTCTTCTTTGCTCACCAGTTCCAGGGCGCTCATCGTGAATGCGCTGCTGATTTCTTCTCCGCTCACTTCGTCGCGACGTAGCTTGGATTGTACTCCGCGCAGGAGGGACTCCTTGCTGAGTTGTTCAAGTCCGTTCAGAATGCGGTCGGCGTATACGGAAAGGCGGATTTCATCAAAAGCCAATTGGCGATTATCGGGTTTTACTACGAATTGCGGCATAGTTGTACATCCCTTCATATTTTGAATTTAATTATGATTATTAAAAATTGATCTATTAGACCGTAAAAGGCGCCAAAAACGGCTAAAGCGTCGTTGGCTGCCAAAGTACGATGTCAGGGCCGGCAAGGCTGGCCTCAATATCAATAATGCGCTGATTGGAGCTCCCGCGGTAGGGGAGGGTGGTGTCTTTTAAAGCTTCTTCAAAACGTCCGTCAATCAGCACCTGACACTGGCTGAGCAGACGCCATTCCGGTGAACCGGAGACCGCTGTAACCTCTTCGTACGTGTACCCGCTGTAGATCCAGACCGGAAAGTCTGGGAGCGTGGCACGAAGTTCCTCAATGAACTCTACTACTTCTTGTGCAGAAAAGAAAGGGTCACCGCCTGCCAATGTTAGTCCGTCCAATAGCGGGTTGGCCGCAATCTCCGCGATTAGCTCACGTCTGCGCTCCGGGGTAAAGGCTTCCCCGTAATTAAAATTCCACGTCTTCGGATTGAAGCAGCCCGGGCAGCGGTGGCGGCACCCGCTAATGAAGAGGACGGCCCGCAGGCCCTCGCCTTCATTAATTGACTCGGGATAGTAGCCACAAATATTCATAGATGCTTAACCCGGTCCCTTACTTCCGCCTGCTTGGCCGCATTGAAGCGGGTCTGATAATCTCCGGTCAAATATCCCGTCACCCGGCGCAAGCGCCGGATATGAACTTCATTCTCATGGGCGCCGCAGGAAGGGCAATTCGTGCCGATCACCCCTTCATAGCCGCAGCCTTGGCAGCGGTCTATAGGGTGGTTGATGCTAAAGTAGCTAATCTCCTGCTGGAGAGCGTATCGGATAATTTTGACAAAAGCGGCCGGGTTGCTGCGTGCATTGCCATCTAATTCGACATAGGATATCGCACCGGCATTGCAGTACTCATGGAAAGGAGCTTCCAGACTGATCTTCTGGGCAGCGCCCAGAGTGTAGTATACAGGAATGTGAAACGAGTTGGTATAATATTCGCGGTCGGTGACGCCGGGAATGGATCCCAGTACCTTATGATCGACCTTCGTGAACTTGCCGGACAAACCTTCAGCAGGCGTAGCGAATAGGGTGATATTGAGATTATATTCCTCGCTCTTCCGATCACAATATTCCCGCATGTGGCGGACAATAGCCAGCGCTTTGGCGTGAACCGCCATGTCTTCCCCGTGGTGCTTGCCATACATAGCCTTCATGCATTCCGCAATCCCGATGAAGCCAAGCGACAGGCTGCCATGCTTCAACAGCTCGCCAACGCTATCCTCTGGCGCCAAATGTTCGCCGCCTTCCCAGACCCCCTCACGCATCATGAAATCGGATGCTTTGGCTTTCTGGGAGGCTTGAATACGGAAGCGGTGAAGCAGACCGTCCAGCGCGATGTCCAGATAATGATCCAGGTCGCTATAGAAGCCTTTTTCATCGGCTACCTTGCGGCGACCTGTGACGATGCCATGTGCCAAACCGAGGCGCACCAGATTCAATGTATTAAAGGAAAGGTTACCTTTACCAGAACAATGATTGCGGCCAAAACGGTCGCTGAGCACGCGAGTGCGGCAGCCCATGGTGGCGAACTCGGTATCGGGATTAGAAGAATCATAATACTGCATATTCAGCGGTGCGTCTAGGTTGGCAAAGTTCGGATATAGTCTGCGTGCAGAGCACTCAGCCGCCTTGATGAACAGTTCATAGTTCGGATCACCCGGCTGCTGGTTGACGCCCTGCTTGCACTTGAAGATTTGAATCGGGAACACCGGCGTCTCGCCACTGCCGAGTCCGCGCATGGTTGCCGTTAGCAAGGAACTGATCACGAGCTGGCCTTCTGGCGATGTGCAGGTACCGTAGTTGATGCTGGTGAACGGAATCTGTCCGCCGGACCGGCTCGACATGGTGTTCAGATTATGTATCATACTCTCGGCAGCCTGGAGTGTTTCACTTTCGGTTTCTTTTAGCGCAAAACGGAACGCCTTAGGATACTGCTCTGCCAGATCGGTGCGGCTCATATGAATTTCGCCAAGCTCAAGTGGCTCCACGGTTTGTTTTTCTTCAAAATAATCCAGGCCCTTGCGGAATAGCTTGGCAAAGGATTTGGTGACATATGGAGCTAGATCGTAATCCAGCTTATTGGCGGATACACCGCCGTATTGGGCATTTTGCTGGGATTGAAAAATAATCGCTACCAGTGCCATAGCCGTCATAATTGAGTTCGGGGGGCGTACACTGCCATTGCCCGTGTTGAAGCCTTCACGCAGAAGCTTCTCGAACGGGATAAAAATACAATTGGTCGTTCCGATCGCATATTGGTCCAGATCATGCACATAGACGACGTTGTCCTGGATGGCTTGTACCAACTGCGGCGGCATCGTGAAGTTACGGGCATACCATTTGGAATATTCACTGCCGAACTTGCTCATTTTACCGGAGAAACTCTCCCCGTTCAAATTTGCGTTCTCCCTGAGCAAGTCGAGGTCCCGGCTGTCAATAATATCGCGCCCCAAATGAATAACTTCTTCCAATAAAGCTTCCTGTGCCTGTTGACCACTGTTGTACGGCTTCTCCAGCAATGTCATGTACTGATCTCCTCTCCATATAAAAAGACATCCTCTGCTGTGACATGCAGAAAATGCCCGTGTGCTTGTCGTAACTATCCTAAACAGGATAATAACCCGGTCTTGTGATGTAGGCTTGCATGCGGACACCATTTCTGCTTCCTGCATACCTCTATTAATCTCCCGATATACGGGAGGGTGAAAACACCGTTTACCACTATATTTTGTCGATAGAGATTACGATACATCAATATATTGTGTTTGTAAAGATTTTTTAGCAAACCCGCGCGGGGGCTGGGATCACCCGTTTTTCTCCACAGATAGTCCACAGACCATCCACAGGTAATCCACAAATCATCCACAAAAAAAGCTGAAATGGTTCATAATTTATCCGAAAATATGCCACAAACCGTCCATAAATGAGATATAGGTTTTTACTAGATTTTGTGCTACGAGAGCTAGAAATCTCTAAGGGCAGAAAACAATTATACATCCGGTTTGTAGGAGAGACGGAGAGTGGGTACAATAAGGGAAAGTAGTTGTTTTTCCAAAATGAAAAGACAAGGGAGGGATTTGGCATGCCGATAGCTGAAGTTACGGTCATTCCGATTGGCACGGGCAGTACCAGTCTGAGCGCTTATGTTGCGGATATGCAGCGTGTGTTAGAGACGGTGGAGGGAGTGACGTATGAACTTACGTCCATGGGAACCATTATTGAAGGCCCGCTACAGCGGATTCTCGCCGCTGTGGAAGCCCTGCATGAGTCTCCTTTTACTAACGGGGCCCAGCGTGTCTCCACCGCTGTCAAGATTGATGACCGCCGTGACAAGCCCTCTAGCAGTAGAAGTAAGCTTGAATCCGTAGAGCGTAAGCTCCATACTGATCTGGTGGAATAACCGGGTCTGTCATTAGCCTCGAAAAAGGAATTGATTTTTCCAGAATAAGGGGTATAATATTTTTTGTTTAACGAAGTTACAGCTTCAAGCTGGTGTAGCTCAGGGGTAGAGCAACGCACTCGTAATGCGTAGGTCGGGGGTTCAATTCCCTTCACCAGCATTTCCAACAAGATGATATTGGCGCGGATTCCGGGGGTTCGGAGCCGCGCCTTTTCTGTTCTTTTACCATTCTGCTTGGATTCATTTAATTCATTCTCTTTAGTTCTTCATCAATAAAGTTCTTTGTAGCCCTTTCTTTAGAAAATTTGTCGTTATTATATTGTTTGGAACCCTGCTTTGGAACAGATAAACTTTCCCAACTACTCTTTTTTAAAATTTTTGCAGCGTAAATGATTTGCCCAACGTGATATGGGTAATGTGCCAATTGTCTATTGATTGCTTCAATAACGGTGTGTCCTTCATTCCGTATATAAATAATTTGTGATAATTGATCCGCATGAATTGAATCCATTGCATTGAATAAACATGTCCAGCCTTCGTTCCATTTTATTAAAAGATCCTCTTTAGTGTTAATGTCATTCTCAAACTCTGAATCTCTATCTCTCCATGATTTTTCTCCGTCAGTGCTTAGAAAATCTGTCCATCTTGAAAGCATATTTCCCCATAAGTGTTTTACTATAGTTGCAATACTATTGGAATCGTCATTAAAAGTTACAAATAATTGTTCGGGATCTACTTGATTAATGGCTGCTTCCCCGAGGGTTTTGTAATAAAGAAATTGTTTTTTGCTACTTTCCAAATAGATTTGCTCATTATCCATTTCAAACACCTTGCTTTCGTATATTATTTTTAATGATCTTATTCTATCAGAAGTCCATTATTTCTGTTCGGACACAGGGCCTAATAGAACTCAATAACACATAAATGTGTTGCATTCGTAATGCGTAGGCCGGGAGTTCAATTCCCTTCACCAGCGTCCTCAAAAAGACAATAAAGGCGCGGATTCCGTGGGTTCGGAGCCGCGCCTTTTTTCAATTAAAGTGCTCGTTAAATTATTTATTTGTTTGCCAGAGTTAGGGCTGCTTCCTCTGCTTCTTTAAATGCTGTCTTTAATATCTCGTCCTTGTTCAGTAGAGCAGTCCCTTGTACTCTCAGGGTTTGGAAATCCTCAATACCAAAGAAATTAAACATGGACTTTAAGTATTTATGCGAGTATTCAACCTCAGTGTACCAGTCATCATTAGTATAGATCGAACCGCTCGCCTGAATGACTACCATGCTTCTCCCATCTTTTAAAAGTCCCACTGACCCTGTATCGGTATACTTAAATGTCTCCCTTGCAATCATAATGTTATCGACATAATCCTTGAGCTTTGATGGAACGTTGAAGTTATGCAGCGGGTGAACAATAAGATATTTATTAGCACTTTTGAATTGTTGTAATACTTCATTCATTCGTCCGGTTACTTCTTTTTCTTGAGTAGTTAGTGCTTCGCCTTTTGCAGATTTGTCCCAAGCGCCTAGGACAGTCTTATCAATTAAGGGAATTTCATCTTCGTATAGGTTAATTTGTTCTATGATTTCATTATTAGGTTTATGCACTTCATAAGTCTCCATGAAGTGTTTGAATACACCAAGACTGAATGAAGTAGTTGAATCAACTAAAGGGTGTGCGTTAATGATAAGCAATTTGCTCATTAGATAGTGCCTCCATAATTAAGTTTTTTGTTGTACATTTATGTAGACAAATGTGAAGGACAATCTGTGACACTTAATCACAAAAAATGAATTTTTGCTGCATGGATGTCTTGGTTAATTTTGTCCGGACATTTCATGATATATGCAAGTGCGTTATGTGGACCGCTTGCAACTTTGTTAATTGTGGTGTTGGATAAGAAGTTCGATATCTAGATAAATGAGTTATAGTAGGGATGTACACCTGATGGCTCAGTGAAATAAAGAAGGAGATAACACAACATGCGTTGCTTAACAATACGGCAGCCCTGGGCTACATTGGTTGCGCTTGGTGAGAAAAACTACGAAACCCGTTCATGGCGAACGGCATATCGTGGAGAACTGGCAATCCATGCCGGTCTTAAAATAGACAAGGCCGCATGTAGACGAGAGCCGTTCCAATCGCTACTCGCAAAGCTCGGCTATACAGAAGGGAATTTACCCACGGGTGTTATTATTGCTACAGGGAAACTGAAGGAGTGCCATGGTATTACTGGGTTGAATGGTATTACTGGGTTGAATGGTGTGGCGCAGTGGATAAGCGAGAACGAACGGGCTTTTGGCGACTATACAGAAGGACGTTTCGCTTGGGAGCTGGAGGATGTTCGCCCGCTGGTTCATCCCGTCCCGGCCAAAGGGCGACTGGGCTTCTGGGAGTACCCCCTTTCGGATGAAGAGGAACATTTCTGATCTTCGTTTAACAAAAATCGTGACATTTTTTAAGCTAATTTTTATCTTAAGATCAGCTTATTTTCAGGTTCGGGGGTTATATTGGATTTACCAAACGCCCCCCAGTGTTTAGTGGTATAGATTTGGGTCCTGCCAACTCCCATGGCAGGGCCTATTTTTTTAACCGATCCTTAGCATAGGGTAGATTTAGAGTTGAGGGGCAGGATTGATTCTGTATTGCTCCTGCTCATTTCGGAAAGCCGAAATATCCAGTCCTAGATACTTGCGCATATGGATTCCTGCTTGTGCGGCAATGAGTTCATTCAGCAGCAGCATCCGTTCGTGATATCCCCGGCAGATGAATTTAGCCTCAAGGCCATGCGGGAGCTTATGTTGTTCATATACCTTAATGCCGCGAATTCTCATCTCCGTGCGGATATCCCTGAGATCTGCAGTAGCTGCATGGGCTGCCGTATCCAAAACTTCAAGATAAGGTGAAGGTGTTCGGAGCTGCGCGGAAATGATGCTGGCATCGCGTTCAAAAGCAGATAGGATCAGCGGGAGAAGCAAATACGATTTTACCAGATGATTGTCTATACTCTCGGCTTTGTGCATGCGTATCACCACCTAAAATGAGAACGTGTATTCCTATTCTACTCCGAATTTCAAAAAATATTCAATGGTATTTATAAACTAACACAATATTGTGATGTAATTCACAATTCATTCGAAGGAATGATATTATATTTAATTTGAAATACTAAAAGGAAGACTATTGTAATATTGGGGAGAAGTGAGCCATGGAGCATGAAGGGAATATTTATCGGGGTATGTTGTTCGGACTGTTCCTGAGTATTCCGTTATGGATATCAATTATCGGGTGGATACAGATGTTCTAAAAAGAGGATAAAATGACGATTTGAAGCGCCTTTTGGCGCTTTTTTCATTTAAATATTGTACAAAAAGGAATTCGTTGACAATGCGATAACGCCAAGCTACACTATTGATAAATTACAGCAAAAAATATCACGCAGGGCCTGCCGTATGTTGTTTTGCGGGCATTTCTAGTAAGTTATTATCGTCATGTATAATAGCAAACCGTCTGAAAAGACGGGACGCAAAGTCCAGGAGTCTAAAGTACTGACAAGTGCCATGACCGTCCGACTGCCATGAAGAGAGCTTCTCTACTTCTTGGTGGTCTTTTTTTGTTGTCATCGTAGCTGCTACGAGATCATATAAAATTTAATAGGAGGTGTAAGCATTGAGGAAAAAAATGAAGTCGGCAGTGAAATTGTTCCTGGCAGGGCTGCTGACAGTGGGAAGCACGTTTTCCCTGGGCGTCCCGGTGAACGCAACATCGGGCTTGCCGTATACCCCCACGCCAGTTTTGGGGGTTGCCGGGAATTTTAATGCTTTTGTGTTTGGAGACTTCACGCAGTCGAACGACCAGATTCACGGGCGGCTTGCGGCCGCAGGGAACATCAGCCTGAAAGGTTATGGCGTATCTAAGGATGCCCAGGGCGGCGATGTTCTAATTGCGGGAGGAAACATTAATTTGACTGATGGAACTGTGTATGGCACAGCCGTTTACGGGGGATCTTTGAGCAAGGAACGGGCTGATATCAAAGAAGGCGAGAGAAAGGCTACTCCAATTGATTTTGCTAGAGAAAAGCAATTTCTGATTAATAAATCGGCTGAGCTGGCGTCTCTCCCCGAGGCAGGATCTTTCAAGAAGGAATACGGGAAAATAACCATCAACGCCCCGGAAGCCTTTAATGTCGTGAATCTATCCGCCTCCGATTTGGCGGATGCCAACGGTCTTCAGTTCAACATTGCAAACAATGGCACTGTTATAGTCAATGTTAGCGGAGGCGCGATCAGCATTCCAAGTTTTCAAATCTGGGGAGGAAGTCCCCGGAAGGTATTATTTAATTTTTATCAAGCAGGCTCAATCAGTATAGCTAATACAACGATAGAAGGTACAATTCTGGCGCCAAAAGCGAGTGTGTTCTACAGTTATGCGGAGTTGCATGGCACGTTGATAGCCACTTCATTCAACGGTTTTGTGCAAATGCACCATTATCCGTTTGAAGGAACCACCCCGTCAACAACGCCTACGCCAAGCCCAAGTCCGACACCGTCTGCTACCCCAACACCATCACCGAGTGCAACGCCGAAACCAACAGCTACACCGACAGCGACGGCAACACCAAGTCCGAAACCGACAGCTACACCAACAGCGACGGTAACACCAAGTCCGAAGCCAACAGCTACGCCGACGCCAACGCCAAGTCCGAAGCCAACGGCAACACCGACAGCGACGACAACACCAACGCCAACACCATGCCCAACACCAACACCAACGCCAACACCAAAGCCGACAAAAACACCTAAACCAACGGCTACGCCGACAGCGACGCCGAAACCAACACCGACAGCAACGGCAACACCAACAGCGACGCCGAAGCCAACACCAACGGCAACGCCGACACCAACAGCGACGCCGAAGCCAACACCAACGGCTACGCCGACACCAACAGCGACGCCGAAGCCAACACCAACACCAACGGCTACGCCGACAGCGACGCCGAAACCAACACCGACAGCAACGGCAACGCCGACAGCGACGCCGAAGCCAACGCCGACACCAACGGCTACGCCGACACCAACGGCTACGCCGACACCAACGGCTACGCCGACACCAACGGCGACGCCGAAGCCAACACCAACGGCAACGCCGACAGCGACGCCGACGCCGAAGCCGACGCCAACACCAACAGCGACGCCGAAGCCGACACCAACGGCTACGCCGACAGCGACGCCGAAACCAACACCAACACCGACGGCAACGCCGACAGCGACGCCGAAGCCAACACCAACGGCAACGCCGACAGCGACGCCAACGGCAACACCGACACCAACGCCAACGCCGACACCAACGCCAACGGCAACACCGACACCAACGCCAACGGCTACACCGACGGCAACGCCAACGCCGACACCAACGGCAACACCAACGCCAACGGCTACACCGACGGCAACGCCAACACCAACGCCAACGGCTACACCGAAGGCAACGCCAACACCAACACCAACACCAACACCAACACCAACGGCAACGCCAACAGCGACGCCGAAACCAACGGCTACGCCAACAGCGACGCCAACACCAACACCAACGGCTACGCCAACAGCGACGCCGAAACCAACGGCTACGCCAACACCAACACCAACGGCTACGCCAACACCAACACCAACGGCTACGCCAACAGCGACGCCGAAACCAACACCAACACCGACGGCAACGCCGACAGCGACGCCGAAGCCAACACCAACGGCAACGCCGACACCAACGCCAACGGCAACACCAACGCCAACGGCTACACCGACGGCAACGCCAACGCCGACACCGACACCAACGCCAACGGCTACACCGACGCCAACACCAACACCAACACCAACACCAACACCAACACCAACACCAACACCAACACCAACACCAACACCAACACCAACACCAACACCAACGCCAACGGCTACACCGACGGCAACGCCGACACCAACGCCAACGGCAACACCAACACCAACACCAACGGCAACACCAACACCAACACCAACACCGGAAGTAACGCCGACACCAACGCCGGAAGGAACACCAACACCAACACCGGAAGTAACACCGACGCCAACGCCGGAAGTAACGCCGACACCAACGCCGGAAGGAACACCAACACCAACACCGGAAGTAACGCCGACGCCAACGCCGGAAGTAACGCCGGCACCAACGCCTGAAGGCACACCGACACCAACACCGGAAGTGACGCCGACGCCAACACCGGCATCGACGCCCGAAACACCAACATGGACGCCATCACCACCAGTGGTTACACCGGAGCCAAGTCCAACGACGCCACCTGTAATTGGCACAATCGTTGTGGATCGTGATCCGGTACCGGCTGGACCAGTGTCAACACCAACAGCAACAGCAACGCCAACACTGACGCCAACACCAACACCGGACAATGATGAAATCATCATTGAAGATGAGCAAGTACCACTGGCACCGGTGCCGACGTCCACGCCGTCACCTTCGAAAAAACCGTCCACGCCTGCTATCACCCTGGCTAATAACAGCGTTCCGCTGAGTGGTCCGGCTGTAGATAAGCTGCCGAAGACGGGTGAATCGAGCCCTGTCCCTTATTATGTAACTGGGCTAGGTTTAGCCGCTTTGGGATTGCTAGTAAGATTCAGATTCTCTAGAAGAAACAAATCTTAATCGGCAGACGGGATCATTCATTGTTTTGCCGCAAATAACAGCAGAGCCGCTTTCGGAATCTTCATTTTCCGGAAAGCGGCTCTTTTTCTATGAACTCCATACTTCACTTTGGTCTCCTTGCAGGGCATGCTATACTAGCTTCATCTGGAAAAATTATGATGTTCAATAGGAGGGAAATGCAGATTGTCATGGACATTGATTATTGGCGCAGTGATTGTTATCGTTGCAGCGGTGGTGGTATACGCCGGATTCTTTTTCTACGGAGTTGCAGTCAAGCGGGCGCCCAAAGAATTTCTGGGTAGCAGTCCTGACCTGAAGGTCGATCCTCCCGTTGCTGGTCCATCCTGGGGTGAGGGGAAGGAATGGATCTCACGTCAGATCTTCCAGGACGTTAGCATCGTCTCCGAGAATGGGCTGGAATTGAAAGGGTATTTCCTCTCTTCGGAGCGTGCGGAGGGACGTACGGCTATCATTGCTCATGGCTATTCTGGTCAGGCAAAAGATATGGGGGCCTACGCCAAATTCTATTATGAGAATCTTGGCTATAATGTGCTGCTGCCGGATGCTAGAGGGCATGGTGCGAGTGCTGGGGATTATATCGGCTTCGGCTGGCCCGAACGTCGCGATTATTTGCAGTGGATTCATTATGTGACCGAGCAGACAGGGCTGGGTGCGCAGATTGTTCTGCACGGGGTATCCATGGGCGGGGCAACGGTGCTAATGACATCTGGCGAGGTGCTTCCACAGCAGGTAAAAGTCATCGTAGCAGATTGTGCCTACAGCTCGGTTACAGCCCAACTAACATATCAGTTGAAGCGTATGTATAAGCTGCCTAGCTTTCCGTTTGTACAAAGTGCCAGCACAGTTACCCGGCTGAAGGCAGGGTATCGGTTCAGCGAAGCTTCCGCGCTCAAACAGGTACGCAAAGCACAAGTGCCGATTCTCTTCATCCACGGTGATGCCGATAAGTTTGTGCCTTTTGCCATGCTGGATGAGTTATATGAGGCTTGCCGAAGCCCCAAGGAGAAGTTTGTTGTTCCGGGGGCAGGTCATGGATTGGCCTATGATACGGACAAGGAGGCCTATAAAGCCAAGGTTGCTGGATTTGTAACTCGTTATGTACATTGAGCGAAGAATTGCCGAGAAAATGTCCTGAAACGTAGACGACGCCCGATATCCGCGAAAAGCGGTTATCGGGCGCCTAATTTTTTTCCACACATGGCCAGTGTTCCTGAGCAAGAGGGACTATGTACCATGCATCTCGTTATATTTATCCCCTGCCGTCGTGAGCAACGGGGTCATTATTCCTTGTTATTTCCAGCAGCCGTATGGCGAGAGTAATCCTTCCAAAACGACAAAAGCCCTACCTCTCTTTTGTCCTTGCGGCTCCGTGGCCGCGCCAGTGCGAATCGGAATGCTATGTTCGAATTTCATCTCATAAAAAGGAAGAGTTCTGCAAGAAAACGTAAGAGATTGTGTCCAAAATGCCGATAATAATAATGAAAGCAACGATCGGCCTGACATCTTCTTGATGGGGATACATATAGCGACAATCAAATATTATTAAATCTTAGCATATAAATACAAATAAAGCAAATAAGTCATTGACATCATGGGAAGACCGGGATCGGAGGAATAGATGGTTTTATATACGGCATTTATACAAAAACAGATCCGAAACTACTTGTTCGGCTCTATTGTCGCTGTGCTCGCAGTAGGCAGTGTGTTGTTGATCTCCTCCCTGGAGCTGTCTGCACTGGAGTATGGCCGCCTTTTTTTGGTTTTGCTATTTTCTTTCCTGGTGATGGCGCTACTGGAGATCAGCTTGTTCATGAAGCATGTCAAGCCCATCCGCACCGCCCTGAGGGCAGCTGACCCCAGCCTGGAACTGCTGGAGAAGGCTTACCAGTATACTCATCGCCTGCCCAAGCATGCTGTGTACCGGATTCTTGGTCCGCATCTGTTTGGAATGGCGGTGCCTGCGATTCTGATGACCTATTGGATGATACATGCCGATCTCGTCAGCTTGCCGTACTCCGTTCTCTATCAGGCGGTAACGGGTGCGGTGCTGATCGCATGCATGCACGCTTTGATTGAATTTTTCCTGACCTGCTCTGCCATTATTCCTCTAATCAAGGAATTCCGGAATCGGGCGCTTGAACGTTATAATGTGGATTTCTCGCTTGAAGGCTATGTTTTTGTTCCGATCGGTCCCAAGTTCATGATCAGTTGCATGTTGATTGGTACTTTCCCACTGGCGCTATTCATTATGGCGACCAAAGTGCGACTGCATGATACTGCGCTTAGCAGAACCGGAATTCAGAATTTCTGGGGCTGGGCGGGGATGGTGTTATTCATCGGCACAGCGTTCTCCGCCATTGCTGCATGGTTGTTGACTAAAAGCGTACAGCATCCTATCAATGAGTTATATAAGGCGACCAATAATGTTAAGGATGGACAACTGCTGCAGATCCAGGATGAATACTTGGATGAATTCTCCAATCTGGTCGCCGGGTTCAATATGATGGTACGTGGCCTACAGGCCCGGGAAGAGCAGAACAGACAGCTGCTGGACAGCTACTTTACTACCTTGGCCGTAGCGCTGGATGCAAGGGACCCCTACACAGCCGGACATTCCTTAAGGGTAGCCGAGTATTCGGTTATCATTGGACAGTTGGCCGGGATCACGGGTGTGGAACTCGACAATCTGCGCAAGTCGGCGCTGCTGCATGATATCGGCAAAATCGGTGTGCGAGACAGTGTGTTATTTAAAGAAGGCAAACTTACAGATGAAGAGTTCGATCAGATCAAGGCCCACCCAGTGTTGGGTGAGAATATACTGCGGCAGATTGAGCCTTTGGAGAAAATGACTCCTTATTTGGGTGGCGTGAGATCCCATCATGAACGATACGATGGCAAAGGCTACCCTGATGGGCTTGCCGGACAGGCGATTCCGTTATACGGAAGAATTATTGCCGTAGCTGATGCCTATGATGCTATGACCTCAGATCGTCCTTACCGCAAGGGGATGGATTCCGAGCAGGCGCTGGGAATTCTGGAGCAGGGGAGAGGGACGCAATGGGACCCTGTTTTTGCTGGATTGTTCCTGGCGTATTCCCGAGAAAATAGCAAGCTTAGACCGACGGATTATCCCACTACAACGGGATAATCCGTTTTCTCGTAAGAAGGGACTATCCTTTTTTGCAAAGACAGGAAAGGTTCGTGCCTATTTTGTGAAATTATGCACTTAAAGGTGACAATAAACGTCTACATTCATTGAAGGATTGATAGAGGACCGTTATAATTAATAAGTCAGGATTTTAATTAAAAAATAAGGGAGAATTTTATGAAACGCGCAGATGTTTGGCTGATTTCCATCGTTCTGGTGGCTGCGCTCGCTTTTCTCGTACCACGCTGGTTTTCAAGTGATGAGAGTAAAGGTGGGATTGGCGACAACCTAGTGGCCAATGTGACGGTGGACGGAAAGTTATTTAAAACAGTTAAGCTTACTAAAGAAGAACAAACCATTGATATCCGCACGGATCGGGGCTATAACATTTTGAAGGTGCATGACTATGGCATTGAAATGTATGATGCTGATTGCCCGGATAAGGTATGTCTCGGTTTTGGAAGGATTACCCGGACCAAGCAAACGATTGTCTGCCTGCCGCACCGGGTGCTGGTAGAGATCGCTAGTGTGTCGGGGGAGGATGAAGTAGATGGGTATGTCCAGTAGTGAATCAGCTACGGCGCTGAAAAGAACGGTCATTATCGCGATTTTCGCTGCAGTGGCTGTAGTGCTGAGTCTAGTGGAGGCCCAAATTCCACTGTCAGGAATGGGGTTGGTACCTGGTGCCAAGCTGGGCCTGGCTAATATCATGATATTGACCTGTATTTTCTTTTTGCGCGGACGCGATGCCTTCCTGCTCGTTGTTCTGAAGACACTGCTTACCGCATTTATACTAGGCACCTTTTCCAGTTTATTGTTTAGTCTATTCGGGTCGTTGTTCAGTTTCGTAGTGATGTACCTGTTGATGTTAATTGGCGGGAAGCAGCTTAGCCTGATCGGCATCAGTATAGCTGGCGGAGTCGCTCACAATATCGGACAGCTGCTGGCAGCGTCGATGGTCTTTGCTTCACTGAAAATATTCTACTATTTGCCGATGCTGCTCATTACAGGGGTGGTTACAGGGGTGGCTGTAGGATTTGCTGTCCGGTATCTGGTCACCTCACTGTCTAAAATCTCGTTGTTCGAAGAGTTTCTGGACGATCCGGGAGACGCAGCGAAAGGATGACACTAACATGAAGGAAGCGCATGGAGAACAATCTAACGGAGCGCAAGCGGGACAAGTGGTAATCGCGCTAGAGGGTGTCTCATTCGGCTATGGTCCGGAGCATCCGATTCTGCAAGACATATCGTTCACCATTCCCCAAGGGCAGTGGGTAAGCATCGTTGGCCCCAACGGCTGTGGTAAATCCTCGCTGGTGAAGCTCTTTAATGCTCTGCTGCCTGCAGGGGAGGGAGAGATTACCGTTTGTGGAATGAAGCTTGAAGAGGCAGCGATTGGTCCTATCCGGCAGAGCATCGGCATGGTCTTCCAGAATCCTGATAACCAGTTTATCGGGGCTACTGTAGAAGAAGATATTCTTTTTGGCCTGGAAGGACTCTGTCTATCCCGCGAAGAGATGGAGAATCGTCTGCAGATCTATTCGGAGCGCTTAGGGATTGCTCATCTGCTGGCCAAGCACCCCGGGGAGCTGTCGGGAGGCCAGAAGCAGCGTGTCGCCATTGCTTCCATTCTTGCGATGGAGCCAGGCATCGTCATCTTTGACGAGGCCTCTTCTATGTTGGACGAGGGAAGCCGTGACGAACTGCTTGGCATCCTGAAAGGGATGCATGCCGAAGGCAGATATACCCTTCTGATGATTACGCATGATGCGGATGAGATTCTGGCTTCTGAGCGAGTGCTGGCCCTTCACGGAGGCGGGCTGGCTGCCGATGTGACACCAGCCGAGCTGTTTCGCAACGAGGAGCTGCTGGAGAGATGCCATCTGCGCGCGCCATACGCATGGCGGCTGGCAGGCGAGCTGGAGGAGCATGGAATTCAAGTGGACGTTCCCCGCAGTGAAAAGGAGCTTATAGAGACGCTATGGCCATACAATTACAGCAAGTAAGCTACACCTATGCCGACCGAAGCCTGTGGAAACAGACGGCACTGCATGACATTGATCTGAGCATTCCGCAAGGCTCTATTGTAGGCATTGCTGGGGCGACAGGCTCCGGCAAGTCCACACTGCTGCAGTTGTTCAACGGTATCTTGAAGCCATCGGAGGGGACTGTAAGGGTGCTTGATGTAACGCTTCGTGCCGGAGAGAAGTCACCTAGGCTGCTGCCGCTGCGCCGCCGCGTAGGTCTGGTCTTTCAATTCCCGGAGCAGCAGATGTTTGAGGAGACGGTTGAGAAGGATCTCTGTTTCGGTCCGCTGAACTTTGGAATGAGTCCGGAAGATGCAAAGGCACGTGCGCGCAAGGCGATGCTGGACATGGGACTGGATCTGGAACTTCTGGAGCGTAATCCGTTCAAGCTCAGCGGCGGCCAGATGCGTAAGGCAGCGATCGCCTCTGTGCTGGCGATGGACCCTGATATTATCGTGCTGGATGAACCGACAGCCACTCTTGATCCCATCAGCCGTAGAGAACTGATCTCGCTGTTGGAACGGCTGTGCCGGGAGCAGGGCCGGACGGTGGTTATTGTGACCCACCGGATGGATGAGCTGTTACCCGTGGCAGACCGCTGGATCTTGTTAAAGGAAGGCCGAATGGCTTTTCAGGGAAACGCCAGTGATCTTGCCAAGGACCCAACCATTCTGGAACGCTGCGGTCTTACGGTGCCACAGTCGCTCCGTTACTGGAGCGCAGTCGCTGACCGATTGGGATTAGAGGATGAAGTGCCTCGACTGACAGCTGAGAGTCTTGCCGAACTTATAGCCTCACTACCTACAGAAGGCAAGGGCCTTGACGGGGCTGGCCGAAAGAGGGATGACCATGAATGAGAGGCTGCTGCTGGGTCGCAGCATTGAAACGGGATCATGGGTACACAAGCTGGATGCCAGAGCCAAAATTACCGGGATGCTGCTGTATGTAGTCGTCATTCTGCTATCCAGCTCCTGGATGGCGATGGCACTGCTCGCGGTATTCTCGGTGGTGGTCATGGCTTCGACCCGAATCCCGCTCAAGTATTTCCTTAAAGCAGCTAAGCCGCTGCGCTACCTGATGCTATTTATTTTTATCGTACAGATTGTATCCGTAAAAGAAGGAGCAGTGTGGCTGTCCATTGGTTCTTGGGACTTGTACGAAGACGGGCTTCGTCTGGGTGCCTTCTCGGTGATTCGTATGTTCTTCCTGATCACCTTCTCGGCGCTGCTGACCTTCACGACCACTCCGGGCAAGCTGAATCAGGGTCTGGAAGGAATTCTGTCACCGTTCAAAAAAATCGGGCTATCGCCGGACCGTATCACGCTCATGATCGATATCTCGCTGCGGTTCATTCCTACGATTCTCGATGAATCTCAGATCATTATGAAGGCGCAGGCTTCACGCGGTGCTGATCTGAAGGAACTGCCCTTGAAGGAGAAGGGGCGGATGCTGGTGTCGCTGCTTGTTCCCGTTATCGCCAGCGCCTTCCGCCGCGCACAGGACCTGGTCTACTCCATGGAGGCTCGTGGCTTCCGTATGGATGCGCCGCGCAGCCGGTATCACCGCCCGATATGGGGCGGGGCCGATACTGTTTTTATACTAATGTTTGTCGTGATGGGCGTTGCAGTAGCTTGGCTATAGCGCGCTTTATTGGCGACAATGCATTTATAGAGCAAGATCAACTTGGGAGGGAACAACTATGGCACGTTATTTTAATGGTAGAGAGATTGAACTGTTAGCACCGGCCGGCACCTTCGATATTTTTAAGGAAGTCATTCAGTCTGGTTGCGATGCCGTCTATTTGGGCGGCCCGGTTCTCAATATGAGAATGATGCGCAAAGGGTACAATCTGTCACATGAAGAGATCGTAGAGGCGCTGGAGATTGCCCATCGTCTGGACAAAAAAGTATATATCACAGTAAACAATCTGTTTAGTGAAGAAGATGTGGAGGAAGCCCGCGAGTATCTGCGTTTTCTGGATAGCGTTCGTCCCGACGCCTTAATCGTACAGGATATGTCGGTGCTGGAATTGATCCGCGAGATGGGGCTCAGCCTTATGGTTCACTCTTCGGTCATGATGAATGTACACAATTTAGAGATGATTTACGCACTGCGTGATCTTGGCGTCACCAGGGTCGTCACTTCACGGGAAATGGATCTGCAGACAGCTAAGCTGCTGGGCCAGCGGAGCGGAATGGAACTGGAATACTTCATGCATGGTGATATGTGTTCCGTTCACGGAGCGAATTGTTACTTCAGCTCCCAGGTGTTCGGCATGAGCAGCAACCGGGGCAAGTGTATGAAGCCGTGCCGGTGGGACTATCGCGTGAAGAAGGACGGCTATGTTTTCCCCGCTGAGTACCCGCTTGCGGTCAAAGATATGTACATGTATGAGCACATCCCTGAGTTGATCGAATCCGGCATTACCTCCTTCAAGATCGAAGGCCGGATGCGTGATAAAGAGTTTATGGTGACGCTGGTGAACAGCTATGGTGATGCGATTGAACGGTACATCGATGATCCTGTAGGTTTTGAACGCACAGTGGATTCGAAGCTGCTTTATCAGAACCGCAAACGTGATTTCTCTACAGCCTATGCTTTCGGCAACCCTGGACTATCCAATATTAATCGGCGTTATGAGGGAACAGGTAAGTTCTACAGCACTGGCAAGGTATTCAGCACACCGACGGCAGAGCGCGAGCTGTCCCAAGAACGTGTAACCTTATTACGGGAGCGGATGGCACAAGCTGGACAGAAGAGACAATCTAGACCGGAGCTTGCGGTACGCGTTAACAACATGGAGCAGGCGAGAATGGTGCTTTCGCAGGGCGTAGACATTCTACACCTTCCTGGAGATGTATTTGAGCCAGATCGTCCGTTCACGAAGCGTGATATACAGGAGCTAGGCACATTGAAGGGCGATACGAAAATCTACCTGGGCATGCCGCGCATGATGACTGAGCTGCATTTTGACCAATATGACCAGTTGTTAAACGGTGAACGCCTGCCGATCGATGGTCTGCTCGTAACCAATCTCGGAGCCATTCGCCGGTACAAAACTACTGGCTACCCAATGATCGGCGACAGCAATCTGAATGTGTACAATCATTTGTCTGCTGGATTCTATGCCGGATATGGTCTGAACAAGCTTACTGTATCGCCGGAGATGACACTAGAGCATTTCACTACCTTTGCCGCCCGCTGTGAGCAGCTGTTGGAAGTGGTCGTGCATGGCACACCGGCGCTGATGTATATGGATCACGATCTCTATGAGAATACAGAAGTTATGGAGCCGATTGGTCAGGAAGACAACCTGTATGTAAGTAATGAAGTACTGGTACTCAAAACTGACAAAGGCGAGAATCCGGTCTACCGCGATCAGCATGGACGCTGCCATTTATTATTCGCTAAAGAGCTATGTTACCTGCCGATGATACAGGAAATGAGTGGGCTGGGGATTGCCAGCTTCCGAATCGAAGGCGCCACGTACACCGTGAAGCAACTGCGTGACATTATTATTTCGTATCAACATGCGATACAAGGCTTGAACCAGAACGACGAACTGCTCGGTGGCCTGAAGCCTGTCTATGCGGGCTATACTTTAGGGGCCTTGCAATTTAATTAAAATTTTAAATAAATAGGGTTGGGGAAAAATAGCGGTAGATGATGAGTTATATTGTTATTATTTTCACAAAGTATTCATTTTATTCACCGATTATGCCGCTATATAAGTTAAAATTAAAAATAACATGTAGCCTGCGAATAATCCCAAGTCTCGGGTTATCAAGCAACAGAAAGGGAGGAAATCATCGATGGAACAAGGAAGCTATATTGGAAGAGAAGCAGTAGCTGCCAAACGCAAACAATACTTCTATCCCTGCACAGCGCATTTTTATCGCGATTCTCCACAGATCGTACGGGGGAATATGCAGTTTGTCTATGATGAAAAGGGGAAGGAATACACCGACTTCTTCGCTGGCGTCTCTGTAGTGGCTTGCGGTCACTGTAATCCGGCCATTACCGAACGGACGATAGCACAGCTTCAGCAGTTGCAGCATACAACAACGATCTATCTAACGCAGCCAGCTGTAGATCTGGCGGAGAGACTGGAGGAAGTGCTGCCAGGTAACTTGCGCCGGACTTTCTTCGTCAACAGCGGATCAGAGGCTAATGAGGGGGCGTTGCTCCTGGCCCGGATGCACACCGGACGCAAAGGGTTTATAGCGCTGGAAAGCGGCTTGCATGGCCGAACTAACTTGACGATGAGTGTGACAGGTCTGCCTATGTGGCGAACAGATCGTTATCTCGATGAGGATGTTACGTTCATTGAACGGCCTTATCATCCGGGTCTGACGCTTGAAGAGGCGGCAGAGATCTCGCTGAAAAGTCTGGCACGGGTGCTGGAGGAAAAGGGAGACAGTATCGCCGCGCTGATCGCTGAACCGATTCAGGGTAACGGAGGCATGATTATGCCAATATCCTGGTACTTCCGCGAGGTGAAGGCGCTGCTGGATCAGTACGGTGTGCTTCTGATTGCTGATGAGATCCAAACCGGCTTTGGGCGGACGGGTGCCATGTTTGCGATGGAGCACTTTGATGTTGTGCCGGATATCATCAGCATGGCCAAAGCACTTGGTAACGGCGTACCGGTAGCGGCTTTCGCCACCACGGATGAGATTGCACTTTCGCTGAACCGCCCGTCTGCCTCTACCTTTGGCGGAAACCCGGTATCAGCTGTTACAGCCCTTGCTGTGCTTGATTATATCCGTACTGAGGGGCTGCAGGAACGTGCGGCCTCGCTCGGGGCCCATCTTAAGGCAGGTCTTAAGTCACTGCAAGAACGTTACCCGGCGTTGATCTCCGATGTGCGGGGAACCGGATTTATGCTGGGTGCGGAGCTTACTGGGGGCGATGCCGCTGCTGCCGGGGCCTTAACGGACGACATTTTAGAAGAGATGAAGGACCGTGGTTATCTGATTGGCAAGAACGGAATCAACCGTAATGTATTGGCTTTTCAGCCGCCACTTATCGTTACAGCCGAAGATATTGATGGTATGATTACAGTATTGGATGAGGTGCTGCGGCAAGTCTCGAAGTAATAGTGCAAGCAATGGGTTTGACCCGTGGGCGAAGCCGCATGCTACAGGAAACGAAGAAAGAGGAATCATGCTATGGTGATATTCAATGCTTTTAAGAATGCTGCTCTAAAAATAAAAATGTTCGGCGAATTGGTCATGTTCTCCCATACGCTGTTCTCGCTGCCGTTTGCCATTATTTCTATGGTCTGGGCAGCAGGCGGCTGGCCGTCCGGCCGGGTCATGCTATGGGGACTGATCGCTTTGATCGGCGCCCGAAACGGTGCGAATGCGTTCAATCGGCTGGCAGATCGCGCTTTTGACAAAGCCAACCCTCGCACCGCCCACCGCCATCTGCCACAACGGCTACTGATGGAGAAAGAAGTCATTTTATTTATCATTATCAACTATGCTATCTTTATTGTGGCTTCGGGGATGCTGAATCTGCTCTGCCTGGTGCTGTCGCCGGTAGCGATTCTGCTAATCTCCTCATACTCGTATACCAAGCGTTTTACGTTCCTCAGCCATCTGTATCTGGGGTTTGTGATTGCTTCGGCTCCAATCGGCGCTTGGTTCGCCGTGACGGGCAATATTGCCTTCACCCCATTTGTCATTGGGACAGTAGTCATGCTGTGGATTGCCGGCTTTGACATTATTTACGGCACGCAGGATATTGAATTTGATCGCCGGCATGGGTTGTGGTCCATTCCTAGCTTTTTCGGCTTGGAGAATGCTCTGCGCATCGCCCAGGGGCTGCACTTTATCATGATTATGCTGCTGCTCTTCCTGTACGTCTGGCGTGATCTAGGCTGGATCTATCTGCTCGGAATCGGTATAGCGACGGTCCTACTAATGACTGAACACAAGATCATCAAGCCCTCGAATCGCAAATTGATGAAGGTGGCTTCGTATAATCTAAATCAGGTGATCAGTATGGTGATCCTGTTGTGTACGCTGGTGGATTATTTTTACGTTAGCTGAGTGGAAGGTTAGGTAAGGTGGGCAGTTAGCTAAGTTAAGTGCAAAGTGCTAAGTGCTAAGTGCTAAGTGCTAAGTGCAAGGTGCAAGGTGCTAGGTGCTAAGTGCAAGGTGCAAAGTGCTGTTAGTGCGGCTTCCGGGAATGTGCGGCTTAGGGCTAAAGTTAGTCTATTGAGCTTAGTGCTATAGTGAGCCTATTGTTTATGCTCGTATTATGGATGAACTCGTATTACGATGAACTTGTATTATGAATTAGTTTGTATTATACACGTAGGAAGGTAACGGGAGAAATTCCTGTTAAATCGAAGGAAAACGGATTATTAGGACGAATAACGGGAATTTATCCAGTTGTTTCATTAGGTTAGCCTATTTTTAGGTTGAAATACAAAGATTAATGGGAAAAATTCCTGTTAATCTTTTTCTTTTGGTGTTAAATGGCGAATTAACTGGAGATTTTCCAGTTAATTAAAAGGGGCGGATTTCCGGTGAAGAGAAGTGTGCGTAGTTAAACTAATCTTGTGAGGCTGCGGCACTCCATCTGAAGTTTATCGTTAAGAAGAGTGGTTGAATGATCAAAAGTAATGGCTACAAGATCAAAATGGTGGCCGCAAGATCAAAAAGAGTGGGTAAAAGATCAAAATAGTAACTGTAAGATCAAAAAATAACGGAAATGGCTTCTACATCCAAGATTATGCTATAACAAAAAAAGCCTCTACAACCACGCTAAGGTGGGAGTAGAGGCTTTTTGTTCCCGGCGGGGGATTGATAACCCCGCCGCTAGTGGTCACGCGCTGAGAAGTATTCCAGCAACGTGACCAGGTTGGTATGCGCCGGGTAGGATGACAGCTGCTGGATAATGACAGCAGCTTGGTCCAGATAATCCCGGCTGACCTGCTCGGCCCGCAGCAGCGCATCGCTGCGGGTGATGAGGCCAAGTACATGAGAAATCTCGGCATCCGAAGAATCGGGGCCGATCATACGGATGGCCGGGGCCAGCTCAGGGTCCTGCAGGGCGAATAGCACCGGCAGCGTGACTTGGCCATGGCGCAGGTCACTGCCGGCCGGCTTACCGAGTACCTCAGCAGACTGCGTGAAATCCAGCAGATCATCCTGGATTTGAAAGGACATGCCCAGCGCCTCACCGAAGTTGTACAGAAGGCTTGCGGCCTCTGTTGTGCTTTCGGATGACAAGGCGCCGACGCGTAGGCAGGTAGCCATCAGCAGCGCTGTTTTGTTGCGTGATTTCTCCAAGTATTGCTCCATGGTGAAGTCGTAATCATAGGCATGTTCCAACTGCTGGTACTCACCCAGACAGAGCTGAGCGGTCGCGACAGCAGACAGGTCATGAACATAACGATTTTTATCTCCGGTGTGTTTGCTTAACAGCTCAATGACCCGGGCAGACATGTAATTCCCGATATGTACGGCGGAACCTACGCCGGTTATGACATGGAGAGCAGGACTTCCGCGCCGAACTTCTGCATCGTCAATAACGTCATCATGAATCAAGGAGGCGGCGTGAATGAATTCCGCGGCTGCGGCTAGCTGGAGAGCTCTGCGTCCGGGAAGCTTTCGGCCAAAACGGCTTCCGACGATGACCATCAATGGCCTAAGCCGTTTACCGCCGGACCCGATCAATTGCAGAATGCCTTGGGCAAGCTGCGAATTCTTAGGCACATCTTTATCACGCGCCACCAGATTCTCAATCTCCCGGTTTATTTCCTTCAGGTCGATGTTCAAGGCCTCATGCAGCTTCATCTTAATGATCCCCACCTGTCAAATGGCTTTGCTTGTGCGTCCCTGTTGTCTTTGTTCCCTGATCAGGAACTCTTCCATTATAACAGCCAGATTCTCTTCCGCGAAGTTTCCATTTGCCCGTCTAATCTGCATTTTTTTGATTGAAGGAGCCAAATAAGCTACGAGATCCAACTCGCGGGTTTTCACCGCAAATTGTAAGTAAAAGCTGTATAAATAGTCTCCATCCAAAATGTTGCGGGTAAGGTCGGGATGATGTGGTACACATTCCATATGGCGTTTCGCAGCCAGGGTGAGAATGGTGTAAATACCCAGCAAATGAACTTTGCGGCTGTATTCCAGATCATGGCGTTCCAGTACCGGGAGCAGTTGCTCACCTTCCACCGGAGAGAGATGCAGCTGAATTCCGGCGATGGGTGACATGTCAGCCTGTAGCAACCGGAAGGTCTCTTGAGCGAGTTGATTATTCACAAGAATCTCTCCTTCTTGTCGGTTTTGCTGGAAGGAACCATTCCCGATCATCCCTACAAAACCACTCGTAAATAAGTAGAGTAATGTGTCCGCGGACACATTACTCTGAAGAATACACATATTAAGCTGAAAGAACATACAAACTTCACATTTTAACGATATAAATGTTTAAAATTTGTGAATGCTAATGAAATAAGGGAATTAACGTCAGTCGGTGAACAGATACCAGCGCCTTACGAGCGGAATTCTCTTCCACTGCTTCTTCAGCCAAGGCAAGACATAGTAATCCAGGCCAAGCGTGCTACCGGAACCGCCGATGCAGGCAACAGCTGCTGCAGCGTACCAGAGCATTTCCGTCGAAGCCATCTTGGATGACCAGATCATAACGGCCATGCCTATCGTGGCTATGGAAGAAATAGCAGTGAACAGACCGACGATCAGCATAACACCAAAGACAATCTCGGCGGCAACCATACCGATTTGGAACCATTTTGCCAGGAAAGTATAGCTTCCGTCAGCTTGATAGAACATCAAATCCATGAACCAGTTGGTAATGCTGTGTACAAAGTTCGGAACTGGCAGTGCTTGAACCGCTTCTTTAGCGGTGGAAACAGCTGAAGCTGCGGATTGAGCATCCACCGTATCTTTAACGGCATTGACTGCTTCACTTGCTGCGGAAGAAGCATCTACAGCATGCGGTGCGGCAGGAATCAGGAAGATTTTATTAGGGTCACTCCATATCTTCTGGAGCTTATCAATACCTTCATACAACCACATGCCACCCAGCAGAACGCGAAGCGGAACGAGCCAGAAGTTCGGCGAACGTTTGGAGAAATGACCGCCGAGGAAGCTCTTGCGGTTCTCCACATGGAAGAATTCATGCATCATATAAGTCCATACTTTGTTAAAGCCTACAACCTGGGACAGATAGAACATATTGATGGCGTGCTTGGAAAGCATAGCCATAAAGCCGGTAAGCATAAACAGTTTGCCAGGAAGACCAACGTTTGCTACACCGTAGCGGCTACCGATCGATACCATGGTACCGTGGAAGCCTGGTTTGTAGGCTTTTTTCGCCGTACCTTTAATGTCAGCTTCAATGTTGCCAGCAACGATTGGGGCTGCTTGCTCAGCATTCTCAACCATCTGTGGAACAGGACGGGTCTCACCCTCAGGGATGAAGAAAATGTTATCCCCGACAACGTACACGTTCTTATGATCTACACTTTCAAGATGCTCATTCGTAACGATACGTTTGCGGCCCTCTTGCTTAACATCGCCTTCGAGGCTACCTACGATTTCAGAGCCTTCAACACCGGCAGTCCATACTACAGTATTCGCAGCAACGACATTCTTCTCGCCAAGAGCAATGCTGCCTTTGCCTACTTCAGTGATCTTGGCTCCGGTAACGATCTCTACGTTCAACTTTTTCAGATAAGCCGTTGCTTTGGAAATCAGCTTATCTGGCAGAATCGGCAGAATCTTAGGAGCCATATCTGCAACGATCAACCGGACTTCGGATGGATCGATATAGAATTCTTTACAAAGCTCTTCGCGATACTCGGCCATCTCGCCGACCAACTCGACACCAGTAAATCCAGCACCGATGATTACAAAGGTAAGCATGGAACGGCGCACCGCCGCATTCTTTTCCTTTGCCGCTTTGGTGAACATGTCGCGAATCTGGCGTTTGAGTGCAACCGCATCATCATTGGACCAGAAGGAGAAGGTGTTCTCTTCTGCGCCCGGAATGCCGAAGTAGGTTGGCTTGCTGCCTGTACCGATGACAAGGTAGTCAAACGCATAGGTAGCTTTCTCGGATTTAAGCTTTTTACCTTTAAAATCAATATTGCTGATTTCATCCAGTACAACATCGACTTTCAATCCGGCAAAGATTTTTTTAAGATCAATCTTGATCGAATCCTCAGGAGCGCGGTTTGCGGCAACCTCATGCAACTCAGTTAAGAGCGTGTGGTACGGATTCCGGTCAATAAGCGTAATTTCAATTTCTTTGTTGTTCTTAAATTTCTTTGCCAGTTTTTTAGCCGTGAGTACGCCGCCGTAGCCGCCGCCCAAAATGACTATTTTTTTCAAAAGAAATTCACCTCGTTCGTCTGATTAGCTGTAAGAGGGAGCTGTCGTTAAATTACTTTGCTCCTTCAAGCGCTTTTGCTGCCAATGTGTAGTACTCTCCAACGTGGATCGATACACCGGAGATTGCATCTGTTTTGCCTTCGGCATCCAGTGCAGGAGCAGTGCCTTTGTTCTCTACGAAGTAAGCTTCTGCTTTGGCGATCTCTTCATGCCACTCTGCTTGAGCGCCGCCTTTTTTCATGCCGTACTTACCATCAATGGAGAATTGTTTCTTGTCATCACCAGCAGCATTTACACCGCTGAAGTTAGCAGCGACAACGTTACCGTCAGCAATAGTCAGGGCTACAGTGGATTTCCAGCCAGATTCAGCATCCATTTCGCCTTCTGCAGTGTAACCACCGTCTTTGTAAGGGCCCGCTTCGGAAGGTCCAGCAGCCAGGGCAGCCTTAGCGGATTCAACCAGTTCACCAACGTGAATGGATACACCGGAGATTGCATCTGTTTTGCCTTCAGCGTCAAGGGTAATTGCCGCAGGATCTTGTTTGTCGATCAAAAATGCTTCAGCTTTTGCAGCTTGCTCGTGCCATTCTGCTTGAGCGCCGCCTTTTTTCATACCGTACTTGCCATCTTCAGAAACCTTCTTCTTCAGATCACCAGCAGTTTTTACATTGAAAGCATTCCAGTCGGCTTTTGTGATTTTTCCGCCTTCAACAGTCAGAATAGCGTAGGATTCCCAGCCAGTTTTTTCATCAGCAGGTGCAGTTCCGTAGTAGACGCCGTCTTGATACTTGGCAGTTTCAGTTCCGGCATTTCCGGAATTTGCGGCAGGTGCAGTTGTTTCAGCGGGGGTGTTAGTCGCAGTCGTGGCATTGTTGCTGTTGTTGTTGCCACAGCCTGCAAGCAAACCAAGAATCAGGGCACTCGACAAGATTACAGAAGCTTTTTTCATTTGGTATGACCTCCAAGAAAATAGTTTAAAATATATATATTAAAATGTAAAACATTTTAACGACTTTGGAAGTGATAAAAATCACTTTATAAATGACATTTGTCACTTTAATTTTGGGGCGATTGCTCTGATTGTAGCTGTTACATGACATATATCGGTTATGTATAATGAAAAATTTAATGAACTTGTTTCATCTTCGATGGCATTCTAGCACAGAAATGATGCTTAATTATGTGAAAATAATCACTTAAATCTTTAAAAAATTAATTTATATATGTAGTATATCAAATTTTAGAAAATATTGAAAGCTATTTTAAAGATTATTATGTGACAAAAGACGACTTCTTTCCCCAAGGTGAAGAACAAGTCAGGATTCATGCTTACGAAGGAGGGGTAATAAGGCCTGTGAAGGCATGTCCGATATACGAAGGACGCTCAGAAGAAGAACATAGAACCTGGGACGTTCGTTCTTGGGGTTTATTGGAAACAATAGCATAGGAAATGAGCGCAAATCGCATCTGATTTGCGCTCTTCTGCTGCCGATGAGAAGGGTGCTTAATTAGATGCTGGAGATTGTAGTATAGTGCCTGTTATTCTATGAATTAGGTGGAATATTTATGCTAGTATTACTGGTAGTTTCTAATATTTAGGCCAGGAGTGATGCTATGGAATATTTAAAAATATTTTTCGTGAACACAGCAGTGTTGATCACCGTTGCCTATCTGGCCAATTTATTATACAAGCATCTCATCACATATGCGTCTAAACGCGTGAAGCAGGTAAGTTGGGTATTCCTGGCGATACTCGCCGGATGGATCAGTTCTTTTTTTGGATACAGACTGGATGATCATGTCATCTTTGATTTGAGGTTCGTGCCGATCATTATCACGACAATCGCCTTTCCGCAGCCCTTTCCCCTCTTATTGATCGGATTTGGAACGGGTCTGACCCGTTTGACCTTCGGATGGAACGAAGCAGCACTGGCGGGAATGCTCAATCTATCGATTCTTGGTTTCCTCTGCGCCGGACTCAGCTTCTGGATTACCCGTTCAACAGCTTCCATAATAAAACAAGGCCTTATTGTCATTCTGGCGGTGAATGTCATGAACGCGCTGAATATTACTATATTTGGTGTAATCCCTGCGACAGAGTACATAACAGAAATTATGCCGATCACATTTCCTTCTGGATTGCTTCTCAGTATTTTATTTGCGCTGATCATCTGGGACTTTCAATTGGAGCTTTCCCGCAATGAGCAGATACGGCGTGCGAACAAGCTGTTGTCCGCTCAAACAGAGGAACTGCACAAGAATGAAATCGTGCTAGAGGAAAGAGCGAAGCAATTGATGCTGGCCTCTCAATACAAATCGGAGTTTCTGACCAATATGTCACATGAGCTGAGGACCCCTCTGAACAGTATAATCAATCTATCGCAATTAATAGAAGAAAATGATAATTCCACTACCGGGGAAGAGATCGCTGAGTACGGTGGTATTATTCATCGTTCGGGCGAAGAACTACTGATGCTTATCAACGATATCCTTGACCTGTCCAAGGTGGAAGCGGGCCGACTGGATATTATCAGGGAACAGGTGAATGTAAGCGAGATTCCAGAGCTATTGTCTCTGCAGTTCAGTGTGATTGCGAAGCAGAAGGAGCTTGAATTTGTGGTCAGTGTAAGTGAAAATCTCACTCCGACCATTATCTCAGATCCACAGCGGGTGCAGCAAATCTTGCGAAATCTGCTATCTAATGCGTTTAAATTCACACAGATGGGCAGTGTAATGCTGAGTATCCGAGCGGAACAGCGGTGGGAAGACGGGCAGGATCTGAACTGGGTGGTATTTGAAGTCAGGGACAGTGGCATCGGCATTGCCGAAGAGAAGCGGGTGATCATTTTCGAAGCCTTCCGGCAAGCGGACGGGACGATCAGCCGTAAATACGGCGGAACAGGGCTAGGGTTGTCCATTAGTCATGATCTTGCCAGACTGCTCGGCGGCTTCATCACTGTTCAGAGCGAGGAGGGGAAGGGCAGTATCTTTTCACTGTATCTGCCTATTTAGGACAAGAGGAATTTCAGGAACGGGGCTCCAATTTTATTTGTGATTTCGCCATATTGACAGGAGATTGATGCGGAGTAGAATGAAGCCAAAGCCGCATCAAAGGAGTGTTATCGTTCCCATGAGCATCATGAGAAACAGGCAACCGGTTCATCGTCCCAAGCGTATTCGCAAAGCCTCTGTACAGCGCAAGAATTTGCAGATAGCCACATTTGAGGGGATTCCTGCGACGATCTTCCAGGTCCTGCTTCAAGGGCAGTTTCTTACTGGCTTTCTGTTATATTTAGGAGCTACCTCGAGTCAGATCGGTTTTGTGCTGGCGTTGACGACGCTGGTCAATATCGGCCAGATCGGTGTTGCGTTCCTGATCCAGAAGCTGCCCAGTCGCAAGTGGGCTATGGTCACTTTTGTTGCTCTTCACCGGATACTGTGGAGTTCTACCGGCCTGGTGCCGTTTATCTTTCCAAAAGAATACTGGGTAGTAGCTTTTATAGCGTTATATACAACCGCTTTCATTGCGAATACAGCCGGCTCCGTGTTATGGAGCTCTGTTATCAGTGATCTGGTTCCGCCGAAAGTGCGCGGCCGTTATTTCGGAATCCGTAATACTTTTCTAAATGCTCTGGGCAGTCTGGTGATGTACGGCGGTGGCATCGTTCTGGACCGTTATCCCGGGGGCCATGGGTTTCTCATTTTGTACATTGTGGTATGGATTTTCTCAACGGCTAACATTATTGTCTATCTCTTCTACCCGGATGTGCCGTTCGAGAAGTCTGAAGAAAACAAGTTTCTACCGATGCTCAAGAAACCGCTCCACGACACACTGTTCATGAAGTCTACATTGTTCCTTGCTGGCTGGCTTTTGCTGCAAAACCTTGTCGTACCACTGTATTCTTATGTGATGCTGCAACTGCTGAATATCAATTATCAAACGATGTCGTTGCTCAATGTATCACAGACGGTGTTCATGATGGCCAGCTTCTATGTCTGGGGGAACTTGAATGCGAAATATAGCAACAAGCGTTTGTTGCTTTGGACGCTTCCCATTATTGCTGTTTCCTCGTTAATTTGGGGTCTGCTCGCGGTTCTGCCGATGTTGGTGGTGCTGTTCGCCGCCCATATTGTCTTCGGGGTGGGTGTTGGTGGCTTCAATCAGTTGGCTTTCAACTTTATTATTGGCGATACTCCCAAAAAAGAGCGTCCGATGTATATGGCAGTGTATGCAGCGCTTACGGGTATTTCCTCGTTTTTTGGTCCGCTAATTGGCGGTAAAATCTACGAATGGATTGAGGATTGGCCGCACTGGATCCAGGTATTCGGAACGCAGTTAGTTGTCGGATTGCTGATGATTGTGCTGGCTGCAACTCTCGGACGGAAAATTCTTAAAGATGCGTAAAGGTGATATGATTTATGATGATTTTTGTGAAAAAGGAGGCTCTGCGATGTCACGAATAGCAATGGTGCTGGGAGCCACCGGTTTGGTAGGGAAGGCAGTGACCCAGGAGCTATTACGCCGGGGAGCCTGGGATGAGATCAGGGTGCTGGTCAGACGTCCCATCGGGATCAAGCATCCTTTACTCAAGCAGACCATAGTGGACTGGGAACAGCTGTCTCGGTACAGAGAGCAGTTCCGGGGAGTGCAGGTGATGTTCTGCTGTCTCGGAACGACGATCAAAACCGCAGGCTCGCAAAGCAGCTTCGAACGGGTCGATCTTGGATATCCGCTTGAGGCTGCTGCTATAGCAAAGGAAGAGGGAGTACGGCAGTTGCTGGCCGTCTCCTCGATAGGGGCGGATGTGAAGTCCCGCAATTTCTACAGCCGGACCAAGGGACGTGCCGAGGAAGGGCTGATCGCGACTGGCTTCCATGGTCTGCACCTGTTCCGGCCTTCTCTGTTGCTGGGACAACGTAAGGAATTCAGGCTTGGGGAGCGAGTGGCGGCCCGCCTGATGACTGCGCTGGATTTTGCCATGGTTGGTAAAGCGGCCAAATACAGAGCCATCCACGGAGAGACGGTAGCCCGGGCCATGGTGAATATTTCGCTGGCTGGCACCGCTGGCGTACATATCTATCCTAATGATGTGATACATGTAATCGGCAAGGGCTAGGCAGGCGACCTCACGTCTTATGCAGATTGATGTTTGCATTAGACAGAGAACAGGACGTACAATGGGACCATAAATAATCCATGGATATGGGAGGAATAAAATTATGAGTAAGAAGCAAGTAGCAACATCTAAAGCGCCTGGTGCAATTGGGCCATACAGCCAAGCTATCGCTACGGGGAACTGGGTGCACACTTCCGGTCAACTAGGTTTGAATCCAGAGACGGGAGAACTAGCAGAAGGTGTACAGGAACAAACTCGTCAAGCCCTGAACAACGTCAAGGCTATTCTTGAAGAAGCAGGAGCCTCACTGGATCATGTAATTAAGACTACAGTGTTCCTTAAAGATATGAATGATTTTGTAGCCGTGAACGAAGTATACAGCACGTTCTTCACGGAGCCTTATCCGGCACGCAGTGCGATTGAAGTAGCTCGTCTACCTAAAGATGGACTGGTTGAGATCGAGGCGATTGCTCGCAAGAAATAAACCATATAAAAATTCCGGCAGCGCGGGACAAGCTATTTTGCACTGTTGGAAGTTGACATGAAAAGCAATAGGGAAGTTTACAAGTCAGGGAGTCGCGGCAGGAATGCTGCGACTCCTTTTTGCTGTTACCCGCTTATGACTTGAATAAGCAGCAGGCTTCATTCTCGAAAAGGCTTCAGAGCAGTCATCTGATCCATTTCTTACGAGTCTGCTCCGGCAGCTTAGGGCGAGTTGATAGGGAATCCTATCGCTCCCAGGTGCGACTGTGCTTTTCGTCAATAAGGGTGACCGAAAATCCTCTCAGCTGTCCGCTTTCCACGCTTGTAGATCCTGTTGCAGGAAGCTGAAATTCAGCAGTGTAGCTACCGCGATCATGGGGCTTCAGCTCAAGGGAAGAGAGGGGAATGGAGCCTCCGGCTAGCGGGTGTCCTTCGAGCTCAGGCCATTGAAGGACTACTTTTGCCACGACTCCGTTGGCACTGTAATTGCGCACAGGCAGCTGACATTGACCGTTGTAAGTTACCCCCTCAAGCTTGTATGTGCATATTATTTTTTCAGGTTTTAGTTCAAGTGCGTACACACCTGAAGCGAACAAGCGCTGGTAGCTGCTGACCAGCCCATCAGGCACTTTCGTTAGTAATATCATGAAGACTATGAACAGAAGTAGCCGATGACGTGACAGAGACATGTTGAAAAAGGCAATTGAGGCTAACAGTAAAATTAGTGATACTATACCGGAATAGTGCAGGCCGGTCCGTGTTGCTGGTGAGCTGTATAGCGGAATCCCGAAGGTATTCAGCAGGATATTCATCCAGGAATCCGTCCCGGGATAGCGGATGTTAAGCACAATGAGTGCAACGAATAAAATCAGACCCGTCATGAATTGTCGTCGATTTAGGATTAATGGGGGTTGTGATTTGATCTATGCCACCTCCTGTTAAATAATCTCAATTATAGCATACGGACGAAATTATCTCCGGTTGCAGGGGAGGTTCCATGGAAATCTGCAGAAAAAAAGCAGAAAGGTTTTTAAATCGGCGCTTTTTCGTATATGATGATGAGATGAAGTCTTTTACTTCAAGGATATCTGATCCTTTATATATTTGAATTATTTATTAGGAGATCATCAATGAATAAGCATCTGTATGCAATATGGTTAGGAGACGTTTTATTTTGCTTCTCCGGCGAGACATCTGAGCCGAAGGTAGATGCGTGGACCCGTGTGGTCAAGCGTCTGGAGCTGCAGGGAGGACTGCGTCCTTTTGCGAGCGCAGCGCTGCGCTTGGCGGAAGTGAAATATCCAGTCTTGCCTGTGGAAGGGAAGCCGGTCCGCCGCGCGCTGCCGGGTCGTACCTTTGAGGGGCTGGCCTTGGCGCCCAAAGATGCTTTTGAATTGCTGCTCGCGTGGGACGCGGAGCAATGTCTGAGCCAGGGCGTAGAGCCTGGCGGCGAGCTGCGTTACTGGGCAGCCGCGGCCCGGTTTGCCCTGGAGCTAATGGGCACGGGCGGGTTTGTTCCCGGCGCCCAGCCGCTGCGCCCGGTAGGCTCACGCCGTCGGGGCGGCGAACAGGCAGCTGTGGCCTGCTGGTCACCTGTTTTTCGCCAACCGGAGGACAGAGAGTACTTTCTTCAGCTCGCTGCCTCAATGCCGGTATTGGCACTAGGAACACACACAGCTGAAGCCAGTGAGGTCACATCCCGCGAAGATGCGGGGGCGTATGTGCTGTATTCCTTCTTGCAGGCGATCATGACAGCCGAGATCAAGCGGGTCATAACCGGGATGGAAGGGGAGCTGTCCCCCTTCAAGGCTAATTATCGGCGCGGCACCTCTCCGCTGACGGAGCTGTGGTGGAACAGTCTGCTGACCGGCAGCCGTGACATTCCGGTGCAGGGGACCCAGGCTGAGGTTGATGAATTGCTGGCCGGTGTGAATGAAACCGCAGGAAGTGGAGTTCCGCAAACCGCGACAGAAGAGGAGCAGAGCGGGCAGCTTGGCCTGGGTCTGCGTCTGGAGCCACCGGTAGAAGAGGCGGAAGTTTGGCGATTGTCTTTTTGGGCAGAGAATCGGGAAGAAGGGGAGTTTTGGCTGCCCGCTCAAGCCATCTGGGGCAGTAGAGAACAGGAATTTACGTTGTGGGGTAGGCGCTACCGTAATATCCAGCAGCAGTTTCTGACGGCGCTCGGAAGTGCGGGCAAGGTATCGCCTGACATCCAAGCCGGGCTTAAGTCTCCAGCCCCAGAAGGTGTAGATCTGGAGCCGCATCGTCTGCATTTCTTCCTGAAAGAGACGGTGCAGCAGTTGACTGCCCGGGGAATCACGGTCCAGATGCCTTCGCGCTGGAGCCGTGAAGGGCGTCGGCGTGTCGGCATGAAGATGAAGATGCAGCCGCCGGGAGGATTAGACGGTCCACCAGCGGTTGCGCTCGGCATGGAGGAGCTGATCTCCTTCCGGATTGAGGCTTCGCTAGGTGATACTTCTATCACTGAAGAGGAATTGCAGGCACTGGTGGAGGCGGGGGTTCCTTTTGTCCGTTTCCGGGGTGAGTGGGTCGAGGTAGATCCGAAGGAAATTCGCCAAGTGCTCAGATATATGAAGCGCCATGAGAGTGGTGAAATGACTGCTGCGGACTGGATGAGGCTGGAGGCAGAGGATGGCGAAGATCGGCTATGGAAAGGAATGTCCGTTACGGGCATGGAAACTTCCGGTCTGCTGGCTTCTATCATGCACGGCGATGTGCTTAGGGATGAGGATCGTCCCGTCCCACATGTCCTTCACGGCACGCTGCGACCTTATCAGGAGCGGGGATATCAATGGCTGGCTGCCTTGGGCAATCTCGGTTTCGGGGTCTGTCTGGCCGACGATATGGGCCTTGGGAAGACGGTGCAGGTGATTACCTGCCTACTGGATCGCGCACTTACAGCTCCTGAGGGGGAAAAGAAAGGGCCGGTACTAATTCTGTGCCCGACCTCGCTTCTCGGTAACTGGCAGCGTGAGCTGCAGCGATTTGCACCTTCGCTGTCGCTGCACATCCATCACGGCAGTCGCCGGATCCGCGGCGAGGGTTTTCTGGATCTGGCGGACAGCCACGACATTGTGCTGACGACATATCACTTGGCAGGCCGGGATAGTGAGGATCTTGCAGGCGTGCAGTGGTCAACGGTTGTACTGGATGAAGCGCAATATATCAAGAACCACCGCACCAAGCAGGCGCAGAGTGTGATGAAGCTCTCAGCGCCGCATCGGATCGCGATGACGGGAACGCCAGTAGAGAACAGACTTGGCGAGCTATGGTCTATTTTCCACTTTTTAAATCCTGGCTATCTTGGCACCTATCACTCCTTCCGCCAGCGGTATGTATCCGGTGAAGGCGGAGAGCGGTTGCGTGAGCTGCATCGTTTGGTGTCGCCTTTTCTGCTCAGACGGCTTAAGAGCGACCCGGACATATCCAAAGATCTTCCGGAGAAGCTAGAGCTCAAATCGTATTGTCCGCTTACGGATACCCAAGCAGCGCTCTATCAAGGGGTTGTGGACGAAATGCTTGGGGTGATCGGTGAACGCTCCGGTATGGCTCGGCGTGGTCTCGTGTTGTCCTCCCTTACGAAGTTGAAGCAGATCTGTAATCATCCCCAGTTGTTCCGGCGGGACGAAGGCCGGGGCTTGCGGAGTGAGCAATCCGGCAAAATGGAGGTCATGTTCGAGGTGCTGGACAGTATTGCCGAGCTTGGTGAATCTGCATTGATCTTTACCCAGTATGTTGCGATGGGCGAATTGCTTGTCAACAGGTTGTCGCGTCGTTACGGAAGAGCGCCGTTGTTCCTGCATGGCGGGATTTCGAAGCGCGAGCGTGACGAGATGGTGCATGATTTCCAGAATGGAGACCAGCCGACATTCTTCGTGCTTTCCTTGAAGGCAGGCGGGGTCGGACTCAATCTGACGCGGGCGAACCATGTGGTGCATTATGATCGCTGGTGGAACCCGGCAGTAGAGAACCAGGCGACAGACCGGGCCTTCCGCATCGGACAACACAAAAATGTGCAGGTTCACAAGTTAATTTGCCAGGGTACGCTTGAAGAACGGATTGACGAACTGATTGAACGCAAAAAAAGCCTTTCCGAGCAGGTAGTTGGCTCTGGCGAAACGTGGCTGACCGAGATGTCCAATCATGAACTGAAGGAGCTTATTGAGCTGCAGGGTCAGGACTGGATGTAGAACGGGAAGGGGAACAGGAGGGATCACATGAGTGAGTTATCAGAGCCAAAGCTGAAGCTGGAAGTCTCCCCCGGTAAAATAAATGCACTGTGGGACGCTGATGTCAGGGTCAGTCTAGAGGTTCCACTCTGGGCAATGGATGCCAAGAGAGGCATCATACGCATGCTGGCGGGGCAGGCTGGTGAAGTGTATGGGCTGCTTCAGGGGCGAATAGCTGATGCGGTTCTTGAGACATATATTTTGCCGTCTGCGGCTGAATTGGAGGGGGGGAATTACAGCCTCCTCCATGAAGGCAAGCAGATCGAATTGCTAAGGCTGCTGAGGAACCAACTGGCTCATGATCCATGGTTAGCTTTTGCGCTGCGGGGGATGAACCAGGCGGAGCTGCTGAACGGAGTATTCTCGCTTTGGGCAGAGGAGCAGGGGGAGGAAGCTGTAGAGGGCGAACTGGCAAAGCCAAGTGATCTGGTATCTGAACTGACCCGTCTCGAGCGGAAAGGACCGCCGGTCACCTCCGGGGAGTGGCTGGCCGAGGCAGCGGCTGAAGGCTCGCTGCATCAGCCTGGTACGCTATTCCATGAAATCGCAGAACGTGCTCTCCCCTCCGCACCGGTGACTGTGGACACGAAGGAAGAGTGGGAGCTGCTACTGCCTCAGACTCCTAAAGCTCGCGAGGGACTGCATCTGGTTATGCAGCGGGTGTCCGAAGCTGCTGTTAAGCGGGCGGAGAACATTCGCAAGGTGTAATATAGAGTTGTGAAATGCACAGGCAATATTTGCGATGTGCCGTGCTATGTCATAGTACATTGTAGTGAATCGTAGTGAATCGTAGTACGTTGCAGTACACCGTAGTACGTCACAATGCATCGAAGTAGTAAGCATGTATTACTGTGATAGATATGGTTTTGCCTAAGGAGCAGGTGAGGTGGGGGCTAACGGGAATTTCTCCCGTTAATTTGTAGGTTTCGCGAGATATCCGCTAATGATCAGGAAAAACTCCTGTTAATATTGTCGTTTGGCCGGATAGTGGGGGATATTGAGCGAATTAGCTGGAGAAATTCCAGTTAAATGAAGGATGACTGAGTTTTAGCTCTGAATAACTGGAGATAATCCTGTTGTTTTCAGAATTGAGATACTGAGCGATGGATAAGGTGCAGATAAGAAGCGGAAAGTAAGAAGTAAGAAGTAAGAAGTAAGAAGTAAGTAATGAGTAAGAAGTAAGTAATGAGTATAAACCGAAAGAACCTTCGATGCCGCTACTCAAGCTCGGGCATGAAGGTTCTTTTTAGATAACGCAGAGTTGTTCAATCAACACTTGTATAGGTAGCAGCCTATTGAGCTATTGACTCTTGGCCTAGGCTTGAAATTCTGTTCAACAATGCTGAGGCTTGTTAGTCTGCTTAAGCAGAACAGTTCTTAAGTATTACGCAGTCCGGTACTGCTACCGTTGCTGTCGCCCTCGGTTAGTTCCAGGATTTCTCTGCGCAGGCGGAGCATTTTTTGATCGAGTTCATCTGCGGCGCGCGCGGCTTCTTTGAGTTCGTCCGCAACATGTGTCGGAAGCTGTTTATCGAATTTATAATACAGAATGTGTTCCATACTTGCCCAGAAATCCATAGCAAGGGTACGAAGCTGAATTTCTGCCTTCACCCAGCGTGTCCCTTCAAGCAGGATCAGCGGGATAGCGACGATAACATGCAGGCTTTGATAGCCGTTCGGCTTAGGATGGGCGATATAATCCTTGATCTCCAGAACGCGCATATCCTCACGTGTACTTAAATGATCCACTAGACGGTAGATATCTTTGACAAATGCACAAACGATTCGCATACCGGCAATATCATGAATATAATTCTCCATATTCTCAAGGCAAAGATCATATCCCTTGCGTTCCATCTTTTGGATGATACTTTTAGGTTCCTTGATACGGGATTTGACATGCTCGATTGGACTAAAGCCATCACGAACCTGCCATTCTGTCCTGATGATATCAATTTTATTCTGAAGCTCATTAAGAGCATGACGGTAAAGGGCCGGTAATGCCTTGAATTCCTCAATCTGTCTGGCAAAATCCTCATTGGCCTTCCATTGCTGAAGATCCTTTACGTGTACCTGCAACTGACTCAGCGTAAGCTGACGGCTTTCTTGTTCGTCTTCCACTGCTTCTCTCCCGATTTCGTTATGTGTAGCTGACTCCATTTTAACCGATCTATGTCCCCGGAAGCAAAAAAACGAACACCGAAGGATTCCCCTCCGGTGTCCGGTCAGCGGCTGTTCAAGGATTCTTCACAATCATTTGGAGTTAAATTACGTATTACTGTACATACAGCCGCTGCATCTTGCGTATCTATTGGTTCAGGGTGTGTCACGGCCATAACCTTTGTCTTGATAAGCGGTGTTCTCCAGCTTGGTTAATACATTCAGGGACTTAATCATTTGTGTGGTGTCGTTGCTGCCATGCTCGTACAAATATGAGTATAAGGCAATGGTCTGATCATCAAACTCCTGGGCGGCGTCATCGTGATCGGCGGATTTAAACGGAACAAAGGCGCGGCGGAACGTATAGTCATCGTCGCTCTCCAGACTAGTTAACAGATCCTGCAGGATCGTAAGCTCCTCATCGTTCAGGTGTATCTCAAACTCATTGGACTCGTTGCGGATATTCTGGATTACGCCATGGGCTGCAGAGACAAAATAACGTTTTTTCTGGTCATCGGTCGGCATCGTGAATCCCTCCATTTTCCGTTATATTGCCCTTGGGTTCATTTTTTACTATTATACACAGAACGGTAAATAATGAATCTGTGCGGCACATTTGGTATGATAGAAGCACGTTTCACTGTGGAGAAGGAGGAGCATCGATGAACTTATTGCAGCGTATCAAGGACGGTGCCAGCCGGGTTACCGAAAAAGCACAAGGTTCTGTGGAGATCGGTAAGCTGAATAACCAGATTTCAGATATCGAGCGTGAGATGGAAGTTGAATTTTTGAAGATGGGCCGGTTTTTCTACGAAGGATATCGTTTGAGAGATATGTCAGAGGCCGAAGGAAAAATGGTGGAGCTGTCACGCGTCTGTTCAAGACACCAGGAGAGAATCGACGTTTTGCGTTCCCGCATAGCTGAGTTGAAAAATGAGCGGTTGTGCGCCTGCGGCCAGGTTGTGGCCCTGGACGCCAATTTTTGTCCTCACTGCGGACGCAAGCAGGAAGAGCAGGCTTTTACGTATAAGGCACCTTCCCAGCCGGAGCCGGTGTATACCGTTCATGAGGAAGAAGATGAGCATCAATACTATGGCGCTGAGGACCTGACCGATGAGGAGCGGGAAATCGCGTTGAAGATGAGTCCGGCTGGCGTGTACTCTGAAACAGGGCTTGCCGAGGATGAACTGCCGCTCGAAGAGTATGATGAGAGCATCTCGGATGTTGATAAGGAACGTCGTCATGCTGATGAATTGGAACGTGAACGGTTACGGCAGCTTGAACTGGATCAGCGCATCCGTGATTGGAAATCGGGAGAACAACAAGATCCGGCAGCGACGAGCGAGGAGCATGGCGGGCGGGATCTGGTGAAATGCCAGATTTGCCGCACAGATCTTCCAAAAGGCTCCATGTGGTGCCCGCGCTGCGGCTCGGAGCAAATATAGTTTTACAGTCAGCTTAGGGGGACACAAGAATGGAACAGTTGCTGCTGCATCTGCGCAATCTGGGCTTCACAGAGATGGAGTCCAAAATTATGGTGGAGCTGGCGACCAAAGGTCAAGCTTCGGGCTATGAAGTAGCCAAACAGCTCGGAGTATCGAGATCTAACGTATATGCTGCGCTGCAGCGTCTGACACAGCAAGGATATGTGCGATGCGGGGAGGGAGAGCCTGCACGGTATAGTGTACTGAATCCGGAGGAACTCTCGACGATGATCTCCGGACGGATTCAGAGCTCCCTCGCTTATATGGAGAACGAAATGCCGCGCGGCGGACCGGTCACCCCATCATTTTACAATGTCGAGGGAGACCGCAACGTGCTTGGCGCACTGATACATCAGTTGAATCTGGCTGAGCAGGAGATCGTGGTTGATGTTTGGCGGGAGGAAGCAACGCTACTGCGCAGCGAGTTGGAACAAGCTGAGCTGCGGGGGGTTAGGCTCCTGTGGGCGTTTGACGGCGACAATGCGGTTGCAGCTCCACCTGCCTGGACGCCGCTCGGCGGAAAGCCGCCGCGCAGTGATGGTCGCAAATTCTCGTTCGTGATCGATCGGAGCTGGTGCATGCTTGGCATGCGTTACAGTGACGGTACGGCACAGGCTGTCGTCACCGAGCATCCGGTGATGGTGGAGTTGCTGCTGAATCACTTTACGCAAGAAATGGTACTTTTCGAGCTAGAGCAGGATATGGGCGCCGAACTGGAACAGCGGTACGGTGATCGCTATAGCAGCATCTATAGTAAATATGTAATGCACAGCGAGGGTGGGCAAGAATAAGGCTGAGCCTTTCGGCCCGAAACGAAATTATTTCAGGGAGGTGAAAGATATGGAATGCATCGTTCATTTTGAAGTTGTGCATCCGGAAGGTCCGAAGCCACTACGCGGACTGTTGTTTTTGGATGAAGGCGCCACTCCGGGTGAGGCTGAGCTGATTGGCATGTTCAAGGACATGAAATTCGAGGTGCGTCTGGAGGACCGGGAGAAGCTGATTTTTAAACCGGTGAATGCAGGGGCTAACTATTCGGAGATTCGGATTACCGGGTATGACACGGGTAACACGCAGGATCAGCATAAAGAAGACCATGATTTGAAATCCATTGTTGGGAACCTTATGCCTCAGAAACCGACCGGGCTGTAGTCTGTGCGGAAGAAAGGGTTCATTTTGTGGGAGAAGGAGGAGTACATATGGATTTGTTGAGGCGAAAAGTAATCGAGGAAGGCATCGTTCTCGGCCAAGGTGTGCTCAAGGTAGATTCTTTCTTGAATCACCAGATGGACCCGATTCTGATGCGGGAGATCGGGCGCGAGTTTACCCGCCGTTTTGCAGGGGAAGAGATTACGAAGGTGCTGACCATCGAGTCCTCTGGCATTGCGCCGGGCATCATGACGGCTCTGGAGCTGGATGTGCCACTGATTTTTGCCCGCAAGCAGAAGTCGTTGACGCTCACAGAAGATATTTATGTGGAGAAGGTGTACTCTTTTACGAAAAAAGAGAGCAATGAAATCACCGTCTCCAAGAAATTCATCGCTCCGGGAGAACGGGTGCTGATCGTCGATGATTTCCTGGCGAACGGCGAAGCTGCCTTTGGACTGGCAAGGATTGTGGAGCAGGCCGGAGGCAGCGTGGCTGGAATCGGTATTGTGATCGAAAAATCTTTCCAGCCGGGCTACCGGCTGCTGCAGGAAGCGGGCTACCGCGTGGAATCGCTCGTGCGAATTGCTTCGCTCACAGACGGGCAAATTGCATTTGTGGAAGACGACGAGGTGCTGCCGGGTTAGACGGCAGCGCCTCGTCGTAGTAAGCGGGAAACCCGGGCGGCTGCCCATGGTTTCCCGCTTGTTTCGCTGCGGCTATTCTACGCCGCAGCGAAAAAGGCCAGCACGCGCAGTAGAGCGCGTGCTGGCCTTTTTTGTCGTGCCGTCCTATCCGGCACGACGGTGCTCTCCTGCCTAGCCGCTGGCTTGGCAGGATCTCTGCGCCGCGGCTGTGCCCTGCGGCGACAGCACGCGCAGCGCGCCAGGCTCGCAGCGCACGGCGAGCGGCGCGAGGCCGAGGCTCTCGCCGTCGCCGATGGCCTGCCGGGGCTGCTCGAAGGTCACAGCTACGCTGCGTCCGCGCAGCATGGTGACGAAGGGCAGGGACACGTGCCTGCCCTTCAGTACCGTAGGGAACAGCCGCAGGAGCTGCCCGCGGCTGCACCCGTGCACGACGCAGACGTCGAGCTGGCCGTCCCCGGCCTCCGCCTGCGGGCAGATCTGTAGCCCGCCGCCATAGCCCGGCAGGTTGCAGACCGAGACGAGCCAGGCCGTCTCGAAGGAATGTTCCTTGCCATCGCAGGCTACGTTGACTCGGCAAGGCTTGAAAGTCAACAGCGTATGCAGGATGCCGATAATATACGCCAACTGCCCGGCACCGATGGCGTTGCAAAAACGCTTGTAGCGGCTGCTATTCACATTAACCGCCACCTGGGCGTCAAAACCGCTAGCGACAGCGGTCAAGGTGAATCCATCCCTGCCGGAGAGCAGGTCACTGTCCAGCCAGCGTCCACCGGTGGCTGTCGCCAGTGCCGTCTCCGGGTCCATAGGGATGCCGAACCCGCGGGCCGTATCATTGCCGGAGCCGGCTGGAATTACCGCAAGTCGGATTCCGGTCTGATGAAGAGCGCCGAGCACGCTGTGAATCGTGCCATCACCCCCGACAACGACGGCAGCCTCCCAATGCTCCCGCCGGGCCAAGGCCTCCAGCACGGCACGTTCTGCGCTTGCAGCATCCTTGGTGAACAGGGTCTCGTAAGAGATGAGCCGCTGCTTCAGCAGCTTCTCTACGATTCGCCATGTTCGCTGCCCTGTGCCTCCCCCGGAACGCGAATTTATGATAAATAAGTACATTTCTTTTCCCCCAGCTTCAAAGATCCAGTCTAGTCTACTCTCCATTGTAAGGAGTGGAAGAGTGAAAGGGAATCTTTTTTACGCAAGAGGAGGGTGATTAAATGTGGCGGAGCTGTTGTTCCGCGAAAGCTCCCGCCCAGGGCAGCCGATACCATCTGCCACCGAGCGAGTGGTAAACCATCAGGAGCCAGATCGCCAGGCCACAGAGGGAGAGGATGGCGGCAATAAACGGACCAATAAGTGGCAGCAGTCCGCTAAGTACATGTCCGACCATCAGCGCGCCGAAGGCGATCAGTGATTGCAAGGCATGGAAAAGCACGAAACGACTTTTTTTCTCCAGCGCTAGAAAAACGATGCCGCCTGCAAAAGGGAAAAAATAGCATAGCGCACCCGCGATATTGTCGGGCAGGCCTGTAGATGATCTGAAAGGGGACAAAGGGATCACACTCCTTCTCCCTATCATTCTATGAGGGCGGTGGACAAAGTATGTGATCCTCAGCTCATGGCAGGGATCAGATATTGCTCCACCAGTCTCCGTGGATTCTTCCATTGCCTGACTTTGGTTTCTGCGGTGAAGATGACAGCGGCGTCCAGGCTTGGCAGCAGCACAATCTGCTGTCCGCCATGGCCGTGCGCAAGTCGGAAGGGCTGTCCGCTCATCGTACCGCACCAGAACTGGTATCCATATTCACCGAAGGCTGGGTAGCCGGATGTTTGAGGTTCAAGAGCTTCCTGTAACCATGTCTGTGGAACGATCTCTTCGCCCGCCCAGAAGCCGCCGCTGAGCAGGCAGATGGCTGTCTTGGCCATATCCCTGGCGGTCAGGAACAGGCCGATATGACCCATGCTATGTCCTTCGGGGCTTGAGGTCCAGGCAACATGATGAATTCCTAGCGGAGTGAAGAAATGCTGGCGGGCATAACTGAAGGTATCCATACCTGTAGACTCCGAGAGCATCATGGAGATCAGGTGGGAATCGGTACTGCGATACTGGAAAGTTCCGATACTGCCGGGAATAATGGGCAGACTCAGGGCAAAGGCCCCCCAGCAGCGGCTGTTGTGGAACTTGCGAATGAGTGGCTCTCCCAGTTTCTTTCCCGTGATCCAACTGAAGCCAGTGGTCATGGTCAGCAAATGACGGAGAGTGAGCTCTTCGAGTTGGGGAGAAGGCTGGGAAGGAATATGACGATGCAGCACCTCGCAGACTGGGGTTTTAACACAAGGAATGTCCCCACGCTTGATCGCAATCCCGGTCATTAGGGAGACGAAGCTTTTGGTGGCTGAACGCAGATCATTCAGTGACCCGGCTTGGAAATCATCATAATAACGCTCAAAGATGAGCTTTCCTTGGCGCACTACTAGCATACTGTGCATTCTGGGATAACTCTGCAGGATGGTCTGATGTGCTTGCTCCAACAGGAAGCTGTCTGTGCTTGTGTCTTCAGGGAGCGCTGTTTCGATGAAGGAGACGGGGTTATGGGGTGAATGAAGTAAATCCAATGGCTGATTCATCATAGCGGCCCCTTTTCTTGATCCAGACAGGCATGCTAGCCGAGTTGAAATATGAGTGTATTTTACCCGGAATCCGAAAAGTTTACCCCTATTCGATGACATAAAATAAAAATATTTCCCATAAGCACATTTTACATGGAAAGGTGGAAGTTGCGCCGGAATATGATACAATATAACGATAAGGCCCGAAAGGAGTGATTCAGTAAGTGGCTCTTCGGGTAATTAAAGTGTCGAGGTGCTTTCATTACAGGCATCTCAAGCTCTCAGCCCAAAATCACGACGAACCTGCTTCTCCTGCAAGATGATGTATCCACGGTCAGTAAGTATTGGAACAGCGTCAAGCGGATAGTGCGAGCTACGTATGTGTAACGGATACTGACTTGCATTTCGGAGTTACGGCGGACTTTTCATCATGCATTCTCTACAACGGAGCATTCATTTTCAATGTTTTGGGAGGGAACTGATCATGGCAAGTAAAGGTCATAACGAAGTTAAGGAAAGTCTACGGGAAATGACACGTATTTTCCGGCCCAAAGATCCCAAGAAATTCGTAAAGGAGTACGTCCGAAAGTATCGGATTACGGGAGGCTATGAAGAAGAGCTGACCATGGTCGTAGAGCATGAACTGGTAAAGATGAATTCATCCGTCTCCTAAATACAAGAGAGGATCATCACCCAGACGTTCTTACGACAACATTCTGAGTAACTACATCCATGAGGATTCTCATAAACCGTGTCCGGCGGCGTGCCGCTTCAGGAAGCGGTTTTTTTGTGTTCAAACGCTGGTGAAAAGTGGAAGAAAATCCGTTGTAAGCAAGCCCAGTAATGAATACATGAATTTTTATCCAACAACCAGACGTATAAAATAGTCAAATGAATTAATAGACACATTTTTAAATGTAATCGGTTACAGTGTGTAATTTAGTTTGTATACGTTTTCAAAAAACGTTAATAAACTCAGTAATGACAAGCATTTTTGCCTTTTAAAAAGACTTTGTGAACTAGCTGTGAACGATTGACAAAACACCCCCTTAAACTTATATTAATAGTGATTGTTATAATTGACAGGGAAAATACGGTAAATTATGAAATCGGGAAAAGCGGGGTAGATCTATGATGAAAACGTGGCAGGCTGTAAGGCGACTCCTTCCCATGATCGCAGTTTTTGGACTCATTCTTCTTACCGGTTGCGGACGCGCGGACTTGTCGGCACTCAGGCCGCAGGGACCGGCGGCAGAAACCTCGTACGGACTCATGAAACTGTCGATTACCATTATGGTTATCGTGCTGCTGATTGTCTTCTCCATCGCGGCGTTTGTGATGATCCGGTTCCGCAGAAAGCCGGGACAGAGCGAGATTCCTGAACAGGTGGAGGGCAGCATCAAGCTGGAGATTCTATGGACCGTGATTCCGCTGATTTTGGTAGTTGTTCTGGCGGTTCCAACGGTAAAAGCGGTGTTTGCTGCCGGTAATGATCATTGGAATGACAAAAATGCAATTAAAGTAAAGGTAACAGGTCACCAATACTGGTGGGAGTTTGAGTACCCTGATTATGGCGTAACTACGGCGCAGGATCTGGTGATTCCTAAGGGAAAGGATATTGCCTTTGAACTGAAGACAGCCGATGTAATACACTCCTTTTGGGTGCCATCGCTCTCTGGTAAGCTGGATACGAACCCGGCGGGTACCATTAACCGCTTTAGCTTCAGTGCGCCAAATGAAGGCGTTTACCGAGGCAAGTGCGCGGAGCTGTGCGGACCTTCTCACGGTCTGATGGAGTTTAAGGTCAAGTCCGTCAGTGAAGAAGCATTTCAGAAATGGATCGACGGCATGAAGAAACCGGCAGCGGTGCTTCCTGAAGATCCAGCCCTGGCCAAGACCTTCAAGGACCAATGTCTGAAATGCCATGCGGTTGGTGATCAGGGGTTATCTGTTGGACCGAACCTGACGGGGATTGGCTCACGGGAAGCCATAGCTGGGATCTTGATCAATGATGATTCAGGAGTAGAGGGTGCTTCTGTTGAGGAGAACTTGAAGACCTGGCTGCATGATCCTAAGAGCGTGAAGCCGAACAATCTGATGCCAAGCCCCAAGGATTTGGGACTGACCGATGAAGAGATTGACGGCATTGCCCATTACCTGGCTAATTACAAATTGAACTAGTCCTTTCAACCATTAAACCAAGCAGCAATTTTGAAAAGGGGGTACGAATCTTGGCTCAAGCAGCTCCTGTCCTGAACCATTCCAAGCCGTTGAAGCATGGTCACACCGTCAAACGGCACACCGGACTGATGGATTGGATCACCACCGTCGATCACAAGAAGATTGCAATTCTGTATTTATGGGCCGGAGGTTTGTTTTTTGGCATCGGCGGTCTGGAAGCGATCCTGATCCGAATTCAGCTCATCAAGCCGATGAATACCTTTCTGAACGCTCAGCTCTTCAATGAGTTGATTACGATGCACGGAACCACGATGATCTTCCTTGGCGTTATGCCGATTATCTTCGCCCTAATGAATGCGGTCATTCCGCTACAGATCGGGGCACGCGACGTTGCTTTTCCTTTTCTTAATGCGCTTGGCTTTTGGACCTTCCTGTTCGGCGGCCTGCTGCTCAATCTCAGCTGGGTTATGGGTGGTGCACCTGATGCCGGCTGGACAGCCTACGCGCCATTGTCTACCAGCACTTATAGTACGACACACGGAGTAGACTTTTATACTATCGGCTTGCAGATCGCGGGCTTAGGTACCCTGATTGGGGGCATTAACTTTCTGGCAACCATTATCACAATGCGTGCGCCGGGAATGTCCTACATGCGGATGCCGATGTTTGCTTGGACCACATTTATTACTTCCGCTATTATTCTCTTCGCTTTTCCGGCCATTACGGTGGGCCTGGTACTACTGACTTTTGACCGAATCCTTGGAGCGAACTTCTTCGAGGTTGGTGCCGGCGGTAACCCCGTGCTTTGGCAGCATATCTTCTGGATTTTCGGACATCCCGAAGTGTATATCCTGATCCTGCCTGCGTTCGGGATCATCTCCGAGATTATTCCGACCTTCTCGCGCAAGCGTCTGTTCGGATATAGCTCAATGGTCTTCGCTACGATTTTGATCGCCTTTCTCGGATTCATGGTCTGGGCGCATCATATGTTCACTACAGGGCTTGGACCGGTCGCAAATGCGCTGTTCTCGGTCTCGACGATGCTTATTGCCGTACCTACCGGAATCAAAATCTTCAACTGGCTTTTCACGATGTGGGGTGGACAGGTGCGTTTCACCACGCCGAATCTCTTCGCAGCTGGTTTCATTCCAACCTTTACAATGGGCGGTGTCACCGGGGTCATGCTGGCGTCTGCACCAGCCGACTTTCAGTTCCATGACACATATTTTGTCGTAGCACATTTTCACTATGTTATCGTAGGCGGCCTAGTACTCGGGCTGTTTGGCGGGCTGCATTACTGGTGGCCGAAGATGTTCGGACGCATGCTAAGCGAGAAGCTCGGCAAGTGGACCTTCTGGACCTTCATTCTTGGGTTCCATATGACGTTCTTTGTTCAGCACTTCCTTGGACTGATGGGCATGCAGCGCCGTGTCTTCACGTATCTGCCGAACCAGCAGTTTGATCTCCTGAACCTGATTAGTACGATCGGTGCGGGTCTGATGGGTGTGGGAATGATTATCTTCCTGACCAACGTATTCCTGACTTCCAGAAAATCTGTGGGTGTCGCAGACGATCCTTGGGAAGACGGTCGTACATTGGAGTGGAGCATTCCTTCTCCGCCACCGGAGTATAACTTCAAGCAAACGCCGCTAGTGCGCGGCGTTGATGCTCTCTGGAAAGAAAAAACAGCAGGACATAAAGGGATGACACCTGCGGAGCCAGTCGGTTCCATCCACATGCCTTCCGCAACCGCACTGCCGTTCGTCATGTCCGTGGGAATCTTCATAGCGGGACTTGGATTTATGTTCAGCAGGGATGATTTCGGCAACGCATTTATGAGCTTTATTTTCAATAATTACATTGTAACGGCAATCGGGCTTCTCATTACATTCGGGTCGATGGTGCTGCGTTCCGTGTTCGATGATCACGGCTGGCATATTGAACCTGAAGAGTTGGAAGAGGGGTGAGGATGGAATGACAACGGCACACGCAGAAGCAGCTAACGGCGCGCTTCCACACGAACCGGAAAAAGCGACCCTGGAGGGACGCAATAAAGTTCTCGCCTTCTGGCTATTCCTGGGCGGGGAAGCGGTGCTCTTCGGCACACTGTTCGCCACCTTCCTGGCCCTGCGCAATCAGACCAATGAAGGCCCCACGGCTAATGAACTATTTCATCTGCCATTGGTTGCAGCGGCAACCTTCATCCTGTTAGTGAGCAGTCTAACGAGCGTATTTGCCATCCAGGCGATGCACCGGAATCGTCCGGCTGTGCTGCGGAACTGGCTGCTGCTTACTGTGCTGCTGGGACTCGGCTTTCTTGGACTGGAAATCTATGAGTTCAGTGAGTATATAAGACATGAAGAATTTGGAATGACTACAAGTGCATTCAGCTCCGCGTTCTACACGCTAGTTGGGTTCCACGGCGCACACGTTGCCTTCGGGATTGTCTGGATCGGAATTCTGATCGCTCAACTGTCTCGCAAGGGACTGAACGTTATCACTGCGCCGAAGATTTATGTCTCAGCCATGTACTGGCACTTTATCGACGTGGTCTGGGTATTCATCTTCACAGTGGTATACCTGCTCGGAAAGGTGGGTTAGATCATGACGACGGATCAAGATACACCACAAAGCGGAGTCAAGCACCGCTACCGGCATGAAGGACCACAAAAGCATATTGTAGTATTCATCTTTTCGATTGTACTGACCTTGATCGCTTTCGCTGCAGTAGCGGCAGGAGGAGTCAATGCATCGTTCGCGGTGATTCTCCTGTTGGTAATGGCTGTACTGCAAGTGTTTGTGCAGATGGGGTACTGGATGCACTTGAAGGATAAAGGGCATATGCTGCCCATCCTGTTCATGATCGGTGGATTTTTTGTAGCAGGTACTTGTATTGTCATGTCACTCTACTGGGTATGGTGGGACTAAAGGTGATTTGCGGAAGAGGCGGGCAGTTCATGCCCCCTCTTTTTGGCATTATGGCTACGCAAATGAAGACCTTATTACCCGCTTCCCTGCTAAGGAGGCATAAATAAGACATGCTGGGATTACAGTATTTTAGCTTTGCTGATTTATGGAGCCCGTTGTTTTTGGCGGGGATGCTGTTGGTTACAGCAGCCTATTTTGTATTGATTGGACCATTGTCGTCACGGTTCTCCGGTGCTGCGCCCGTATCGTTCTTTCGCAGAACCCTGTTTCTATGTGGGATGCTGGCACTGTATTTGGCCCAGGGGGGGCCAGTTAGCTTACTGGGGCATATCATGTTCTCTTTTCATATGCTGAGTATGGCCTTGTCCTATCTTGTCGCGGTGCCCTTGATCATGTTAGGTATTCCCGACTGGATTTGGAGGGCAGCCTTGAAGGCCAATCCTTTGCGGCGTCTGTCGTTTTTGGCCCATCCGGTGGTGGCGGCACTGTTGTTCAACGGATTATTTTCGCTGTACCACGTGCCGGTGATTCATGATTATGTTATGCTGCATTTTACGGTTCACCGTCTCTATTATATGATCCTCTTCCTGACAGCTGCCTTAATGTGGTGGACGCTGATTAACCCGCTGCCAGAACGCAAGATGGCTTCAGGACTCGGCAAAAGCGGCTTTATCTTCCTGAACATGGTGCTACTGACGCCGGCTTGCGGATTGATTATTTTTGCCGATCAACCACTCTATGCCACTTACAGTGATCCTGATACTTGGGCTAAGGCGATGGGCTACTGTGTGTCCGGTGACCCCGCTGCGCTCTTGAAGGCATTTGGGGGTCCGACGTTCTTCGGATGGCTGTCACCAAAGGTGGATCAGCAGGTGGGCGGCATCGCGATGAAGTTCATTCAGGAATTTATTTTCGCCTCGATGCTTGCTTATGTGTTCTATCATTGGTATAAAAAAGAGAACGGACAAGACGACAGGGAAGACTCCGGAACCTCTTCCGGGCTGGAAGGTGTCGTTTGATCCGTGATAGCTGGGAATGCCGAGGGGGATAATCATGGATATTTTTACGTTGTTTCCAACGATCAGTACGTCATTCATCGTGCTTAGTGCGGTGTTGGTAGCGATTGGCTGGGGACTCATCATCAAGGGCAAACGCGAAGCGCACAAGAATACAATGATTGCTGCCGCTGTCGCTGCTCTGCTGTTCTTTATTGTTTATGTTTCGAGAACGCTGTTTGTGGGGAACACTTCATGGGGTGGACCGGACGAACTGAAGACCATTTATCAGGTGTTTCTGATCTTCCATATTGTACTGGCCACCGTGGCTGCTGTATTCGGGTTAACTACGCTTACGCTGGGGTTCAAGGCGAAGTATGCTAAGCATCGCAAATGGGGAAGAGTGACCTCTGTAATTTGGTTCATTACCGCCATTACGGGCGTTATGGTGTATGTGCTGCTGTACATGTTGTATCCGGGCGGTCATACGAAGCCGGTATGGGAAGTCATTATGGGCGCATAGACGCCAGCGGAACAGGCCTAGTGGATTTGTATGTCTCCTGCCCGGAAGCATGCAGCCACAGGCCTGTTTTTTATCAGGAAAGAGAAGATTATGTATACTCTTTATGAGACCGCTTTCCTGCTGGGAAATCTGTGCTATACCGTCAATTGTAGATCTGTGAGTAGCAGGAACTGATCTACGATCTGGCTGTCAAACTGTGTGCCAGCGTGAGCGCGGAGTTCATCCTTAGCCTGCTGGATAGAGGTTCGTTCCCGATATGGGCGGAAGGATTGCATGGCGTCATAGGAATCAATGACAGAACAGACCCGAGCAAGAAAGGGGATGTCTTCGCCTTTCAGCCCGTAGGGATAACCCTTGCCGTCCCAGCGTTCATGGTGATACCGGATTACGTCGGTCACTCCGCTGTCTATACTGGGGAAATCTTTGGCAAGCTCGGCTCCGATCAACGGGTGCATCTTCAGGATGTTCCACTGTTCCTCCGTCAAAGGTTCTTGTTGGTCAAGAATCTCCACGGGAATGAGAGACTTGCCGATGTCGTGCAGAAAGCATCCTCTTACCAGGATATTTTTCTCTTTCTCTATTAGTTTCATGGAGCCTGCCAGTTCTTCTGCCATCATGGCTACTCTAATGGAATGCCTGTGCGTTTCCGGGTGTTTTTCCCGTAAAAAATTCATCCAAACGCTCACATGGGCCTCTTCCGTTAGAGCAATATGCACCTTTTTGACTAGTGCGGCTAATTCCCCCAACCTATTCTCCCTCCTCAACCTCTTGGCAAAACCCTCATCTGATCAAGTAGTAAGCGTGCAAACTGTACGGAAATAGAAGAAAGACAGCAGAAAAATGTCGTACAATATCACTTATGCGACATTTATTTTGAGCGAAGGAGTAATGGAATGGCTATAGAACGGACGATTTCAAGTAGTTTTCAGGTAGCTTTGGCAGCGTATGACGAGACATCAACCACTGATGATCAAATCGTCCAGATGTTCTTGGCAACCTGCTGCAGAACGGCTAATACAAGACGCAATTATGAGCGGGCCCTTGCTGCATTTCGCAAATTTATTTCTAACCAACCTTTAAGGGAGATCACATGGAGGGAGATCGAGGCGTACAAGCTTTTCCTGACGCAGGGGGGATATAGTTATCCAAGAACATTGGCTCCTGCCAGCATCGCTGCCTTTATCGCACCGCTTAAATCATTTTATAAATGGGGTAGTGATCAGCACATCGCCTTTTTCAGTAACAATCCCACGGCCAGCGTGCGTATTCCAACGATCACGATCACAAGCCGAAAGAATTTTCTCACCAAAAGAGAAGTGGGTGCCCTGCTCCGTCAGCTACAGAAACAAAGCTTGAGGAATTATCTGATCGGGCTAACACTAGTCCTCTTGGGCCTGCGTGTTTCGGAGCTTACCGCGATGAAATGGGGGGATTTTCACTCTGACCCGCTGGAAACCTCGATCTGGCTGACCATTGCCAATGCGAAGGGCGGTAAAAGAAGGGAGATCAAAGTGCCCGCCATGCTGTGGGAGCTTTACTCTGAACTGGCAAACTCACCGGTGGGGAATGCTGTGCCCGATCCTGAACTGCTCATGTTCCCGCTGTCCTCAAGGCAGGTAGAGCGGATTATTAAGAATGCAGGAGAGTACAGTTTCATTGAGAAAAAACTAACCCCCCACTGGCTGCGGCATACTAATGCTACACTAGCTCTGCTGCAAGGGGCCTCTCTACAGCAAGTACAGGAGAATCTGGGGCACTCGCATATCAACACTACACAGCGATATCTGCACACTGTTCAGCAGATCCAAAAAGCAGCTCCAGATTTTGTGGAGGATTGTCTGCGGGATGTTATTGAATAAGACAAATTCAGACAAAAAATTGAAGCATTATCTTATAATAACTATACAGTAATATACAAATGACCTATAATACTTACATAGTATTGTGTGTATGCATAAATGCGAAACAGACCTATATTTAGCACTAAAAATGTCGCATAAGTGATATTGTACGACATCATTTTAATAACCCGACATTCATTTGTCGAATTATAAAGAATTTAATACACTTTTTCTCGGAAAGTTAATCAAAAAGCAGAAAAATAGATTTTTAAGAGTAGTTGCCATCTTATGATGACTCATTTGGTAATACTGATTAATCAAGTAATAAAAGTGCGAACCGGACACGGAAGTGTCCGGCTTTTTTTATTGATCAGAAAGATTAGCTGCAATTTATTTTGATTTAAAGGTTGACGATGGAAAATAAAGGGCATATACTGTGTATATAGATATATACAGTAAGCACAGGTAACACAGTGCAGAACTCATTACTTTTCAAATTGAGATGCTAAAGCGAGGTAACTGTTTATGAGGACATTCAAGCAGTCTTGGTTCATTATCTTCGGTGATTTTCGGGGGGATAAGTCAAAGATCTTATTTGCAGCAGCGTTTTCGCTTTTCTTTATGGGATATCTGGGCGGTTTGACGGCGCTTATTCTGAATGACACGTTGGGTGGGAAAGACCGGGATGTCTTGGCAGATTTCATGCTGCTGACTGTAGTTCCGGTACTAGGCTTCACATATTCTCGCAGGACCATGAAATATTGGAGTCAGGACTCCTATACCAAGATGCTTATGTATCTGAAGAGTCTCCCGATCCCGATGGAGGTTATTGTGAGCAAAAGAAAAATCCAAACCTTCCTTTCCTTTGGCTTGAACGGTATCCTGTTCTTCGGATTGATCTATGCTATTGGTGAACATATTCAGGCGAACTTGAACTGGACCGAATATCTTTCCTTCGCCTTTACCTGGATCGGTTATGGTCTGATGATTGCAGGCGTGTATATCTACATTGAGTTCTTATTCAGTGGCAAAGCCTACGGCTGGCTTACCATGCTCATCATGGCGCTCTCGCTGGCGACAGCAGTGATCATCTGGTTATCGGGTGGGAATCTGTTCATCTTTACCATAGAAAGTTCGAAGGAATGGGGTCTGTTATCTCCGGTGATGTGGGGGATGCTGCTGGTGGGTCTGATCGCCCTACAGGTAATCTCCAAATGGACATTACACCGGCTAAAAAGGCGGAACCTCATATGATGAGGCTAAAATTGCAAGGAAGCATTCCGGGATGCCGGAATGAAAAGCGGGGTGTGAATCGTGTGGATACCGGTGCAAATTGACGAGAACAGCGCAGAGCCGCTGTATCATCAGATAGAGACGCAGCTAAGGTCGCTGATTATCAGCGGCGTTATTGTAGAAGGAACATTGCTTCCCTCGATACGTGAATTTGCCGGAGATTTGAAATGCAGTGTTATTACGGTTCGAAGGGTCTATCAAGACTTGGAAAATGAAGGACTGCTGCGGACGCGGCAGGGTACAGGAACCTTCGTCTCTGATGTCGGGGAAGGTGTGAGAGAGAATTATAAGCGGGATGCTGTGACAAAAGCGCTGGAGACCGCGGTGGATGTTGCGCATTCGGTCCAATGCACGAGAGAAGAACTTGTAGAGTTATTTAAAGAAATCGTGGAGCGCAAATATAAAGGTCAGGAATGAAAGGTGGAGGCACTGAAATGGCACAACTGGCAATCGAGCTGCGGAATGTAAGCAAAAAAAGGCGCAACAAAACGATTGGCCCACTCAATCTGAGTCTGCCGCAGGGGCATATCATTGCACTTGTCGGACAAAATGGCTCGGGTAAAAGCACATTGCTACAAATGCTCCTCCAGCTGACTCATCCCGAGGAAGGGGAAATTCTCTGGTATGACAAAGCCCATAGCGAAGGCATACCACTGGAGGTGCGGCAGACTATAGCCTATGTGCCAGAGAACTCACTCACTGAAGAGAATCACTGGAGTGCCGAAGAGGCTGCGGCCTTCCGCAGCCACTGGTACCCACATTGGGATCAGTCTTACTTTCAGGAACTAATGAATACCTTTGAGGTTCCACGGAATATCAAACTGGGCAAAATGTCCAAGGGGGAGCGTCGCAAGTTCGAGATTGCTGCAGTTCTGGCTGCAAAACCCCAGTTGCTGTTGCTCGATGAGCCCTCTTCCGGGCTGGACCCCTTTGCCTGGAAAGCTATGATAGAGGCATTGCGCAAATATATGGAGCAGCATAATGCGACGATTCTGATCTCCACCCACATTGTGGATGAGGTAAGAAGACTGGCCGATTATATTGTGCTTATGCACAAGGGCCAACTGCTAGGCATGGCGGACAAAGACAGCCTGTTCGGGGCTTGGAGCGAGGTATGGGTGAACGTGGCGGATGCAGAGGAGCTTGCGGAACTGTCTGCCGAGCTACCTGGAACACTGAATCATGCAATGGATGCCAAAGGGGTGGCCTCGTTCGTTACCGGACAATTTGAGCAAATGGAGGAACGCTTGCATCATATGGGCGTAAAGGTAGTTAAGAGCCGCGTATTGGAGCTGGATGAGATTTTGGGCTTATGGACACAGGGATATCGTCCAATTCTAGTTGATGACAAGAAAGGGGACTGAAGATGGAAGCTTTGAAGCTGGAGCAAGTAGTGAAGCAGTATGGAGAGAAAACCGCTGTAAATCAAATTAGCCTGAAGGTAAGTGAAGGGGAGATTTATGGATTGCTTGGTGCCAATGGTGCGGGCAAGACAACAACCATGCGCATGGTGCTGGGTTTGATTTATCCCGATGAAGGCAAGATTCTCTACAATGGAAAATCATTTAACAGTGAGCTTCAGCGCATCATGGGCTATTTACCGGAGGAGCGCGGATTGTATCCAAAGGTAAAGATTAGTGACCAGATCACTTATTTGGCCCAGCTTCGTGGCATGTCCAAGAGCGAGGCCGACAAGAGCCTGCGTTATTGGCTGGACCGCTTCGAAGTTCCTGAGTACTACAACAAGAGGATTGAAGAGCTTTCCAAAGGAAATCAGCAAAAGATGGGCTTTATCGCCGCAGTTGTCCATAAACCTCAAATCCTCATTCTGGATGAAGCATTCAGCGGCCTGGACCCTGTGAATGTTGAACTGCTCAAGGATACAGTCAAGGAATTACGCGATCAGGGCACGAGTATTCTTTTCTCCACACACCGGATGGAACACGTCGAAGAGCTCTGCCGTAATATCACCATTCTCGACCGTTCCAATACCGTCGTGCAGGGTGAGATCCGTGAAATCAAGAAGGGGTATCCGCGTGAACAGGTGCTGCTTCGCACCCCTGGTGAAGTTTCCGGTCTGGAATCTATTGCAGGTGTAACGGCCGTTAAGCGGCAGGAACGAGGCTATCTGGTTACGATCAGCGAGCTGGCGGCCGCACAGCGTATTTTGCAGCAGGCCATCGGACAGGGTGAAGTGGAGCATTTTGAAATCAAGGAACCGACTTTAAACCAAATCTTTATCCGGGCGGTGGGTGAATCTCATGAATAAGATGGGGACAATTATCGGCTTTACCTTTAGGAATAAAGTACGAACGAAATCATTCATGATTACTACGTTGATTATTGTGCTGCTACTCAGTATCGGAATGAATATCCCGTACATGATTAAAGTGTTCAAGGGTGATGATACCGCTAGTGGTACGGTAGGAAGTGCTACAGTGATCGGACTTGTAGCCGAGGGTGGAAACCCAGCAACAGAACTGCTTAAGACTTATAGTCCTCCAGCAGGGATTCCCAAAATCACACTGAATTCTTATGCCGCAAGTGATGATCCCGAGCTACAAAAGGCGCTGGATGATGAGAAGGTACAGGGTTACCTCTCTCTGGGAACAGCATCCGCTTCAGGTCTACAGGAAGTGACTTACTTCAGCCGTGACGGCAAGCTGAAAGGGGAAGTGCAGACCTATTTGCAAGGGGCATTGCAGCAGGTTAACGCACAGCTTATCGCCGGAGATAAGCTGACGCCTGAGCAGATCAGCGCGATGAATACGCCGGTAGCGATTGGTACCAAGCAGCTTAGCGCCACAGGTGAGGTAGAAACAGAACCATCCCATCCTGCTATCAATTACGTGATAGTATATGTGCTTTTAATTCTGTTCTTTATGTCGATCATGATGACAGGCAATATGATTGCAGCAGAAGTTACTTCGGAGAAGAGTTCTCGTATTATGGAGATTTTGATCACAAGCGCTTCGCCACTGGCGCAGATGTTCGGTAAAGTTATCGGAATCTTCCTGGTTGGATTAACTCAAATTGTAATTATCGCCGCGGCAATTGCCGCCAACCTGAAACTGCCGCATAATGCGACCATTATGAGCGACTTTGACCTGAATTTCAGTCAGTTTAATATTGGTCTACTGACATATGGCATCATCTTGTATATCCTGGGCTACTTCCTCTTCGCTCTTATGTACGCAGCCGTTGGCTCCATTGTCAGCCGTACGGAGGATCTCGGACAGGCGATTATGCCGATCATGATGCTGGGCTTTGCAGCTTTCTACATCCCTTTGTTCAGCATCGCTAGCCCAGATACCCTGCTGGTCAAGGTTGCAAGCTTTGTACCATTCACCTCTCCATTGACTCTGTTGCTGCGAATTGGTGTGGGCAGTATAGCGTTGTGGGAAATTATCGTCTCGCTGGCGATTCTCTTGGTAACGACGTTCTTCTTCGGCTGGCTCGCCGCGAAGATCTATCGCACCGGTGTCCTGATGTATGGTAAACGCCCGAGCATCAAGGAAATTAGAAAAGCGATGAAAGCTTATAAAATTTGATTTGGTTTCACCCATTTGTGAGTAACCATTATAGTTCGGACAGTTTAAAGGAATAATTGGAATATGTTTACAACACATGTGTAAGACAATTTTAAACCCTTGTATCACGGGTGATTTTGATGTATAGATGTGAAGTCAATAGTCCTACTTATGAGGGGAAATGAAGAATTCGTATCTTCAAACCAATATTAAGGAGTGGAAATAATGAATAAAAAACAACAACAAAGTTTAGGAATGCTGTTTTCAGTCTCTTTTCTTTTGCTAATGGCAAGTAAAATTATCCATTCTAACGGTAGTAATCTGATGGATTTCGCTCAAGGGATTGTGACTGGAATGGGTATTGCGGGTATGGTGATGACCATTATAACTTTTGGTAGATATAATAAGCGTAGTCAATAAGAATTGGATTCTGAGGCAAAGATCAATCCAGTTGAAAAATAGGCTCATTCGCGGTTGAAGCGAGTGTGCCTATTTTATTGGTATTTAGGAAGTAGTTTTGAAAGTTACATAGCACAATCATTCATTCTTTTTGGATTTGTTAGACATCCTAGATATCCAGTCTAATAACGATGTATGTTTAATCGTGCAGCATCGCATGTTATAATATCCCCACTAATGGAAAAAGAGGGGAAAAATGAATAAAGAGACTTTTGAAAAAAAACTATTCTATTTGGATGGCATTAGGGGCCTCGCGGCATTTGCTGTGGTGATTTCGCACTACATACAAGTATTTTATCCAGCTGCGTTAAATGGAAGACCGCAACAAGCTCATTTTAAATGGGATATCTGGTACGGACATTCTCCGATTAATTTATTTTATAATGGACAATTTGCTGTTTGTTTGTTTTTTGTGCTAAGTGGTTATGTACTCAGTGTGAAAATGTATGAAAAAGAGCTCGATAGTGAGACCTTTCTAAAATTGTTGCATTCCAGCGCCCTACGAAGGTACATTCGGCTTGCCGTACCGGCAGCGGTATCCGTCTTGCTTGTATATCTAGCTATTATTACAAATGCCTTTTATCTCCAAGATATATGGGATACAACATGGACTGATATGAAAAAGAACTACTACGCGTTAGATACAAATATATATACTGTGATCAAGGCTGCTATTTTTGATCCGTTTTTCCGTTTTGAAGCTCATTCATACAATCCAGTTCTTTGGACAATGAGTTATGAGCTATTAGGTTCCTTTTTGATATTCGGTTTTCTTGCTTTATTTGGACGAGTGAAAAAAAGATGGATTGTGTATGTGGTTTTATCCATTGCTTTTATTCAAACCTATTTTGTCGCCTTTTTGTGGGGAATGCTGCTTGCCGACTTGCTCAAGCACAAATGGATGCAAGGCAAAATAACGGCAGTACTCGTGCTTTTGATGGGGATTTACTTAGGTTCGGCGCCTTATACTTCATTAATGGGGACTATGTATGCACCTATAGAAGTGTGTACAAAAATTATCAATCAATGGATTCAATTTAACATCGATCCACGACTTTTTGCACGAACCCTAGGTTCTGCTATGATTTTGTTTGCCTTGCTTCGTTTAAGAGTGTTACAGCAGGTATTTGGATGGAAACTGTTTGCTTATTTAGGACAGATTTCTTTTTCTCTTTACCTCATTCATTTTACTTTCCTGAATACGTTCTCCGCGTTCCTGTTTAGTAAAATGATTTATCACTTTAGTTATAATCTTGCCTATGCGATTACGTTTATGGTTTCCATGGTGCCCTTATTTATTTTGTCGCATTATTATATGAAATATATTGATCAAGGGGCATTAAAACTAGCTCGAAAAGTTGAAAAAAAGATGATCGAATGACTCAAAACGCAGAGTTGAAATCAACAATTCTGCGTTTTTTGTAAATTACCTACTTTTTGTGTGGAGCATACAGGTACATAATTATAGGGGCAAAGGGGAATAGCAAAAATAAAGCTCGTCCCAGACCTTCAGAGCTTCAAAACAAGCGATTCACTAGCATGAGCTTGTTGACAAGGATCTTGTCGAGTAATGTAAGAGTCTTGTTTTATAAGAGATTTTTTTCAAAAAAAATGAAATAGAACTAGTTCTTAGTATATAAAGATTACATGTCATTAAATGTCGTATTATTAGTTATTTGGGATTATATACCTAATCAATTTTTGTGTGTTAATATTTCAATGTGTTCAAAAAAATATTATATTGGGAGGACGTTACGAGAATGACAAACAAATTTATGAAGATTATTGGTACTAGTGTATTATCTATTTCTCTTATTGCTGGAGTTGCTGGTGCTGTTTCGGCAAATGAGAATACAGTATCCAAAGAAGAAAATGAGGTCATTGAAATTACTCCTTTTGCACTCCAACAAAAAAACTTTAATTGGGATTTATTGAATAATACTATTGCAGATCCAGCTGATAAATGGACAATAGATATTGGATTCCCGCATATCAACTTATATGCAAAAAATACTGGAGCAAAATCTTTTAGAATTGAAGTAAAGCATAAAACTAAGGGTACAATTATCTTTAATAAAACCATTGCAGCAGACGGAGTAGGAGTAAATTTCATAAATAATGATAAAGATCCGCTTGTTCCTTCAGGTGAATACACAGTGACTGTTTACGGTGGAGCAGGAGTGCCAAAAGGAACAATTATAATGAAAGCTTCTGACACTCCTTGGTAAGCGTTATAATCTTGCATTGGGCTGTCCCAAAAGTCATAAATAATGACTTAGGGCCAGCCCTTTTCTCATTCTGTAAAACAAAAATAATCCTTTATTTTGGTAATATGCAGGTGCCACCCAACCACATACCAAAAGAAGGGGTTTCTTTGCATATCCAATATAGCATGGACCAATTTCACCTGTATGGGAAGTTGCTTCAGAAAAAGAAAAGATAGTGATGTGAAAACAAAAACAAAAACAAAAACAGAACCCTTGTTGGCCGCTCATCTGGCTAACAAGGGTTTTTGCTGTGTTTACAGGGAGTTTGATCTCCTATACTGCCATGCAGGGAGGAATAAGCAAAACCTGAGTCCACTTCACGTTCTGGCGGGTAGGTAGGGGATATATAAGTATCTTTTCGGAGACAGTTAATTAACCCTGCTCTTTAATAATTTGTTTTCGGTAATCCTGCGGAACCAAGCCCATTTGTTTTCGGAAAATAAATGTGAAATAACTTGCGCTTTGAAAACCACAAGCAATGGAAATCTCGCATATTGATCGTTTCGTTTCCTTTAGCATTTCACAGCTTTTTTGAATGCGGTATCTTGTCAAGTACACGGTTGGAGTTTGGCCTACGTATTTATTAAATAATGTACAGCAGCGGCTTCTACATACAGCTCCTGCGGCTGCTATATCATCAAGAGTGATTTTATACTCATAATTTTGATGAATGAAACTCGTCATCTGCTGGACATTTGTCCATATTTGCACATCCTCAGAATGCCCCGATTTTTGCTGCACCTGATCTCCAATACAAGCACATAGTGCTAAAGCCCGTGATATTAAACGAAGGGGATTGGGTGCGGAATGCGTATGCATTTCCTCATATATTTCTTGTAAGGAAGTGAGTACTTCTCGGTGCCAGTCTATTTGGTTAGTAAGCAATATAAAATTATCCATCATGGCGCTAAACTTGTCTTCCCAGTACGTTTTTGCCAGAGATGGACCTTCGCCAAGAAGCGAGGGATGAATCACAACAACGATGTATGAGCAATCGGTATGATCGTGGGAAAAACCAAAATGCAAACGGCTGCTATTCACGAAAATCCCATTTCCTTGATCAATACGTATAGTATGCCCGTTAACAAAAAAGTCCATTGATCCTTCGAGAACGTAAATAAACTCCACGTCCAGATGCCAATGAGCTGTAGCCGCATAATTGTGAAACTGATCCAAACTTCCTTTTCGAATATATAAGGGTAAATCAGGGATATTATAATTCAAGCGTTCGGATAAATCAGAGAATATTTCTAATGGATTTTTCAAAATGGAGTACTCCTTTGAGTTTTATACGATTTTTATAGGATTATATTCGATATTGGTGGAAAAGGACAATGGATTTATTCTATCTTGATAGTATGAATCATTAAATGAGGGGAAGGGTTGTGAAGTGAACGAAAACAAACAAATAATTACAACTTTGAATCCTTCTTTCAATCGTGAGCTGATGACTTTGGTCATTCCTATTGCATTGCAGAATCTAATTTCTGCAACGGTTGTATCAGCAGATATCGTCATGTTGGGTATGATTAGCCAATCTGCAATGTCAGCTGTATCCCTTGCAGGACAGATCACTTTTGTATTGACCCTGTTCTATATGGGGTTGTCTACAGGGGCTGGTATCCTTACTGCACAGTATTGGGGGAAGAAGGACCAACAAACTATACAGCGCATTCTAAGCATCGCATGCCTGTTCTCGTTTATTGTTTCTATTTTATTTTTTTCGTTTTCCTTTTTATATCCCGAGAGGCTCATGCGAATTTTCACAGATGATGGCGATTTGATTGCGTATGGTGCGAGGTTTTTGCAAATAAATGCGTTCTCTTATCTTGCAATGGGCATCTCGCAGATGTATCTCAGTGTGATCAGAAGTATGGAAAATGCGAAACTTAGTGCCTGGATTAGTGCTGTGTGCCTGATCTTAAACATCATCTTCAACGCGCTTTGCATATTTGTATTCTTTCCGGGTGAGCCCGAACTGGCTATCACGGCAGTTGCTCTCGCTACAGTTACTGCGCGTTTCATTGAACTCGGTTGTTGTCTTGTTCATTCCTTTACACGGGGACCCATCCATTTCCGCTTACCTGTACGCGATAGTATTCAACGAAAACTATTAAGGGATTTCTTCAAATATACCCTACCCGTGCTGGGCAATTATATCGTTTGGGGTGGAGCTTTGACTGCGACGGCAGCGATTATCGGTCATGTTAGTGCTGATATGGTGGCGGCAAATTCAGTGGCGTCGGTGGTTAAGAACCTGGCGATTGTGCTATGTGGAGGTATTGCCAGCGGTGGAGCTGTACTTATTGGAAAATATCTGGGGAATGGACAGATTGAGAAAGCGAAGCAAGCAGGTAAGAGGATGAATCTCTATGCTCTGATATTCGGGATACTGGCAGGCTGTACTATTTTGTTGATAAAACCGCTGGTTTTCTACATGGTGAATTTAAATGAAGTTGCGCAAGATCAATTGAATGGAATGCTTTATATCTGCGCCTATTATTGTATTGCAAAGTCATTTAATTCTAATACCATTGCAGGTATCTTCACCGCTGGAGGAGATTCCAAATTTGGTTTTTGGTGCGATACTGTCGTGATGTGGGGCATTATATTGCCACTCGCTTATCTTTGTGCTTTTGTCTGGCAAGTGTCTCCCCTTGTGTTGTACGCCGTCATTAGCCTAGATGAAATCATTAAGCTGCCTGTGGCGTATATTCGATTTCGCCAATACAAATGGCTAAACAATATTACAAGGAATTTTGGGGAAGTCGTATAAACATTGGATCTATGGCTTCTATATAAGATGAATAAAAGAAATTAACAAAGAGCGAGAAGGAACAAAGGGGAAGGTTTGGAACTGTAGGAGCGAAGCGCTCGCCTGAAAGCTTTCCGAAGGAAAGCTCGCATCGGAAGCCTAAGCTGTCGCCAGATTTCAACCGCTAGTAGCGGTCAAAAAAAGGAAATCTCGGTGACAACAGCGACCGGAAGTTCAAACATTCACCGTAGTGACGATCAAGCTTAAGTGAGAATCTTAAGTTCGTCTTATATATAAGAAAAATATGAATTATAAAGGGAGAATAACCTATGAATATTCAAGAACGAATGGCAAGCTGTCAACTATTCACTGATCATGATCATAATTATCCTGAGGAAGCTGAAGCTCTGGCCCGTGCACGTCAACGTGGCAAGGCGCTCTGTTATGAAATCAATCGCTTGCATCCGGATGATTTGGAAGGACGCAAGTCTTTAATGAAACAGCTCTTTGGGAGCATGGGCGATAATGTATGGATGGAACCTCCAATTCGCATGTCGTATGGTTCAAACACTACTGTAGGTAGCAATGTGTATATCAACTTTAATTTAACCGTCGTAGACGATTATAAAGTTACCATTGGAAACGATGTGATGTTTGGTCCAAATGTAACGATCGCTGTGACCAGCCATCCCGTACATCCTGAAAAGCGCAAAGAGGGAGCAATGTTTGCTCTGCCCGTAGTCATCGAGGATGGAGCTTGGATTGGCAGTGGCGCGATTATTGTTCCAGGAGTCACCATCGGAGCGGGCAGCGTGATCGGAGCGGGGAGTGTCGTAACTAAGGATGTTCCGGCTAATGTGATCGCCGTCGGTAATCCCTGCAAGGTACTCCGTGAGATCACGGAAAACGACAGAACATATTATTACAAAAACATGCGTTTCGATCAGGTAGAGTGGTAACTCATCATTCCTAAAATCAGTATTCCCAAAAGAAGGAGCTCAGCAAATGAACATTAAAGATAAACTTCACAACGGTAGTTTATATTTGCCTGGGGATGAACAACTCAGTAAAGAGCAAACGCTTTGTCTAGAACGACTTTATGATTTTAATATGACACGGCCATTAGAATATGACAAGAGAGCAGCTCTACTTCAAAATATGTTTGCAGAAATAGGTGAAGGTTGCTATATTGAGCCGCCACTGCACTCTAATTGGGGTGGGAAGCATGTTCATTTTGGCAGTAATATTTATGCGAATTTTAATTTGACTTTGGTGGACGACACCCATATTCATGTTGGTGATTACACCATGTTTGGTCCAAATGTAACCATAGCAACAGCAGGGCACCCCATTCTACCTGAGCTTCGAGAACAAGCATATCAATTCAATGCACCTGTTTACATTGGGAGAAACTGCTGGATAGGGGCGGGAGCAATTATACTTCCCGGCATTTCTATCGGGGATAATACGGTGATTGGTGCAGGGAGTATTGTTACAAAGGATATTCCTCCAAATGTCGTAGCCGTGGGTAATCCATGTATCGTACTTCGTGAAATTAATGAACGCGATAAAATGTATTATTTTAAGGATCGCAGAATAATCGATGTATTATTTCAAGGATCTCCAAATAAATGAGTGTTAATTATAACCAAAACGCCCGAATCGTGCGTAACTTCTTATTTCTGTTATTTGCTCTACCAGGGGTAATCTTTGCTTCGTGGGTGTCCCGAACTCCTGATGTTCGCGATTTACTGCAAGTTTCAACTGCTGGTATGGGTATCCTTATATTTGCACTAGCAACAGGTTCGCTTGCTGCTTTGCTTTTGGCCGGTTCGATGATAGTTCGTAAAGGTGCACGATTCGTCATCTTAATTAGTTCTTTCATGATTGTCACAGGTTTTATAACGATTGGAATCGGTGCAGCTACGACAACAGTATCTGTAGTTACAGGCGGACTGCTGTTATTTGGTTTCGGTTATGGAGCTGCGGAAGTGGCATTAAATGTTGAGGGTGCTGCAGTTGAAAAGGCAATGAATCGAACACTCTTGCCGGCGTTTCATGGCTTTTTTAGTGTCGGAACACTCGTTGGAGCCTTACTAGGAGTAGGGGCTCTCGCCATCCGTCTTCCGATACTGATCCACTTTTCAATCCTCGCCTTGCTGATGGCGGTTATAGTTTTATATGCCGTTCGTTTCTTACCAGAAGGAACTGGAAGAGAACAGAAGGAAACTGCAGATCAAAAAAGATTCAATATCAAGCAACAGTTTGCGGTATGGAAAGAAAAGCGGACGTTGTTCATTGGAATTATGGTTTTAGGAATGGCATTTGCAGAAGGTTCTGCTAATGATTGGTTGCCGCTCATCATGGTAGATGGTTATAGTGTCAGTTCATTGGAAGGCTCTTTTATTTATGGCTTGTTTGTTACAGCCATGACAATAGGACGCTTTGCAGGAGGAGCGTTTCTAGACCGTTATGGAAGAGTTCGCGTATTATCCGGATGCGCAATTTCGGCCATTTTGGGGTTGGTTTTGGTAATCTGGGGCCAGCATTATTTGCTTGCTTCGGCTGGTGTACTCTTATGGGGGTTCGGCGTTTCACTTGGCTTTCCAGTAGGTTTGTCTGCTGCAGGAGATGAACCCCGGGGTGCTGCTGCAAGAGTAAGTGCTGTGGCTACAATGGGTTATCTTGCATCCTTGGTAGGTCCACCAGTGCTAGGTTTTCTCGGAGAGCATTTTGGGTTATTACGTGCAATGATTGTAGTTCTAATTGGGATTGTTGTCTCAGGATTTCTGGCTCGCTCCGCAAAACCGGTACAAAATTCAGAAAATTCACTTCACGATATGAGAGGATAGGAAATATATGAAAACAGAAAAACAAAAGATGCTGGATGGAGAACTATATGAAGCTTGGGATGCTGAACTGGTACGTGAGCGAGCCTATGCCAGGAGGATGACACGGATATACAATCAGACAACTGAAGCGGATGAAGAGATGAGAGTTCAGATGCTTAAAGAACTGCTTGGGTCGACTGGGAAAAACATCGGTATGGAGGCGAATATCCGATTTGACTATGGCTATAACATTCACGTAGGTGAAAACTTCTTTTCAAACTTTGATTGTACGATTCTCGATGTTTGCGAGGTGCGTATAGGAGACAACTGTATGTTTGGCCCAGGTGTTCATGTGTATACAGCGACGCACCCTGTGGACCCTTACGAACGGATTAAGGGACCCGAATACGCCAAACCTGTGACGATCGGCAATAATGTATGGGTTGGTGGACGAGCTGTTATTAATCCAGGCGTGAAAATTGGAGATAATGTCGTTGTTGCTTCAGGGGCAGTAGTAACTAAGGATGTTCCAGACAATGTGGTTGTTGGCGGCAATCCTGCAAGAGTCATTAAAAATATCGACATTGGATAATAAATGATATCGTTGTTAGATTCTTTGCTGAATGGCAATGAATTGCATGAACCGGAGCCTACCTACAATGGGGCTCCGGTTTTTTTATTTACCTAAAAACTAATACTATACTGCTCATCCCCTATATTGGCGTATACTCCTTTGCCACGCGGGTCACAATAAGGGCAACCTAATTTTGCTAAATGAGAGGTGGCTTCCATGCAACTGGTGTCGGATTCCGGGAAATTGCTGGACGCTGATCTGCACAACAATATTCGGTCCATACAGGAAGCATTGGGCAGCAGTCCGGATCTGATTATACGGGAGATGGTGCTTGCCGATCAGTGGGGAGTGGCCTTGCTATACATGAACGGTCTGGCTGATCGCACTATGATCCAGACAGCTGTGCTGAAATCGCTGACTAATCTGGGGGCGTTAAAACCGGAGCAGGAATCATCCTTCCGGGAGGCCCCACTGGCCTATCTGAAGGAAAAGGCCCTTACGGTGGGAGACATTGGATATATCCATGGGATAGACACGCTGTTCACACATCTTCTGTCGGGAGATGCGATTCTTTTGCTCGACGGATATGCGGAGGGGCTCCGAATCGGGGTGACCGGACGCGAAGACCGGACCGTGGGCGAACCGACTTCTCAGCCGAGCATTCGTGGGCCGATGGATGCTTTTACCGAGAATATTCAGACCAATATCTCGCTCATCCGCCGCAGGATCAAGGACCCGCAGCTATGGCTTGAAATCCACCCCATTGGCACGATAACCAAGACTAGCGTTGCTATTATGTACCAAAAAAATATTGTGAGCGGACATATCCTTCAGGAAGTGCGTAACCGTCTGGATGCTATTGATATCGACGGCATTTTGGAGAGCGGCTATATTGAGGAATTTATTCAGGACAAGACAGCTACTCCTTTCCCAACGGTTTACAACAGTGAGCGTCCTGATACCATCGTGGCGGGAATTCTGGAGGGGAAAGTAGCGATAATCATTGATGGTACGCCATTTGTCCTGCTCGTTCCAGCACTCTTTGTTCATTTCTTACAGACGCCGGAAGACTATTACCAGCGCTCCGACATCAGCACCCTGATTCGGATGATCCGCTTTATGTCCTTTCTGATTGTCCTGCTTGCCCCGTCATTCTACATCGCTATTACAACCTTTCATCAGGAGATGCTGCCCACGAATCTGCTGCTAAATCTGGCCGCGCAGCGGGAAGGCGTTCCCTTTCCGGCTTTTATTGAGGCGTTGATGATGGAGATTGTCTATGAGATTCTGCGGGAAGCCGGCATAAGGATGCCAAGAACGGTGGGTCAGGCCGTATCCATTGTAGGTACACTCGTTATCGGGCAATCTGCGGTAGAAGCGGGCATTATCTCCGCGGCAATGGTCATTATCGTATCTATTACGGCGATTTCTAGTTACGTCATTCCGGCGAATACAATGTCCATTTCAGTGCGAATGATCCGGTTTGTATTAATGGGGTTGGCCGCTTCATTTGGGCTATTCGGCATTCTCGTGGGGGTTATCATCCTTGTGCTGCACCTGAACACGCTCCGCTCCTTCGGCGTTCCCTATCTGAGTCCACTCGCTCCATTTAATCTGGACGCTCAGAAGGATTCGCTGTTCCGCTTGCCTTGGCCGGCTATGCGCAATCGGCCGAAGATGTACAATCGCAAGAACCCGGTGCGGCAATCACGCAAATAAATAGCTATCGTTGAGGTGCATCCATGAAACGTATTACAGGGGGGATTTTAGCGGCAGTAGTGATCCTTGTGCTGTTGACAGGGTGCTGGAGCCGTCGGGAATTGAATGAACTGGGCATTGTGTCGGGCATCGCAATTGATAAATCTGGGGACCAGTACCATTTGACCGTACAGGTGGTTATACCAGATCAGGTGAATGGCCGTACAGGCAAGCAGGACACTCCGGTTGCGGTATATAAGACGGTGGCGCCGACCCTCTTTGAGGCCTTCCGTAAGCTGACAGAGACGAGTCCCCGTAAGATCTATACTGCTCACATCCGGACCATGGTTCTAAGTGAAGAAGTGGCTCGGGACGGTATTGCCAAAGTGATTGACATTCTAGTACGGAATCCGGAGACAAGACCGGATTATTACATATTGATCGCCAAGGATGCCCCTGCGGAGGATATTCTGAAGGTCTTGACACCGCTGGAGAAAATCCCTGCCGAGGCATTATTCTACTCGCTGGATACTTCAACTAAGGTCTGGGCACCGGTGGCTGCGGTGACTGTCGACACGTTGATTGACCAACTCATGACTACGGGAATGAGTCCTGTGCTGCCGGGGATCTCCATTTTGGAGAATGATAGTTCGGATACTAAATCGGAGGACATGAGACTTATTGATCATCCGGTAAAACTGGGATATTCAGGTATGGCAGTCTTCCGTAACGACAAGCTGATTGGATGGATGACCAAGGACGAAGGCAAAGGTTATAACTATATCAGAAACACGGTTAGCAGCACGGCAGGGCATTTGAAATGTCCAGATGGAAAGTATATTAGTCTGGAAATTATCCGTTCAAACACGGAAATGAAAAGCCGCCTGGAAGCGGGTAAACCTGTTATTGAGATCAGCGCCAAAGTGGAAAGCAACATCGGGGAATTGGAGTGCAGTCTGAACATCAATGATCCAATGGTGCTGGAACAGCTGCAAGCTGCTGGGGAACAGGATCTTGAAGATTTGATGAGGAAATCGGTTGAGGCGGTCCAACGCCGTTATAAAGTGGATGTTTTCGGGTTCGGACAGGCGATCAACAACGCTTACCCCAAGCTGTGGAAGAAGATGGAGCCCCAATGGAATGATGAATTTCCCCATCTGAAAGTGGTGTATAAGGTGGATGCTCATATTCGTAACACGGGCATGATCAGCAATTCGATTGAGCGTCGGATGAAGGAGAAATAGACATGACACTTACGATCATTGTCGTCAGTTTTTGTTCCCTCGCCATCGCTGCCTTCGAACTCCCTCCCTTGATCAGGAAAGGCTGGGCGCGAGAAACGCTAATTTTTATAGTTTTGCTGGTTGCCGGGGCAGTCGTCAGTATTGTGGCTTTAAAAGGAATCCAAACACCCAGTCCAATGCGGATTCCTGAGCTGATCTACAAACCTCTGTATCGATGGATGCAGCACATTCTACAGGTAAAGGATGATTGAGGCATGGAAAATGGGAGAATCAGCTCCAGACAACTTGCTGTGCTGGTCATCTACTTTATTATTGGTGATATGCTGTTGATTCTTCCCTCGCTCACGATATCGGCAGCCAAGCAAGATGGATGGATCTCTGGCGGAATGGGCCTTCTGATCGGTTGGCCTATTGCCTGGTTTCTGTACCGGTTTAGCCGCCTGTTTCCCAAGCTGACGATTATTCAATACAACCGGCGTCTCTTGGGGAGATGGATCGGTGGGCTGATTTCTTTATTTTACCTATACTATTATTTGGTTACTACAGCGATGCTTCTCCGGGAAGCCGGTGATTTTCTCACTACCCAGATTTTTACGGAAACACCGATCAACGCCATTCACTTCATGATGATCATTACGTTGGTATGGGGAGCGAAGAGTGGACTAGAATCGATTGCCCGGTCGGGAGAGACTTTTTTTCCTTTATATATCTTCCTGTTTCTGGCCCTGTTCGTTCTGTTGCTACCTCAAGCCGAATTGTCCAGACTCCAGCCTGTAATGGGCGAGGGACTTCGGGCGATTACGCATGGTTCATTATACAGCAGCACTTTTACGTTCTGTGAGCTGAATACTGTGCTTATGTTCCTACCCTATGTGGTTACCAGCAAGACTACGGAAAGGGATTATTTAATCGGGGTTTTCCTTGGAGGGATGGCGATTTGTTCTATAATCTTGCTCACTCTTCTAGTGATTGGACCCAACCTGGCCTCCAGCTATCTCTATGCTACCTATGCCGCAGCGCAAAAGATCAACGTGGGGAATTTTCTGCAGCGAGTGGAGGCTATCCTGGCTATCAATTGGATTTTATCTACATTTTTCAAAACAATTCTGGACTTCTATGCTTTCCTGCTCGGGACCGCGCAACTCTTCAAGCTACGTGATTATCGTCCGTTGTCTATTCCTGGCGGCATGCTTGTCTTTGGATTGGCGTTTGCCATCACGACCAATACCGTTTATTTCGATTATATTGTCGACTACTATATCTTCTGGGACTTCACCTGTGCTTTAATCCTTCCGCTGATGCTTTATGTTGTATATAAATTTAGGGGTAAAACGTTGTTAAGCAAGTAGTGGGAAAGAATCGTGAGCCGTGCACATGTCTTCGCGCAGGGCTCTTAGCTGCATCTTCAGCTCAGGGACGGGGAGATGGAGAATCTCACCAATGTCCGCCAAGGGAAGGCCCAAGCCGTAGCGCAGTGCGGAGAGGACAAGCCGGTCGTATGCCGGCTGTCCAGGCTCGCCCGCCAGGTATGCGGCGGGCGGTACGGGGGCTGCTGATATTGTGGACAAAGGGGTGTGCATGGTGCGCACCTTCCTTTCGGAGTGGAAGAATGTTGACATTACAGAATGGAATAATAGGCGACGGAGTGTTCCACCAGCCAGCCTGTGTCCAGGCTGATCCATGCTGGTGGCAATGAGGATGCTCCAGGAAGTTGTTCCACGGACAGATGGAGCAGCTTAGGCTTTTGATTCTCCTGCTGGAACTTTCCGGAAAGGACAGGCGGGTACAAAATTGCCTGCAAATTCTGCAAGGCAGTCTGCACCATTGCGAACTGGCTCGGTTGCCAGCTCTGGATAGCCCCGGAAGCAGGGACAGCAAAGATTTCTATTCGTGTCAGCTTGTGTTGTTGTTCTAGTTCCACCTTGGACCCTCCCCGATTCCCATGATTTGCAGAGGGATGTGATGAGTGTCGGTAGCAATATAGCTATGATCGCTGTTATCACACCACAATACGCCAAAGCACACCCGCTTCAGGCGGTGTGATCATAATCCGAATCATACGCCGCACCGCTTTCTTTTGTAAAAAGAGAAAATCTTTCATAGTAACGTCTATCCACGGAATTTCAGCAACCAAGGGAGAGAAAGGGGAGTAAAAGCATGTTTATTGCACGTTATGAGGCCTCTATCTCCCTCAAGCATCGTTTTTCATTTTTGAACGGAAAACGGGCGAAAAACCTGAAATTCCGTCCTTTGGAGAAAAAGAATCCCCATCTACCTAAAATTTTCGATAATCGTGACAAAAACGTGAAAATAAGAGATATAGAGAGATTGAATATCAAGAAAGCGCTACCTGATATGAAAAGGGTTTTCTTTATGCATTATTTTGGCATCCTTGGCGTTTTACAAAAATTCCAGCATGAGAGTATGATTACATCTGTTTCAACCACAACTGAATAGTTGATCCGCTTAATTTCCGTCAAGGAAAGCGGGGGAACCAACAATCGGCAGCCGATGTGAGAGTCGGAGCCGGTTAAGGGGTGAATCCTGTATGGATGCATCAAGTATGCATTTATACGGGTAGGGCGACTCTCACCGCCCGAATCCGTCAGCTAACCTCGTAAGCGTATGGAGAGAGGATGAGTGCAATGTGACCGTTAGCGAGCCACAGAGGAGATCCTTTGTGGTTTTTTGCTGTGCTTTTATAAGCAAAACGCTTGTAAGGCAGCGTCTGGTGACGTGACACAGCCAGACATGGCTGTGTCCGAAAATGACGATAGGTCATGTTCCTTTCGGAGATTTTCGTTGCCTCCTTGTTGTTGTACAAGAGCAGGAGGGGATAAGAGATATGGCGGATCAGATGGAATATGTGCTGGTATGCGCACCAACAAAAGCTGGAGAGCATTTTATCAAGATTTTAAAATTTAGAGGCGTCCAGGTAGCAGGGTTAACGAACAATCAAGAGGAGAAGGCCCGTTTAGAGGAACTGGGAGTTGAGAACACTGTTTTAGTAGATACTCGCCATCAGAAAACGTGGTTTCGTCCATCTTTTCCTGTAGGCAAGGTGTATCTGTTCGAGAGCAGCTTTACGCTATGCTGCCGTTACATCCAGATGTGCCGGGCCTGGACCACACAGCCCATCTTTGTCATCACATCCTCCTTGAACCCTAGATTGGTCTATAAAAGACTGGGTGCAAGTTATGTCATCTATTCCCATAGCGGGGATGCCATTTTTTTGGCGGATAAATCATCCCGTGATCAGGGATAAACAAAGGGGCGGGAAACGATGCTGGATTTGTATATGATTGCTGCGCTGGTCGTTATATACGGCTTGTTCTATGGATTTGTTCAATGGTGCTCGGGTGTAGCCCGGGATGCAGGGGGGAATGAGCGGTGATTGTGATTATTGCGGTGACCTTGCTGCTATTCATCTATCTGGTATATGCGCTGATTCACCCGGAGAAATTTTAGCTACATCTGATGCGAGGAATGACAACAGAAATAGAAGTCTTGCTAAGGAGGGACATTCATGGGCACTCTGCAAATGGTCGTAGTTATCTTAATCCTTCTGCTTCTGGTGAAGCCAGTGGGCACCTATGTGTATCATGTATTCTCTGGCGAGCCTAACCGTACAGACAAATGGTTTGGGCGTACAGAGAATGGTATCTACCGCCTAATTGGGCTGAAGCAACGGGAAGGAATGTCCTGGAAGAAATACGCGTTAAGCTTCATTTTAACGAATATCGTGCTGGTAGCCTTTAGTTATATTATTCTGCGAGTGCAGCGTGGCCTGCCGCTTAATCCAAATGGGACTTCTGATATGGAGCAGACGCTCACGTTCAACACTGTAATCAGTTTTATGACAAATACGAATCTTCAGCACTACAGCGGAGAGACTGGTCTGTCCTATTTCTCGCAAATGGCTGTGATTACGATGATGATGTTCACCTCTGCTGCCAGCGGCTTCTCCGTAGCGATAGCGTTTGTCAGAGGAATCACCGGGCGGGAATCGGTGGGGAACTTTTTTGAAGACTTTGTAAAAGCGCATGTGCGGATCTTTCTGCCGCTGGCATTATTGGTAACGCTGATTCTAGTGGGCCTGCATGTGCCGCAGACGCTGAAGCCTACGCTTGAAGTCACAACACTTGAGGGCCAGGCGCAACACATTGCGATAGGGCCTGTGGCTTCCCTGGAATCGATCAAGCATCTCGGAACAAACGGTGGGGGGTTCTTCGGGGCCAACTCGTCACATCCGTTCGAGAATCCAAGTCCGATTACGAATGTGCTGGAGATTCTTTCGATGTGGATGCTGCCCGCAGCACTTCCGTATACGTACGGTTTGTTTGCCAAAAACAAACGCCAGGGCTGGGTGATTTTCACCGCGATGATGACGCTCTTCGTGCTGCTGCTGGGGCTGAACTATTATGCGGAAACCCGTGGGAATCCGGCGATCAACGCCTTGGGCATCGAGTCCTCACAGGGTAGCATGGAAGGCAAGGAAGTTCGCTTCGGGATTCCACAGTCCTCCCTGTTCACTACGGTGACAACCGCGGCGACCACAGGCAGTGTTAACAATATGCATGACACGCTGACACCGCTGGGTGAGATTACGCCGCTGGCGCTTATGATGCTGAACAATGTGTTTGGCGGTAAGGGTGTAGGGCTGATTAATATGCTGATGTATGCGATTATGGGTGTTTTCCTGTGCGGACTCATGGTCGGCAGAACCCCGGAATTCCTCGGAAGGAAGATCGAAGCCAGAGAGATGAAGCTGATCGCTATCGCGATCCTGATTCACCCGCTTATTATCCTGGTACCGACCGCGGGAGCCTTCCTGACAGAGCTAGGTAAAGGCTCGATAACCAATCCGGGCTTTCACGGGATGACCCAAGTGTTATATGAATATGTTTCCTCGGCCGCCAATAACGGATCTGGCTTTGAGGGACTGGTGGATAATACCTCCTTCTGGAATATAACGACCGGGATCGTCATGCTGTTGGGCCGATACGTCTCCGTTATCGCTATGCTGGCGGTTGCCGGGTCCTTGCTCCGCAAGAACACTGTGCCAGAGACTACCGGAACCTTCCGCACAGACAACGGCTTGTTCACAGGTATTCTGATCGGTACCGTTCTGATCATCGGTGCGCTAACCTTTTTGCCAGTCATTGTGCTGGGGCCGGTTGCCGAGTACTTGACCTTGCGGTAAGCAGTGGCTGTCCATGGCAGGCTTTGCTTAAGCGAAGCTTAGAAAGAGAGGGAGAACAAGATGAGTACTGCGAAAAGAAAAAAGCTGCTGACCGGACCGATACTCCTCAGCGCTGTGAAGGATAGTTTTGTGAAGCTGAACCCGGTAACTCTGCTGAAGAATCCGGTAATGTTCGTAGTCGAGATTGGTACCATCATCGTTCTGCTTATGGTGCTGGCTCCCGGATATTTTCATGCCGAGCAGTCGATGGGTTTTAACATTACGGTATTCTGCATTTTGCTCTTTACCGTTCTGTTCGCTAATTTCGCCGAAGCGCTTGCCGAGGGTCGCGGAAAGGCCCAGGCCGATTCGCTGAAGAAGACTAAACAGGATATTACAGCCAATAAACTGGTGGGAACAGCGATTAAGACGGTCTCCTCCTCTGAGCTGCGTAAAGGCGATATCGTGGTCGTCAGCCAGGGGGAACTAATCCCGGGTGACGGCGAGGTGATTGAGGGACTGGCTTCAGTGGATGAATCGGCCATTACGGGAGAATCAGCCCCAGTCATTAAGGAAGCGGGGGGAGATTTTGGCTCCGTTACCGGCGGTACACGTGTTGTCAGCGATGAGATCAAGGTACGGATTACGAGTGATCCCGGAGAATCGTTCCTGGACCGGATGATCTCTCTTGTAGAAGGGGCCAAACGTCAGAAGACGCCGAACGAGATTGCACTGAACACTCTCTTAATCAGCTTGACGATTATTTTTCTGATCGTTGTCGTTACCTTGCGGCCGATTGCCGGATACTTGGGTATTGCGCTTGATATTCCGGTCATGATTGCTCTGCTGGTCTGTCTGATCCCGACAACAATCGGCGGGCTGCTCTCGGCAATCGGCATAGCGGGCATGGACCGGGTCACCCAGTTTAACGTACTGGCCATGTCCGGGAAAGCGGTGGAGGCTGCCGGGGATATCAATACGATGATCCTGGATAAGACAGGAACCATTACCTTCGGGAACCGGATGGCGAGTGAATTTGTGCCAGTGGGTCAAGAGACCGAATCGGATCTAACGGCGTGGGCCGCGATCAGCTCCTTGAAGGATGAGACACCTGAGGGGCGGTCCGTGATTGAACTCGCCAAGAAGCTGGAACGCAGCTATGACAGCAGTCTTGGAGACGGCGGCGAATTTGTGGAATTCAGGGCAGAGACCCGGATGAGTGGTATCGACCTTCGTGACGGGCGCAGTGTGCGCAAGGGAGCTGTTGATTCCGTGAAAAAATGGATATTGTCGAAGGGTGGACAGATTCCGGGTGATCTGGATAGCCGTTCCGATGATATTGCCCGGTTGGGGGGCACTCCCCTTGCCGTTGCAGTAGACAACCGCATCTATGGACTCATCTACCTGAAGGACACGGTTAAGCCCGGCATGAAGGAACGGTTCGAAGAGCTACGGCAGATGGGGATTAAAACAATTATGTGTACTGGCGATAATCCGCTGACTGCTGCCACCATTGCTCGTGAAGCCGGGGTGGATGATTTCATTGCTGAAAGTACACCGGAGGACAAAATTGAGGTGATTCGCCGCGAACAGGCGCAAGGTAAATTGGTGGCCATGACCGGTGACGGTACGAATGATGCACCTGCACTGGCCCAGGCAGACGTCGGGTTGGCGATGAACAGCGGTACCACAGCAGCCAAGGAAGCGGCCAATATGGTCGATCTGGACTCCGATCCTTCCAAAATCATTGAGGTGGTGGCGATTGGGAAGCAATTGTTGATGACACGCGGGGCGTTGACGACGTTCAGTATTGCGAACGATATCGCCAAGTATTTTGCCATTATTCCGGCTATGTTCACCTTGGCGATCCCGGAGATGGAGGTCCTTAATGTCATGGGACTTGGCTCGCCAAGCTCAGCCATTATCTCTGCACTGATTTTCAATGCGATCATCATTCCGCTGTTGATTCCTCTTGCTATGCGGGGGGTGTCGTACAAACCAATGAGCTCGTCCCGGCTACTCGGCCGCAACCTGTTTATCTACGGCTTCGGTGGCGTGGTTGTACCGTTCGTAGGTATTAAGCTGATTGATATGATTGTAAGCTTGTGGATCTAACGGCTGATTAAATCAGGAAAAGGGTGAGATGTCATGAAAAACTCTAATTTCTTTATCATTGTGCGGCTTGCTCTGGTATTCATTGTACTATGCGGGGGAGTGTATCCGCTGGCTACAACAGCTATTGCCCAGGTGCTCATGCCTTCCCAAGCTAACGGTAGTCTGATTAAAAATGAAGCTGGGGCCGTTGTTGGCTCGGAGCTGATCGGTCAGAACTTTACAGACCCGCGTCTGTTCCACAGCCGGGTGTCGAGCATCGAGTATAGAGCGGAGGCTTCCGGCTCGAACAACTACGGGCCTTCCAACCCGGATATGCTACAGCGTACGAAGGATTTCATCGCACAGTGGCAAAAAGACAACCCCGATGTCGCCTTGAACAAGCTGCCTGTGGATTTAGTGACTAACTCGGGATCAGGGCTTGATCCCCATATCTCCCCGGCTGCGGCGGCTGTGCAGATTCCGCGAATTAGCAAACTGACGGGAATTCCGGCGGCGGAGCTGGAGCGGTTTGTAGCAGCGCATACACAAGGGCGTGATTTAGGATTGTTCGGCGAAGAACGTGTGAATGTACTGGAGCTAAATCTGGATGTGCAGAAAGCGATGAAGCCATAGAATAATAGCCAGAAGCCAGCATCCCTGCCCGAGGTTTGTTATTGGGCAGGGGTGTCTGTGTCATGTAAGGGAGAGGGTCTGCATGGGAACATTCCGGAGAAAAACACCGGAGGAGCTGCTGTTGTCCTTATATGAGCTGCATCGCGGCCGTCTGAAGATTTATATCGGCCCGGCAAGCGGGTCGGGCAAGACGTACCAGATGCTGCGCGAGGGGCAGATGCTCAGAGCGCAGGGCATTGATGTGGTGACCTGTGCGGTTTTCACCCATCAAAGTCCGGAGATGCTGGACCAGCTCCGCGATCTGGAGCGGGTCCCTAGCATCCACTGGCACAAGAAGGGGATTGAGAAGAAGGATCTGGACATGGAAGCCATCTTGCAGCGTAACCCGGAGGTTGTGCTTACGGACGGCGCGGCACATCGGAACCGGGAGGGAGCCGAGCGGGCAGGGCGGCTGGAGGACATCCAATTTCTACTGAGCCATGGCATTAGTGTCATCACCACAGTGAACGTCTACGAAGTAGAAGGAGCCGCAGAGCTAGCTCGGCAATGGACGGGGATGAAGGTGGAGCATTCTGTTCCGGTGAATGTGCTTGCCCTGGCCGATGAACTGGTACTGGTGGACGTGACTCCAGAGAAGATTCTCCAGCGCTTGTCCGAGGGCCATCTGGGCGGAGAAGCCCATACGCACTTATTTAATAAAGGCAATCTAGGTAAGCTGCGTGAGCTGGCTCTTCGTCTTGTGGCTGAAGATGTGAATGACTCTCTGGAGAAGCATAGGGAGGAGCAGGGGCTTCAGGGTGGGGCCGGCATCGCCGAGAAAGTGCTGGTCTCCGCACAGTATTATTGGAATGGTTCGATTCATATTCGCCGCGGACAACAGATTGCCAAGCGGCTGAACGCAGAGCTGGAAGTGGTGTCGTTCTGGAAGGAGGGGCTCGCTATGCCCTCAAATGCGGCTACCTTTAAGCGTTCGTTATGGAAGCTTGCCGATAAAATCGGTGCCTCCATCAAGGAGATTTCCTTCCGCTCGAGGAGGGAGATCCCTCTTCTGCTAGTGCAGTATGCGATAAAGAACAAGGTTACCCGAATCGTCATGGGCCACTCCAAACAGACAGCGTGGCAGGACTTTTGGAAAGGGTCGATCGCGAGCACGCTGTTGAAGCAGATCCGCAACGTGGATGTGTTCTTCGTGGCGGATCGTGCGGAAGTGGAAGGAGAACGGGTGCTTCCGACCCGGCAGAGTCGCAGTGGTGAGCAGGAGGCGCAAGCTTATCATAGACTGAGCAATCAGGAAGTCATGGAGAAAATCGAGGACTTTCGGCGCGGTACCTTCAAGGTGTACATTGGCGCGGCCCCTGGCGTAGGGAAGACCTACAAAATGCTGCGCGAGGGTAATGATCTCCTGAAGAGGGGAATCGATGTTGTTATCGGGCTGCTGGAAACCCATGGCCGTAAAGAGACGCTGGCACAGGTCGCCGATCTGGAGTCTGTTCCCCGCCTGCGCATGGATTATCGGGGAACGGTACTGGAGGAAATGGACACGGAAGCAATCATCCGTCGTAACCCTGAAGTAGTGTTGGTGGATGAGCTGGCACATACCAATGTACCGGGCAGCAAGCATAGGAAGCGTTATATGGATGTTCTGAAATTACTGAATGCAGGGATTTCGGTCATTTCGACCGTAAATGTACAGCATCTGGAGAGCCTGAATGATTCTATTGAGCAAATCACGGGTGTCCGGGTAAGGGAGACAGTGCCCGACAGCATTCTTCAACAGGCCAGTGAAGTAGAGCTGATTGATGTGACGCCCGGAGCACTGCAAGAGCGGATGAAGGAAGGCAAAATTTATGATATGGCCAAGGTGGATCAGGCGCTGGGGAATTTCTTTAAAATCGGCAATCTGATCGCCCTGAGAGAGCTGTCCCTACGGGAGATTGCCGACGATGTTGATGAACGTCTGGAGGCTTGGGAGCGTGACGGATCGCTGCGGGGGCCTTGGCGGCGCAAGGAAGCTATTTATGTCTGTGTTACCCTGGGGCATCAGGCTGAGCGGCTAGTCCGCCGAGGCTTTCGAATTGCTTATAGGCTTAAGGCTTGCTGGTACGTCACATATGTTCAGGAAATCAAGCAGGGGGGTGCATCTCAAGAGGAACGCATCCGTAAGCTCAAGGAATTGACGGAAAGTCTCGGTGGCATTTTTAAAATAATGCCTGGTACGGCGCACCGCCGCGTGGCTGCTCTGCTGCTAGAAAGGTCAGAGGCCCTTCAGAGCACTCAGATTATTATCGGGCAATCCAGGCGTTCATGGCTTCGCAAATGGATGCGGGGCGATGTGACCAAGCAAATTCTGCGCTCCGCCCGTCATGTCGATGTGCTGGTTGCGGCAGATTACAGGCCCGAAACTTCGCCTCCGGTAAAATAGAAAGGGGATCTCTTGCAGCCTGATGGCTTGAGAGATCCCCCTTTTGTATAAAGAGCAACATGCTTAATGTATTAAATTATTTAGCAGCTGATTCAATCAGCGATTTAAGCTCCTCGTGGTTGAACCCTTTGACAGCATGGGTACCCGATACGGTCACTGGAATGCCCATGAAGCCCAGTTTCTCAACTTCTTCTTGATAAGTAGCGCTGGTCATGATGTCTCTTACTTCAAAGGGAACGCCTTGTTCAGTAAGGAATTGCTTGACCAGGTTGCAGTCGCTGCAGCCCGATGTGGAATAGACAATCACTTGTTCGCTCATTGGTTTACAGCCTCTTTGATAGCGTCTTTAGTGATCTTCCAATGGGATGTATTCCAGCGAACCTCGCTGTCTTCAAGAAGGAAGAGCTGTGGCGATTCATGTTTAATGCCGAAATCTTCGGCAATTTGATTGGAGACCGGGCGATCTTCAATAACATGAACGATGGCTGCTGTAGTGTCCGAGTCCTTAAGGAAGGCTTGGAATTCTTCATGCGCTTTGGCGCTGATCGGGCAGGTTGTGCTGTGTTTGAAGAGCAGCTTCTTGCCTGGCTGCCCAACATATTGTTGTAGATCATCCAGTGTATGCAGTTGTTGAATAGACAAATGGATCACCTTCCTGTACGTTTTTTGTTTAAATTCAAGGCATTATCAGGGCGATTGGCAACCTGTAATCATGATTGTAACATAGTTAAAAATTAAAGCAAAAAAATTATTATCCGTGTTTAAAATGGCTGCTCCGCCGAATGGACGGGCAGGTATTGAAAAATCCATTTTTGCATGCTAAGGTGAGGGGGTTAATGAAATAATTACCATTCGATGGGAGTGACCAAAGCAATGAATAAGGTTGCTTGTATTACCGGTGCAGACCGGGGACTGGGACTGTTTCTTACCCGCTGGCTGCTGGAGAATCAGTATCAGGTATTTGCTGGTCAATACTTGGAAGATTCTAATTTTCTGAAAGCGCTTAAGGATCAGTACCCGAATCAATTGAACCTGGTTCCGCTTGATATTGGGGACAGTGACAGCGTCAAGAGAGTGGCAAGAATGATTGCTAGCAGAACAAGGCATGTTGATATCATCATTAATAATGCAGGGATTATTCAATCCTCCGATAATGCTTCGATACTGGTGGATATGGATATTGAAGCGATGCAGCGTATCTATAATGTCAATACGCTGGGATCGCTGAGAGTCAGTAATGCACTTATGGGGCTACTGCTCCAGAGCGAGCAGAAATTAATAGTCAACATCTCGTCGGAAGCTGGCAGTGTTGGCCGGAACAAGCGCACTAACATGTATGGTTACTGTATGTCCAAGTCGGCGCTCAATATGCAGTCCTCTCTGCTGCACAATCATCTGAAGGAACTGGGTGGACAGGTGATGATCTTCCATCCCGGCTGGCTCCAGACCTACATGGGTGGGCAGATCGATGAGAATGCGACTACAACGCCAGAAGAGTCGGCCTACAAAATTATGGCGCTTGTACAGAACCATAAGCAGTATTTAGGCGAAGAGCCTGCGTATCTGGATCTGGAGGGCAATCCTTGGCCTTGGTAGGGTTTTGTTAAGAAGTAATTATTCTAACCAAAGGATGTGTACAAATGACTACTATAAAAGCGCTAGCCCTGGGCAGCTACTCTAACGTGAAGTATCACCCGTTCAAGGATGTAGACCGTGAATTTGAGAGTATCTTCAGAGGTGAGGTGGAGGTGCATTGCACCGAGGACCTGGATTCTCTGAATCCCGAGACGCTGGCTGGCTACGAACTGATCATTTCCTATACCGAATTCTCGGATCAGCCGCTTACTCCACAGCAAACTGCGGCTCTGATTTCTTTTGTCGCCGGAGGAGGCGGACTCCTTGTCGTACATAACGGAATCTCCATGCAGCGTACGCAGGAGCTTGGCACGGTGCTGGGCGGATATTTCACCCATCATCCGGAATATACGACGCTCCAAATCGAATTCCCGCAGCGGGAGCATCCTATTGTGCAGGGCATCGAGTCATTCGCTATTGACGATGAGCCATATTATTTTGAAATGCAGCCGCATTTCAAGACAACGGTGCTGGCGCAATATCTCCATGAAGGCGCGATGAGAGAAGCGGCTTGGTGTCATGAATTCGGTCAAGGGCGTGTGGTCTACCTCATGCCTGGACATCATCTGCCATCCTTCTCGGTAGAGCCGTTCCGCCAATTGATCCTGCGGAGCGGATTATGGGCTGCGGCCCGGCTATAGTTATCATACGGTTATAAGATAGTATGACCCTTGAAAGAGTCCAACTGCGGAATCCCCGCAGACTGGGCTCTTTTTGCATGTGTGCATGAATAATCCTGCTTCGGTAAAAATATGGCTACAGCTCTTAAGCAGGAGGCGGTAATAATGTGGAGCGTGATCACGGGGTGGTTCCCCGGCTGGAGCGTCCTTTTCCAGGGACTTATTCTTCTGATTGTCCCCATAGTCATCACACTGACAGTGGACTGGATCAAAAGTTCTGAGGGGAAAGTCAGCAAACGGGGCCAGAAGGCTAATGCCGCCTCAAACAAGGATGGAGGAGCAACTTCTATAAAAGGTACAAAAGGTGCAGAAGGTACGAAGTCGAACAAAACTACATTCATTGCAGGAATGGGGGAGAGTGGTGAATCTGGCAACAATGATGGACAAAAGACGCCAGAACGATCCTATACAGGCAATATAGATGGGGACCTTCAGATGTTCAAGGAGATCAGCAGCGATATGGCAGACGTGAACATCAGGGAGCTGCGTATCGGAGCTCTGCAGATCAAGGCCGTACTGCTGTTCGTGGATGGCTTGACGGACAAGGACAGCATGGACCGCAACATTCTGAGGCCATTGATGAATGCGGTCCTACCCTTTGAAGGGATGACTGAGGCACCAGCAGCGGAGGAACTGAAACGGATTATTGTTGAGCGAGTCATTCATGTCTCGGAGATAGAGTACACTACTGATCCGTTAAAATCACTGAAAAAGGTACTGTTCGGTTCTGCTGTGCTGATGGTGGACGGCATGAAGGAGCTGTTCGTGCTGGGCACGCCCAAAGGCAGAACAAGAGGCGGGGAAGAGCCGGTATCCGAAGCGCTCCTGCGCGGTTCGCGTATTGGTTTTAATGAGACGCTCAGTGATAATACGGCCATGCTGAGAAGGCATGGACAGAACGCGGAACTGGCAATGATTTCTTTTACCGTAGGCAAAAAGGTGGAGAAGGAGCTTGTTCTCACCTATATCCGGGATATAGCCAATGAGGAACTGGTGGAGGAGATCAAACGCAGGCTGCTCACGATAGATATTGATGATGTACAAGAGTCCGGTTTTGTAGAGCAACTGATCGAGGATGACTTTCTTAGTCCCTTTCAACAGATTCAGAATACCGAACGGCCTGACCGTGTAATGGCCGCCATGCTGGAAGGGAGAGCCGCGATCCTGCTGGATGGGACCCCATTTGCTCTGATTATGCCGGTGACGTTCGGGATGTTGCTGCAATCGCCCGAAGATTATTTTGACCGCTGGATGGCAGGATCTCTGCTACGGACATTACGGTTCTTCGCGGCAATGGTTTCACTGTTTGCTCCGGCTCTGTATATCTCCTTTCTTTCTTTTCATCCCGGGCTAATTCCGACCAAACTGGTGATATCCATCGTTAGCTCTCGTCAGGGCGTGCCCTTCCCCTCGTTGATTGAGGCATTGATCATGGAAGTATCCATTGAAATTCTGCGGGAGGCTGGCTTACGGCTACCGAAGCCGATTGGTCCGGCAATGGGGATCGTCGGGGGTCTGATTATCGGCCAAGCTGCGGTAGAGGCGGGAATTGTCAGTCCTATTCTCGTAATCGTCGTTGCAGTTACGGCCATTTCTTCCTTCGCCATGCCGATGTACAGTGCAGGCATCACCTTACGGCTGCTGCGCTTCGTAGCGATGTTCTTCGCAGCGGTGTTCGGGATGTACGGTGTCATCTTTTTCTTCCTGCTGCTGAGCAGCCATTTAATCAAGCTGAAGAGCTTTGGGGTGCCTTATCTAGGCTTGGCGGTACCCTCTCATCTAAAGGACTGGAAGGATTTTATTATCCGGCTGCCCCTGCATCTGCTTAAGCGCCGCCCTGCGATATTGAAGTCGAAAGACCCGATTCGAAAAGGATAAGCAAATCTAATCATGGCAACGGAGGTGAAAGGCTTAAATATGGATACGAAGGACCGGATAACAACGACCGAGGTAATCATTATTGTGGTGAACTATGTACTTGCAGCAGGTGTATTCACCCTTCCTCGAACCACTGTTGAGCAAGCAGGAACCCCTGATGTCTGGATTTCTGTGATCATTGGGGGGCTTGTCTCCATGATTATGGGACTGATCATTGCGAGACTCAGTCAGCGCTTCCCGGGTCAGACTGTTTATCAATACAGTAGAAAGATCATCGGTCGGCCGCTGGCGATTCTGCTGGGAGTGGTACTCATTGGTTACTTTGTGTGCATTGCTAGTTACGAGATGCGGACCGTGCAGGAAGTGACCGTCTTTTTTCTGCTGGAGGGAACTCCCAACTGGGCGATTACTGGCATCTTCATGTGGGTGGCCCTTTATTTATGCAGGGGAGGGATCAATGCGGTCTCTCGCATGTGCCGATTGATGATTCCCATTACCTGGACTGTGTTCTTTGGCGTGTGCCTGCTCAGTCTGCAGATCGTCGATATCAACAATTTACGTCCTGTACTGGGTCAGGGCATGAGTCCGGTTTGGCGGTCCGTTAAGCCAACAGCATTAACTTTCACCTCCGGGGAAGCGCTGCTCTTTCTGGTTGCTTTTATGGATAAGCCGAAAAAGACGATGAAGGTGGTTGTTTCTGCTACACTAATCGCTATGGTTTTTTATATTGTGGCAGTTGTGCTATGTATCGGAGCCTTCTCCGTAGATGGTGTGGTTACCCGGACTTGGCCCTTCATTGACCTCATTCGCAGCTTTGAAGTGAACTATCTGGTGTTCGAGCGTTTCGAATCCTTATGGTTGACCATCTGGATTATGCAGATTTTCTGCACCTTCTGCATTGCCTTTTATGGAGCGGCGCTCGGATTGTCGCAATTGACGAAGATCCCTCTGAATCATTGTTTATTTACACTGCTGCCCGTTATCTATATCGTGACAGAGAGCCCCCGTAATCTGAATGGTTTATTTGCCTTTGGCAGTGGAATTGGCAACTGGTCGATGATTTTATTCGGGGCACTGCCGCTGACTCTGTTGATCATTGCCCGTTTGAGGGGGGCGCGCTAATGAAGCGGATTTTGAAGCGAGGATGTAGTCTGAGCCTGCTGATTGTTGTTTGTCTGCTGCTCTCTTCCTGCTGGAGCAGTTCGCCGATCGAGGATGTCAATATGGAAGCGGGAGTCGCCCTGGATATCGCGGATGAGACAGAGACAGAGCAGGACTTTACACAGAAAGGTGGAGATTACCCGAAGCGATATAAAGTCTCCTGTACCTATCAATTTCTCATTCCTCAAGGGGCCATCGGTTCCAAGAAGGAGGGAGGACAGTCGAAAAACTACTATAACGCTACGGAGACCGGCGATTCTATCTTTGAGGCGGTGCGTGAGCTCTCGCTGCGATCCAGCCGTCTTCCCATCGGTCATCATCTGAAAACTATCGTCATTGGAGAAGAGCTTGCACGGACAACGAAGCTCTCCGAACTCATCGAATTTTTCAGCAGAGATAATGATATTCGGCCAAGCGTGCTGCTGCTCATCAGTAAAGGCAAGGCGCGGGATGTTTTTCGGGATTCGCTCCCGGGCCAGACTCCTGCTTTTGTGCTGAATGGCACCTTCAATAACCGAAAGCGGATCACAAGGATATGGGAGCCTGTATCGATGGCGAAGGTGGTGGGTCCGCTGCACGGTCATAGTAGTTTTGCCCTGCAAAATGTGATCGTATCGGGGAAAGAAGTCAAGTTCTCGGGAGTGGCAGTTATCAAGGGGTCTACCGGAAAGCTCGGCGGTTTCCTGGACGAAGCGGGGCTGGATGGATTGATCTGGCTGACAGGAAAAGGGAAGGGCGGTGCCGTCAAAACCTATAATCCTGACAATAATAAGCTCGTCACGTATGAGATCACAGGGATGGACAGCAAAATCAAAGCCAGCGTAAAGGGGGACAAGATTTCTTTTCATGTCTCGATGGAGTCGAAAGGTAGAATTGCCGAGACTTATTTTACTGGCGGGAAGAGACTGCAGGACGGAACCTTAAAAAAAGTTAGAAAGGCAATACAGAAGAAGGTGCAGGAACTGGCCGAAACTACTGTGCACAAAATGCAGCATGAGCTTCAGGCAGATGTTGCCGGATTCGGCAAGATCCTTCAGATTCAGCACCCATCCGTTTGGAACAAAGTGAAAGAGAATTGGGATGAGGTCTTCAGCCATGCACCGGTTACTTATGAGGTGAAGCTGAATATTGAAGATTATGGGGCCTCCAGCACAACTTCGGAATAGGCGGTCTCTTTTCAAAAAAATAGGTTGACCCTCACACTGATGTGAGGGTTTATACTATGTGTAGACCATTTCTCATGAACCCGGGGAGAATGCCATGAAAATAGGTGAGCTTGCACGCCAGACGGGCGTTAGTGTCCGTTCATTACGTTATTATGAAAGTCAGGGCTTAATTGCACCGGTCCGTCAGGCCAACGGTTATCGGGAATATTCGCCGCTTGCTATAGAGACTGTGGAGAGCATCAAATTGTATTTGAATCTTGGATTGTCCACGGAGGAGATCGCCGGTTTCCTGAATTGTGTACTGAAGAATAAAGAGTCCTTCTGTGTGGAAGTGATGCCGGTGTACCAAAGTAAACTGGAAGAGATTGAAAAGCAGATTTTGCAATTGAACCAGATCAAGCTGAATCTGGAGCAGCGGATATCTTCGATTCAGGAAGAACAGCATGATCAGGATATCCTTATAGATAAGGAACATAGGAGGGATTAAGTATGGCTATTTTCGATGTAGAGCAAGCCGATAGTCTGCGGTCAAAACTGAGCGGTGAGGGTATAGTGCTGGTAGATTACGGAGCGCCCTGGTGCCCGCCTTGCAAGGTTTTGCTTCCATTACTGGAAGAACTGGACAGAGAGTATGGGGAAGAGGTAACCATCGCTAAGGTCAATTGTGATCATCTGCCGGAGCTGGCTTCGGAAGCTAGCGTGATGGGGCTGCCGACAGTGATTGTCTACAAGGACGGTCAGCCGATGGAAAAGCTGGTCGGTCTTCAGCCGAAAGCTGTCTACCAAGGCGTATTGAATAAATATAGCGGTGCGAAAGCAACGCATTAAGAAAAGCTAAAGGCGTGAAGGGCAGGATGATAATCTGTCTTTCACGCCTTTTTTTGAAATACTGGTGCGGTGTTTATTTGCTATCCCCGACAGGAAGTACACGATTATGCTGCAATGCCACCAGCACTTCTGCCCGTAGTTCACCGGTGAAGGATTCCCAAGTTTTTTTACCGACATCAAGCTTTTTCCGGCCGATCTCATTCAAAGTCTGCAGCCAGATCCGCTTATCGTTGATCTCCCCCAGCTGTGCCTGAACCTCTTTGTAGATGCCCTCATCGGCCTGAAACTTCTGGTTCAGTGTAAAAGCTGCTGCCCCGGCAGTGTACCGCAGTTCCTTAGCGGCAATCCGTAGCTTGTGGAGTGTCTCGAAAGCCTCCTCCGATGGAGAAGACAGGTCGTTGAAAAGGCCTTTACAGGCTTGTTTCTTCTGCTCAAATGCTACCTCCAGCTCACGCATCACCACATTGGCATCTCTTCTGGCGATCATGCCCTCTAATTGCGTGCTCAGGAAAACTTCCCATCGCTCATCCAGGGCAGAGTTGGCCAGCTTCGGCAGATCCTGCGCCAGTTGCTCACGGTACTTTTTTCGCGTGTGTTTCTGATGCTTGATGACAGCTGTTAGCAGTTTGACTGTCTTGGGTTTGCCATCAGTCTCAGCCTGCTGTCTTCTTTCCTTGAAGGACTGGATCAGCACATCGGCATCCCTGACCTTACCGAGCCGCTTCTGGGCTTTTTTGAATATAGGGTACAGGCCGGAGGAATGCTCCGGGTCAAGTATGGCTAACAGAGTCAGCAGCTTGCGACAGTTCACTCTGGCCTGATGGATATCCTCGTCGGCAAATTTGCGAAGCGCTTCCTTGCTATAATCTTGAAAATTGAGATACAGCAGATTCAGCGCGTGCTCCCATTGCTCTGTTTGGCTTGCCGGTCTGCCCTTCGGAGCCTGTTCGGCTGTCATGCGGCACCACTCCTGAATGTTATTAGTTGTTTGTTATAGTATTACCCAAAAGTCAACTTAATTAGATTCCTGCGGTTGAGTCAAATTCAAGGATTATGTAAGTTAAACTCGATGGTTAAGGATAGCGTGATTGGAGGCTCTTTTCAAGCTTCGCGAGGGCAGGCAGATGGGTTACAATGAGATTATGATTACGGCAGAATATTGAATAGAACTGCGCTCGGGGGTTATTCATGAACATGACACTATGGAATGAGAAAACTAAAGGGGAAGGGAGCTTGCTTCCGCCGGTTATGGGGTTGTTTGAGCATTTGCACGAAGTGGAAGAACTCGGAGAAGGTGGGTACTCTGTGTCCGCGCAGGGTGGTGGCGATTTATTACTCCCGTTCGCCTTTGAAGAGATGTTATGCCGGGATGTAGGAGCGGGTCTGGTTCTTCCTTCTTTGCATCTCTGGAGTCATCCCGGCGGGGTAGCTCTGGGGCTGCGTGACAGCAAACTACCCGGGGCTGCCCGGGCGATGGACAAGCTGGAGAGCCGTGGCATCCGCACGGCGGTCCGGCATTCTGGCGGCGCGGCTGTGCCATTGGACGCCGGGATTGTGAATGTATCCCTCATCTTGCCCAAAAGCCAAGGCAAGTTGGACTTTCATGACGACTTCCGGCTACTCGCGACTGTAATTACGGAAGCCGTAGCCGTCAGTCATCCTAAGGCAGCGGCACAGATTGTAGCGAAGGAGGTCGTGGGCTCTTATTGTCCGGGAGATTTCGACCTCTCCATTGGCGGTCGCAAATTTTGCGGGATTGCCCAGCGCAGACAGAGTCAGTCCTTCTTCGTGCATGCTTTTGTGGTAGTCTCCGGCTCTGGACTGGAACGCGGCGAACTGATTCGCAGCTTCTATGAGGACGCAGCCGCAGGGGAGCACGGCTTGTCTTATCCGCAGGTACGTCCGGAGACCATCGCCGGGCTGGGCGAACTGGGCGGACCAGCGACCACTGCTGCTTTCTGTAGCGGAATAAGGGAGGCTTTGGCTCGCAGGGCGACAGAGCTGATCCCTTCACGCAGGCTCCAACAGGAGACCGGATATAAGCTGGACTACAGCGACCAGCGTGTCAAAGATGCCGCAGGGGTGCTGCGGGAACGTTATTCTCAGCTGTAGATGATAACTACAGAGCACACAGAAAGGGCGTTACGGAGGATTGGTTAGAAACCAGTGTTCGTAACGCCCTTTCTATATGTATGCTGCAACATGGTTAATTTAGTTTTAGACGTATAGATCTGGCCGTCTGTCCGAGAACACCGGGATCTGGGCTCGTACCTCGCGCACCTTCTGCCAGTCGATCACGCCGCTAACGATTTCCTCGCCCTCAGAAGCTTCACAGACGACTTCACCCCAAGGGTCAATGATCATGGAATGTCCTGCAAAGGTGTTAGCCGGATCGCTTCCGGCCCGGTTGCAGGCAACGACATAACACTGGTTTTCAATCGCGCGGCTGGTCAGCAGCGCTCTCCAGTGAGACAGGCGCGGCAGTGGCCACTCGGCGCTGATGAAGAGTACCTCCGCGCCTTGTACGGTGTGGGCGCGAATCCATTCAGGGAAGCGAATATCGTAGCAGATCAGTCCGGCACAGGATGCACCGTCCAGAGTAAACAAGCCTTTGGCTTCCCCTGGCTGAAGATAGAGATGCTCATCCATCAGCCGGAACAGATGGAGCTTGCTGTATTCCCCGGCTAGCTCTCCCTGACGGTTAAAAATGAACATACTATTGGTTACACCGCCGCCGGGATGTCTGTTAGCCACGGAACCCGCCACAATATTAATGCTGTATTGCTTGGCAAGTGCGGATATGAATGCCTTGGTTGTGCGTGCTTCCGGGTCGGCGATTTCTCCAAGCCGGGTCAGGTCATATCCTGTCGTCCATAGCTCGGGGAGAATCAGGCAGTCGGGCCTGTCTTCTGCCGCCTCTCGAATTTTACGTTCTGCCGCAGCATAATTAGCCTCTGGATTGCCAAAAGCTATATCAAGCTGAATAAGGGCTATCTTCATTCACAGATCCTCCTCCTTAGTTCAGACTATAGAATTCTCTGCCCATAAAAGCAACCCTGTTTTTGGCGTGTGATCACATTAGTTGACAGGTCAATGATTTATGAGTAATATAGTTATCGTCTGATTGATTGTGCACAATTCATTGGAATGAGGAGGTATATTTTGCCTGAAAAATACCCCGAGGAAGAGCAGATCTTCGAGCTGCTGCAGAGCCTTGGCAAAGCCATTAGTCCAAAGTTTGAGCGGTTGGTGAACATTAGTCCAACCCGGCTTCGCCTTCTTCATGAGCTTTACGATGGTGATGAGATTAGTCAGTCTTTCCTGCAAAAAGAAGTGGATATAGATGGAGCTGCCGTTACCCGCCACCTGAAAGGACTTGAGGAGTGCGGAATGATTACTAGGCGCAACAATCCTGAAGATAACAGGGTTACCTTGGTCTCCCTCACAGAGGAAGGACGGGGGAGAATTGCCTCGCTATGTGAAGAAAAGAAGAATTTTATCAGCAACTTATTCAGCAGCATCACACCGGAGGAGCGAACCGCACTTATCGATATGCTGACCCGGATGCAGCAGAATATTAAGCAACTGTAGATCACATCCTATATCAATCAAAGGAGATTCATTCATATGAACAATACACAACTTAACGATTTCAAATCCATTATCACTGGACGCCGCTCCATTCGCAAGTATGACCCTTCGGTCAAAATCAGTAAGGAAGAAATGACGCAAATTTTGACCGAAGCGACGCTTGCACCTTCTTCAGTCAATTTGCAGCCTTGGCGTTTTCTTGTCATTGAGAGTGAAGAAGGCAAAGCCACTCTGGCGCCGCTAGCTAAATTCAACCAATCCCAGGTGGAGACTTCTGCAGCTGTGATTGCCGTCTTTGGGGATTTGAACAACTTTGATTATGCGGAGGAGATTTTCAGTGCCGCCGTGGAGCGCGGATTCATGCCAGCGGAAGTAAAAGAAAGACAAATGAGTGTCCTGAGTAACCATTTTCCAACACTGCCGCGTGAAGTTAAAAAGGATACCGTGCTGATTGATGGTGGACTCGTGTCCATGCAATTGATGCTGGTCGCTCATGCACATGGCTACGACACCAACCCTATCGGTGGTTATGAGAAAGACAAAATTGCTGAAGCTTTTGGACTTGATAAAGAACGTTATGTTCCGGTTATGCTGATCTCTATCGGTAAAGCTGCGGATGCAGGTTATGCTTCGGTTCGTTTGCCTATTGAAAAAGTTGCCCAGTGGAAATAAGAAGGAGCTGACAGAAGACGATGATTATTATTCATGCAGTTTTTCATGTGAAGCCGGAGCGCCGCGAGCAGTTCCTGACTGAGGTTAAGCCTCTGATCGCCTCTTCGCAGACAGAAGAAGGCAACCTCGCCTACGAGTTGTACGAACAGTCCGGACAGGACAATATATTCATCATGGTGGAAACCTGGCGCGATGCCGAGGCCGTAGCGGCCCACAATGCCAGCAGTCATTTCACAGGTTTTGCTGGTCAGGCCGGCGAGTTCCTGTCTGCACCGCTGGACGTTAAAGTCTACAATGCGGAGCAGGTAAGATAAAAAAGAGTACAAATCAAGGGATGTCCTATGCTGCCAAGGCGGGGACATCCTTTTTCTATGCCAGGAATCCCTTTCGTTCCAAGGCTCATGTATAATAAATGTTGAATACTTATACGGATGGGGATTACGAAATGAGAATAACAGTGACCCGGAACGGGCTCAGGAAGAATGAAATTTTCTTCACTTCAGCATACGGAGAAGGCCGGGGGATTTGGCATGGCACCCATGCGACACCACTGGAAGAGATCAACGTGGAGTTCGAGCTGACCCAGCTCTTCATGCGATGGGTGGATATCGTTCCTGCCGACAAGGGGGAAGCCGGGATTGCCATAGATGGGGACAAAGTTGTCTTTACCGGTATTCTGGAGGATATTGACGAGGACGGAACGGGTTATCTGCGGCTTGGGGAGAGTGTGCTGATGTTCGAGAGCCTGGGCGAACCTATGGCCTTGGGGATCTTTGCTAGTATTTCAGTGAAAGAACCGGGCATCTATCCGATTGTCGTTTAGCTGAAAGACGAGTTAGAATAAACTGCGATTGGGCAGGTAGTTTAAGACCGGATAAGGCTATGCTATGATAGCATTAGATTTCAGAAGTAATGCTATTCGAGGAGAAAATGTCTATGAACTACGAAATTCAGCAATTTAAGACGGAGTTTTTCAAGGCGCTGGCCCATCCGATGCGTATCCGCATTCTGGAGCTTCTGAGTGAAGGAGAGAAGAATGTGAACGAATTGCAGGCTATTCTGGGTTCGGAGGGTTCTGCTGTATCCCAGCAGCTGGCCGTTCTGCGTGCGAAGAATGTAGTCGTTAGTGTGAAGGAAGGCACTTCCGTGATTTACTCTCTTCGTGACCCTCTGATTAAAGATCTTTTGGCTGTAGCCAGACAAATTTTCGATAACCATCTGGTCAATGCGATCTCGCTTCTGGAAGGTATGCGTGGTGACTAGCAGGGGAACTATTGAAAAAGATGTTCGCGGTGACGATCATAATAAAAGGACTGTTTTAAGCCATTACGGCTTTGGGAGCAGTCCTTTTTGGCATATAGACTACCTTGTTCCAAATTTGTACAATGTAGGTTAATTGAACGTTATACCTAGAAGATAAGGAGACTGAGCCTGATGAAGGAACTGAACTATTCAAAAGTATTCTTGCTGTTGGCCGGTCTGTCAGTGGCTACACTTGGGGTATACCGTGTGGTATCGCTTCAGACTGATTCGTTCTATGCTTTTCTGATCTGGAATCTGTTCCTGGCCTGGATTCCCTTTCTGTTCTCAATGGCTGCCCATGAGCTGGATAAGCGGAGGATCGGGGGAATATGGCTGCTTCCGCTGGGCGTGGCCTGGCTCTTGTTTTTCCCGAACGCTCCGTATCTGATGACTGACCTTGTACACTTGACGGCCCAGAAGGGAAGATATATTGTCCACGGAGTGATTCAGAACCGGTACTGGTACGATATGGTCATGCTGCTGCTGTTCACCTGGAGTGGCTGGCTAACAGGGTTCTTCTCGCTATATCAATTTCAGGCCGTGATCTACCGCAAAAGCAATTTGTTATTGTCCTGGATATTCGTCCTCGCGGCCTGTGTGCTGGGCGGATACGGGGTTCTGCTCGGCAGGGTGTACCGGCTCAACAGCTGGGATGTGCTTACCGACAGGCACCAGCTTTATCAACTCGTACTTGACAGCTTGAACCGGCAATCAGTCTTTTTCAGCCTGTTCATAGCGCTGGTGCTGCTAGTGATCTACGCGACAATGTATTGTCTGCTGAATGTGCTGGGGAATGGTGCAGGACAGGGGCGTTCCAGAGGCAGGGGTTAATCCTGATTGTCCACAGGAAGATATTGAAACTGCTCGAGGTTGATGGCACCCTTCAAGTCGAACAGGATGCCTTCATCCTCCAGATAAAGTCGCTGCATCGTGCCGGCCTCATCTTCGGTGAGAGCAACCATGCCCTTTGCATTAACCACCCGGTGCCAGGGAAGCTTATATTTGCGGCTCATGGAATGCAGGATGCGGACGACCTGTCTCGCGGCTCTAGGGCTGCCGGCAGCACGGGCGACCCCTCCATAGGTCATGACCTTGCCCTCAGGGATGGATTGAATCACTTCGATTACTTTTTGGGTGAATGGTGTCATGGCAAGTCTCCTTACTAAAATCATACGATTTCTACGTTTAGGCGGAAAATCCGGGAGATCATTGATCCGAGCGGAAGGTTCCGTTTTTATTATACAACGAATTAGGCGTTAAAAATTCGCAGCATCAGAGCCCTTTTTGTCATTTCCAATGTTTATGTAAAATAGCTATACTTATAGACAAGTGTGATGTGAAAGATTTCTGTAAAGTGGAAGAGTCTTTATATTTTGAACACATATATTCTTATTCTATGACAGCTTCGTGCAGTTTGAGGTTGTACTGGCTGCTTATTTTATGAAAAGGCAAGGCGAGGTTTACACGTTGGGTCTTGGGTCTTCACCAGTAAATTCCTGCGAGGGCTTCTCCGTGAATCCGGCAAAGACGCTTCAAGAGGTAAACGTCCAAGATATTGACCTTCTGATTATCCCTAGGGGTGAAACGGGGGAGATCGTTAAGGAGGAAGCCCTACTGAAACTGCTCCGTGATCTAGATACAGCCGGGAAGGGCATTGGCGGTATTTGCGGGGGTGTATCGGTGCTGGAGGCCGCGGGCATTTTGAACAACAGACCATTTGTTACGACTGTTGATAAGGTGGATTATCAGGAGACGATAGATTTCTTCAAATATTTCAAAACCGTGTGAGCATATTGCTGACAGGAGGGAGCGTCATCTATGAGTGTTAACAGCGTTGTAATGCCCTCATATTGGGGGAGAGAGGTACGCCACAAGCATATTACGCGGGGATCTAAGGTACTGGCGGTTATTTTTCCCGGTAAAAATTATTCGGCAGAACGCCCGCTGCTGGAATATGCCGCCAAGGTAGCTGCGGAGTATAACTGCGACACCCTTCAGCTCGAATATGGTTATCAGAGTGCCAGGGTAGAGATGAAGCGAGAGGATATTGGCATCATTGTGGAAGAGTGTACGAATGCCATCACCTCTGTACCCAAGTATGAGAAGATATTGTTTATCAGCAAAAGCATTGGCACGGTCATTGCCGGTAAAACCGCCGCCACCTTGAAGGCCAGCCAACAGATTGAGCATCTGTATCTAACCCCGATCCCGGATGCACTGCCATTAATTGAACAAAGTCGGGGCAGTGTGATCTACGGCAGTGCCGATCCATTGTTTAGTGAGCCACATTCCCGTGAACTGGCCGGACTGCGTAATATCAAGGTGTACCGGATAGACGATGCTAATCACTCTTTGGAAGTCGGAAACGTCAAAGAGTCATTGGCTATACTAATTGTCATTATTAATATGTATCATGAATTTTTCCAGCGTTGCCTGAAGTAGCAATCCATAGTCACGTGCTGAACCATTCGGAGATGGGGGAAACGGCATGAAGGGAAAGCGGATTGGAGAGGGCAGAACAGCGGAGATTTGGGAGTATGGGGCTCGCAAGGTGCTGAAATTGTACCGGGAAGGAATTCCGTTAGATCATGTAACGAGGGAATATAAAATCAGCCTGTTCGCACATGCCCGAGGGATTCGTACTCCGCAGCCGTTTGAGCTGGCAGAGGTCGAGGGGCGGAACGGGATTGTGTTTCAGCAGATTGAGGGTGCGTCATTATTGGCCTTACTTGGCAAAAGTCCATGGAAGGTTGGTCAATATGCCCGCAAGCTGGCAAAGCTGCACTACGATCTACATACGCTAGAAGCCGGGGACGATCTTGGATTGCAAAAGGAGAGGCTGAAATGGGGCATACACGAAGCGCCCCTGTTGAATGAGTCGGAGAAACAGGCCATTCTCTCTTACTTGGATACGCTCCCGGTGGGTGGCAAGCTGTGTCATGGCGATTTTCATCCGGATAATATACTTATGGATGGACAGGTGTGGATTATTGATTGGATGACTGGTGTTGCCGGAGATCCGGCCGGGGATGCTGCAAGGTCTGTCGTCATGTTCAGCATGGGGGTAGTTCCTGAGGCGACGCCCGGCATTGTCAAATTGGTGATCGGCTTTATTAGAAAACGCCTGACAAAGGAGTATCTACGGGAATATCTGAAGCTCTCGGGGCAAACTAGCGAAGAGATCGAACGCTGGATTCTTCCAGTCGCCGCAGCTAGGCTAACAGAGTGGCTTCCAATGGCTGAGAAAGAGCAGCTGGTACAGGAAATCCGTAAACGTCTGGCAACGCTCACCACTGATTAACTTCTACTCCAATAAGGAAGTGTATGAGATGTCAACCTATATTGCATTGCTCCGCGGGATTAATGTCGGGGGCAACAAAATCATTAAGATGCAGGATTTGAAGGTGATGTTCCAATCCCTTGGTTATGAGAATGTGAGGACGTATATTCAGAGCGGCAACGTTGTTTTCGAGAGCAGCGAAACCTCGTATAGTGTAGTGGGCAAAACCATCGAGCAGCAGATTGAGAGAGTATTCGGCTTTGAGGTCTCCGTCATTATACGGACACAGGAGGAATTGGAGCGAGTTATCACGGATAACCCGTTTGATCTGAGCGAGCCGGAGGACTTCAAACGGCTGTACGTTTCTTTTCTGGCAGCAGAGCCATCGGCGGAGGCGCTGGAGAAGCTGCTTCCACATGGAGATGGACCAGACAAAATACGTTTGGTCGGCAAGGAGATGTACACATTGTATGAGATCAGTGTGAGTAAGTCGGCGCTTTTTAAAGTCCCTGTGGATAAAATTCTTGGCATGCCTATCACGGCGCGCAACTGGAATACAGTCAACAAGGTGGCTGCTATGTGCAGGACTTGACTGTTTTAAATAAGCAGTACTGAAGTGCAATTAACGGCATTTTCGTACCTTAAATCCTCTGCAGCTAAGGGTTAGTGGAGATTAAGTGCAATATTGTACCCTAAATCTTTCAGAATACCCCGTCTAGTGTGATTTCTCGGAAAATAAGATGCAATAATGCACTTAATTTCCTTATTTTCCTTTATTGGAGAAAAATAAGGTGCGAAAATGCCCTTAGTTGAGGAGGTGGCCCCTCATTTTCACTGTTAAGACGAATGGTGAAGGGGAGTTTCCGCCTCTAGATGTTGAAATTTGTCGACAATCTATGTTCCGTTGCTAACTTTCCTATGGAATGCTTTCAGGCGAGTGCTTTGCGCCTACGGTTCCAAATTTCCCCGTTCGTTCATCTTCGCTTTTTGTTAATTTCTTTTACTTGGCTTATAGAAGAATAAAAATATTAGATGGAAGCTCCGCTCACCCGGAAAAGGGCAGTGGGGCTTTTTTCGTTATGCTATTGCAACGCCTGCAACCATTGCAATTATTGTAGTCATTGCAGTATGCAACCAATGTAGTCGTTCAGGTATTGCCACCGCTGCAACATCCCTGAAAAAGTTATTCAGCAAACATTCAGCGGGCACTCATTGTCCATTAAGGTACGGATGCGATACTACATCTGCGGAACATGGAACATCGAAACGAATTAGCGGTGCACCGCATGATGAAGTTCAAGAGCGATGGGAGTGTGGGGGACGTATGTCAACGATCAAAAAGCAGGAACGCGATCTTATTTTGCCTTTTATTTTGCTCCTTGCAGCATTTCTGTATGGCTATGGTATTTGGAATGATCACTATGCTAATACCTATTACACAACAGCTGTAGGGAGCATGCTGCAGAGCTTTCATAATTTCTTTTTTGCTTCCCTGGATTCGGCAGGTTCGGTAACGGTGGATAAACCGCCGGTAACGTTTTGGATTCAGAGCCTCTTTGCCCTGATTTTCGGGCTACATGGCTGGAGTGTGATTTTACCACAGGCGCTGGCTGGAGTAGGCTCAGTTTTGCTAGTATATTTGCTTGTTAAACCAACCTATGGTAGAAGCGCTGCACGTATCACCGCATTGGTGATGGCTTCGACTCCGGTAGCTGCGGCGGTTAGCCGCACGAATAACATTGATGCGATGCTGGTATTCACGCTGCTGCTGGCAGTCTGGTTTCTTTTTAGAGGGACTAAAAGCAATCGTATAGGCAGTCTTCTTGCCGCCTTCGCGCTGATTGGAGTTGGGTTCAATGAAAAGATGCTGCAGGCCTACATGGTGCTTCCGGCATTCTACCTGTTCTATTTCCTAGCAGCCAAGGTGAGCTGGAAGCGAAAAACAGGTGTGCTGGCAGCAGGTACGGCAGTCATGCTGGTAGTTTCATTGTCATGGGCGGTAGTTGTCGACGCTATACCGGCGGATAAACGTCCTTTTATAGGGAGTAGTGGTACCAATTCCGTGCTTAATCTGGCTTTTGGGTATAACGGAGTCTCACGGTTAACGGGAGATCGCAGCACCGGCGCTGAGTTTGGTGGTAGTGGCGGCATGCCTAATATGAACGGAAACGGAATGTCCGCTTGGAATGGAGAAGCGCGGGGCGGAGGCAATGGCAATACGTCTGGTATGGACGGGGGAAATAGCAACGCGTCCGGGGTGGACGGCGGCAGATCCGGGATGGGCGGCATGGCTGGACGTGGCGCAAATGGCGCCCGAGGCATGGGCGGTAGAGGCAGCGGCATCGCTGCAGGCACTGGCGTTACGGACGGTCAGCAAGGTGCAGTAGACAACGGGCAAGGAGCAGCGCAGGGAGGGCGACCAGGCACAGTAGACGACGGGCAAGAAACGGGTCAAGGAGGACAGCCAGGCGGAGGTTCTACCGGTGGCCAGAACGGAGGGCTGCAGGGTTTTCCTCCGGGAAATGGCATGAACTCCGATGGGCGACAACGGGACTGGGGCCAGGGAGGTCAAGGCGGATTCGGCGGCGGTGGAATGTTCCACACAGGTACGCCCGGACCGCTGCGGCTCTTCCAGTCCGACCTGTCTGGTCAGGCTAGCTGGCTACTGCCACTCGTAGCTTTTGCTTGCATCGGGCTGTTCGCCAATCTGCGCAGAAGAAACTTCACGCAGAAGCATAAAGAGGCGATTTTCTGGTTGGCCTGGCTGGTGCCGGTAATGGGCTTCTTCAGCATCGCCGGGTTCTTCCACCAGTATTACCTGATCATGATGGCTCCACCGATTGCCGCACTGGCTGGTGCAGGCTGGATACAGCTGTGGAGTCAGTACCGTGAGCGCTCCGGCTGGCGTTCCTGGCTGCTCCCGGCAGCCATATTGGCCACGGTGGCCCTTCAATGGTATATTCTACACCCTTACGACAGTACTATCGGCAGCGGATGGTCCATTGGGATTTTGGCTGCGGGCATTGCAGCGACCCTGCTGCTCGTTATTTTCAAGGGTAAAGAGCAATCATTCGTGCATACAACGGCGGTTGCCGGGCTGCTGGTATTATTGATCGGCCCCCTCTACTGGGCAGTAACACCAATTGCCTATGGTGCCAACAGCATGACCCCGGCTGCGGGACCTGACAGCAACTCTGGCCCGGGCGGTATGCGAATGAATGCTGGTTCAAATGGCAGTGGGGACGATAGGGGGGGCCTAGGTGGGGGCACGGGCGGTTTTGGTGGAGGTGCAGGCAACTCTGGTGGCAACGAGGACGGCTTTGGCGGAGGTGCAGATAACTTGGGTAGCGGCGCCGGCGATTTTGGTGGAGGTACGGGTAACTTCGGTGGTGGTGTGGGCAACTTCGTTGGCAGTAGGGGCAGCTTTGGTGGACGCGGCAGCGAAGGGGTTAACGAAGCTCTGTTGACTTATCTGGAGGAGCATAATTCCGGCGAACAATACTTGTTCGCGGCCATGGATTATGGGACAGCGGGACCTTATATCATCGACAACAATGCGTCCGTAGTGATTCTTAACGGATTTAATGCCTCTGACCAGGTATACACGCCCAACTCTTTGAAGGCATTGGTGGAGAGCGGGAAAGTGAAATATTTCCTCATTTCCGGCGGTGGGATGGGCGGCGGCCGGGGCGGAAATAGCGAACTGACAACATGGATTACCGAGCATGGAACCGAGGTGCCCGCTGCGGATTGGCAGGGAGCAGGTGCAACGGCCAACAGTGGAACCCTATACGAGGTCACCTTGAAGTAAAAGTATGACTTTAACCATAGCATAACAAGCAAGCACGCTGCGGCCTGTGAGTTGCCGGGCGTGCTTGATCATTCCCCTAAAAGGAGGTAGCGTCCATGAGTGCAACCATACGCTATTCCATTATCATACCGATGTTTAACGAGGAAGCAGTTATTCAAGAGACGTACCGGAGGATCAAAAAAGTAATGGGCACAACGGGTGAGCCGTACGAGCTTCTTTTCGTGAATGATGGCAGCACCGACCATTGTGCAGACATGATCGAGGAGTATAGCCACTGGGACGAGAGCGTCCGCTTGATCGACCTGTCCCGCAACTTTGGGCATCAGGTGGCAATCACGGCAGGCATGGATTATGCCCAGGGCGATGCGATTGTCATTATTGACGCGGATCTTCAGGACCCGCCGAAACTGATTCTGGAGATGATAGAAGAATGGAAAGTGGGCTTTGAAGTGGTGTATGCCAAACGGGTGAAGCGACGCGGGGAATCGTTGTTCAAAAAATGGACGGCAAGCCTATTTTATCGGGTGCTACGCTATTCCACGGATATATCAATCCCGGTAGATACGGGCGATTTTCGCCTTATCGACCGTAAAGTTTGTGACCAGCTAAAGCGTCTGCCCGAGAAAAACCGTTTTGTACGCGGGCTCGTCAGCTGGGTCGGTTTTCGGCAAAAAGCTATCGAATACGAGCGCGACGAACGCCTTGCCGGTGAGACCAAATATCCGCTGAAGCGCATGATCAAACTATCCCTGGATGGAATCACTTCTTTCTCGTACAAGCCGCTGAAGCTGGCCGGGTATCTTGGTGGGGTACTGTCGGCTGCTGGTTTTCTCTACCTGATGGATGTGCTGTATCTGGCGATCTTTACGGATTCTGTAGTAAAAGGCTGGGCATCGATGATCGGCATCACCCTGACGTTCAACGGATTCGTGCTAGTCATGCTCGGCATTCTCGGAGAGTATGTCGGCCGCATTTACGACGAGACTAAAGGACGTCCGCTATATATCGTACAGGAGGTATACGGAGGCCAGCCGCAGGTGGTTCAGGAGAAGCGCAAGATTCAGCTGAACAAATAATGCTCAAGGCTTCTTTGCTCGTTTTACTAAAATAGGGGATGCCCTTCCAGCGAATGTTTGCGCTGTGGGCAATCCCCCTTTCAAAAACAGGATTTTCTCCAGTTAAATCTGAGGGAAATCCTGTTTTTTTATTATTTAGCTGGAAATTCTGCCGTTAATCATCGGTAATTTAGCAGATATGACCTCGCAAGGCCAGAATAACTGGAGAAATTCCAGTTATTGCAGTAGTTTTCGGGTATGACGGCGAATTAGCGGGAGAAAATCCAGTTATAGGCGGTGAATCAGACTAAACTTTGAGCGCAGCCAGTCATTAGTCAGTCTCAAGCAGTCTCAAGCAGTCTCCAACTAGTTTCCAAAAGTACTTAACCAGTCTCAAATCAGTCTCAAACCGTTCCCAAGCTGGTCCCTAGCCAGCCTTCAACCGGTCTCCAACTGCCTCTAACCATAAAAACTGGTTGTTTAAAACAGTTTTTGAAACGCAGCTTTGTCAAACCTATCTCCTTGCACAAGCCATTTGCCATCCACAAGCAATAAAGTCAAAATCCCTTCTAACGGAACCCGCACACTCTCCTTCTCTTGGTCCAATAAGACAAGGTCAGCCGTATACTTTAAATCGGTCCAATCATCCGTCTGATCTAATACTGTGAGTTTAAGATTCTCTGATGTAACCGACGCCTGATGGGTATGAGCTACACTTACGGGTAAGGTTGTATAGCGGGTAGCAATTGCTTTTTTAGAAAAGTTTTCTGTAAAAAAAGGCTTCATTTCCTCATTCCGCTTTTCAATGGATTCGATAGAGAGCAAGTTATCTGAGGCTGCCACGTTGTATTCTTTATTTTTGTAGGTTTCAGCAGCCTGAATCGCTGCATTCTCCGCTTTATTGGTATTGCATCCCGTGATTAAGATAGTTGCCAGCGCTGTTGAACATAATATCCATAGAAGCTTCTTCATACTGTGAATTCACCTCTCTTAAGAATAACCTTTAGTGTTAACCCTTGCCTAATCACCCCGAACCTTCAGCGCAGTAAAACAGCTCCGAGAGCATATGCTAAGTTTGACGAAGCCTAAACGCCTTGAACCCTCAACGCAGTAAAACTACATCGAAGCATGCGCCAAAATTTACAAATCCTAGCTGTGTGTAAAATATACCGGTGGCTCCCAGCTCTTTCTATGACCTTGCTCAGGCAACAAAAATAGCAAGCTCCGGCGTATCTCCGGCACTTGCTATTATAACTTGAATAGTCACTATTTGGATATTACTTCCAGACAAGGGAGGGATATTATGAAGACTGTTTCTACACCAGGAATGCTGGTGACGCTGATGTCCCCGCCATGGGCCTCGACGATGGACTTCGAGATCGACAGGCCCAGCCCGGACCCTCCGTATTTGCGGGTCCGGGAGGAGTCGCTGCGGTAGAAGCGGTCAAAGACGCGGGGCAGATGCTCGGCAGTGATGCCGGAGCCGTTGTCGCTCACGGTCAGCTCCGCCCGCGGCCCCCGGGCATGCAGTGCGATGTGGATGACGCCCTCCTGGTCATCCGTGTGCTGCACTGCATTGTGGAACAGGTTCAGGATCACCTGTTTGATTTTGTCGGCATCATAGAGGCCATGGATGCCGTAGGCAATATCGAAGCTGACCCGGCGGTTCCCGGCCAGCACGAGCAGACCTGGCGTCATCTCCTTCAAGATGCCGCCGAGCTCAAGATCAGTGAGGCGCAGCTGTGGTGCGCCGTCCATACGGGCCAACAGCAGCAGATCCTCGACTAGCTTGTTGATCCGCTTCGATTCGCCGTGCATGCTGTTAAGCGCGCTGTACAGCTGCTCACTGTTGTCAGCGGCGCCGCGAAGTAGGACCTCCAGAAAGCCGTGGATGGAGGTCAAGGGAGTCCGCAGCTCATGAGAGGCATCAGCGGCGAAGCGCCGCATCTGTTCTTTGGCTTCCCGCTCGTTGCGGAAGGAGACCTCCAGACGCTCAAGCATCGCGTTGAACGATTGGGACAGCTTGTCGATCTCCATCTGCCCCTGAAACACCGGGAACCGCACATTCAGGTTGCCGGCATCAATGCGCTGGGCGGCGTCCCCCATATTGGACAGGGGGACGAGTGTCTTTCGCAGTGCAGGCAGATACAAGAACAAGCCGGCGAGCAGAGCTGCCAAGGACAAGGCAGCGAAGATGAATAGCTGCTGCAGGATGATATCCTTCAGCGGACCGGTTTCCACTGTCATTTGCAGCAGCAGCCTTGAATTTCCCGGCCTGCCCAGATTCATGAAGACAGCAAGGTGCTCGCTGCCGTCTTCGGCGGTGATCAGCTTATATTTACCTGTGGCCCGATCGGGTGTCCGCTTCAGCAGTTCCTGATACTCTTCATTGGTTAATCTGGGAGCAGCCGTCGTAGACAGCGTATCCTGCTGAAAATCCTTGAAGGTGCCATCCGAGCTGTAGATGGCAAGAGTCGCGTGGGCGTCCAGCAATAGTGGCCGTCCTGTACCGTTGCGGAAGTTGCCGGGCACTATGCTTCCGGCCGGATTATCGAAGCGGCTACCGTTCCCGCCGCCGAAATTCTCATTAGGCTTGTTTGTACCGGCCTCATCCCTCAAGGAATAATTTAAGAAGTTAAAGAAAAACTCACGGGGAACAGACCGCAGTTGAGTTTCCATAGCCTCCGCTCTGTTCGTATAGGTGAAGTTGCGCATCAGGATATATTGCAATACACCAATGAGCAGCAGCAGCATGGACAGGATCAGCAGCGAGATGGACAACAACTGTTTGCGGAGGGAACGGGGAGCAAAACGATCCCATACCGTGCGAAGTCTACTTCGTCCACTCGTCACTCCAAGGTTGCCTCCCTTACGCGATGGCCCGGTCATTCCAGATCCACCCGGTAGCCGGCACCGCGCAGAGTACGGATAATACGATGTTCTTTATCGCCCAGCTTTTCACGCAGGGAACGGATATACACCTCTACGATGTTCTCCTCTCCGCCAAAATCATACCCCCATACCTTGTCAAGGATCATGGGTTTGCTGAGAACGAGACCATGATTCATTACAAGATACTGGAGCAGCTCATATTCGGTGGGTGACAGCTCCAGCACCTCACCGCGGAAACGGATTTCCTTGCCTCTCCCGTCAATGCGGAAGGGACCGAGGCGTACCTCACCCAGCAGCCCGGGGAATTGGTTGCGCAGCCGGGCCTGTATTCTTGCCAGCAGCTCCTCAAAGCTGAACGGTTTAATCATATAATCGTCCGCACCAATAGATAGACCTTTGACGCGGTCATCGACCTCGTCTTTGGCGGTCAGCATAATCACTGCGATATCGTTCTCTTCTGAACGGAGATAGTGACACACTTCGAAACCGTCCATTCCTGGCATCATGACATCTAGAATGGCGACATGTGGCTTGAAATCAGCGGCCTCGGCAATAGCCGTCAGCCCGTCGGGAGCCGTTCTAACTTCAAAACCTTCATTGACCAAGCCCAGTTCCAGAAACTGCAGAATATGCGGCTCATCATCAACTAGCAGCAGCCTGACGCCTTGGGTAGCCTTCATACCGATCCCTCCAAAGTTCTGATACCCTATTATGCCACAACTATTTGAACGTTTGCTGAAGATCGGTACAGGCTTCTCTGTCTTACAAAAACGACTTTCTTCAACATGATGCGCAGTGGTTAATCAATAGGATAAGAGATTCATGTGCTTAATAGGCAATAGGGTTATATTTTCTTATTTTTCATTCCTGTGAGAAAGGGTTTTGACGGCGGCTAGCGAACAATTTACAATAAGAATAACTTACCCGGTATGGAGAGCCCTCTCCAGTCAAGGTAGGCCATTAGAACGACCCCGTTTCCCCGTTTGTAACCTTGTCTAAGTTTCCTATCTCAACTCATTTCTTTGCGGTTCACTTCTTTCTGGAATTTTGATTTCAGGCGTCATTCTATCCATTCCACTTCTTAATCACTCAACCTTATTTATTGCAGAAGCTTTAATACCCATAAGTCAAGGGAGGCTCTTCCATGAAGAAAAAAGAAATGGTAGCCATGCTATTGGCAGGAGGCCAAGGGAAAAGGTTGAAGGGATTGACCAAATCACTTGCCAAGCCAGCTGTTTATTTTGGGGGGACCTATCGCATTATTGATTTTCCTTTGAGTAACTGCTCCAATTCGGGGATTGACACGGTGGGAGTACTTACGCAATATGAACCGCTTGTGCTGCACTCATACATTGGCGTAGGCAGTGATTGGGATTTGAATCGTAAGAACGGTGGGGTATTCGTACTGCCGCCGCATGAGCGGGAGAACGGCAGCAGTTGGTACAGGGGAACGGCAGATGCGATTTACCGCAATCTCAAATTTGTGGAGCAATTCGACCCGGAACACGTGCTGATTCTCTCGGGTGACCACATCTATAAAATGGACTACAACGCTATGCTTCAATACCACAAGGAGCGGGGAGCCGATTGCACAATCTCGGTGATCGACGTTCCGCTAGAGGAAGCAAGCCGTTTTGGCATACTTAACACGGAGGATGACCTCAAGATTTACGAGTTTGAGGAAAAGCCCGCGCAGCCCAAAAGCACACTTGCTTCAATGGGCGTATATATTTTTAAATGGGAAGTCCTTCGGAGGCACCTGCTGGAGGATGGGGAAAACGCTGATTCCTCCCATGATTTCGGCAAGGATATCATCCCTCTGATGCTGGCGGACGGCCAGTCGCTCTATGCATATCCGTATGAAGGCTACTGGCGGGATGTGGGAACAGTGACTAGTCTCTGGGAAGCGAACATGGACCTGCTCAGTGACGAGCCGCCGCTCAATCTCAATGACCCCGGCTGGCGCATCTTTACCCGCAATCCGAACCAACCGGCCCAATATGTGGCCCCCGGAGCCAACGTCTCCGGCAGCATTATTAACGAGGGCTGCATTGTCTATGGTGAGGTTAAGCACTCGGTGCTCTTTTACGGCGTGGAGATTGGTGAGGGCAGTTTAATCACGGATTCGGTGATCATGCCCAAGGTCAAGATTGGCAAGAACGTACGGATACACAAAGCAATCATCAGCGAGAACACGGTGATTGAGGATTATATGGAGATTGGCACCCAGCGGGAGAATGAGGAAGAGATTCTGCTGGTCGACGATAGAAGCAAAAAACGTATTTCCGTTGCAGCCAAAACCATATAACCATGTAGAGGACGGTGGAATCCGATGAAGCAACTGATGGGTGTAATCAATCTGGATCATGAACTCGACAAGCTGAATGAGCTAACCTATTTCCGCTGCGGCGCAGCCGTGCCTTTTGCCAGCCGTTATCGCCTGATTGACTTTGTGCTCTCCAATATGATGCGTGCAGATCTGGAGAGCGTAGGGCTATTCGTTCGCCGCAAATACCGATCGCTTATGGACCATCTAGGCGACGGGAAGTCATGGGATATGAACCGCAAGCATGGCGGACTGTTTATTTTACCTCCGGATTGGAACGACCCGACCGACACCTCACAAGGTGACCTCCAGCACTACCACAACAATCTCGATTTCTTCAAGCGGGCCTCCGCCAAATACATCGTGTTCTCGGGCAGCCAGCACGTGAATACGATCGACCTTCAGGATCTCTATCGCTATCATCTAGACAAAGGCGCTGACGTTACACTCGTCTATAAGAAAATCGAGCATCTCCAACCGGAGCATGATCTGTGCCGACGTATTGAATGCGATGAAGATCAACAGGTCACCGAAATTCACCACGAGAAGGACCACCCCAACCTCTATCTTGATATTTTTATTATGGAAAAAGAACTGTTCCTGGAGAAGGTTGAATACTGCATCGCCCATGGGGAGAGTTATTTCTTCCGGGATGTCATCCAGAAGCAGCGCCACAAACTCAAAATTGCCGCCTATGAATACCATGGTTATCATGCTGTTATCAATTCTTTAGAGAGCTATTACAAGAACAGCCTGGAATTGCTCCGGCAGGACAATTACTTCAGCCTGTTCCGGGAGAATCCGGTGCAGACGAAGATCAAATATGAAGCGCCAACCCGTTATCTGGAGAGCGCGAATGTCAGCAACTCGCTGGTGGCTAACGGCTGCATTATCGGCGGTACGGTGGAGAATAGCATTATTTTCCGTGGAGTACAGGTCCGAAAGGGCGCAAGGATTATCAACTCGGTCATTATGCAGAAATGTGTGATTGAAGAGGATGCTGTTATTGAGAATGTCATTATGGATAAGGACGTCCATCTCAGCAGGGAACGTATCCTTGTCGGAGATCATAAACGTCCATTCGTCATCGCCAAGAGCAGCAAGATTTAGCAGGAGAAATCCGGGTAATCCGGTTGTTGTCTGTCGGTTGTTTTACTAAAAAAGCATTGTTAGGAGGAACCATCTGTTGTTTAACGATAAAGAAACCTTCAAACAAGTGTTCCGCGAGAGACTCATCGGAAATTTAGGCAAACCGCTCGCAGAAGCTTCGAACGCCGATGTCTACAATATTTTGGGAAGCATGATCCGCGAACGCGCTGGAAGCAATTGGGCAGATACGAATCAGAAGTATAAGGTGGATAAGGATAAGCAGGTTTACTATTTTTCAATGGAGTTTCTGATCGGCAGGCTTCTCGGCAATAACCTGTTGAACATGGGTGTGCTGGAACTTGTGCGTGAGGGACTGACCGAACTCGGCTTTACCCTTCAGGATGTTGAAGAGGAGGAAGCAGATGCGGGCCTCGGCAATGGTGGTCTCGGGCGTCTGGCAGCTTGCTTCCTGGACTCGCTGGCTTCCCTGCAATATGCGGGGCATGGATGCGGGATACGATACAAATACGGTCTGTTCGAGCAGAAGATTGTTGACGGGTATCAGGTGGAGTTGCCCGATTACTGGTTGCAGAAGGACAACGTATGGGAAGTGCGCCGTGAAGACAAGGCTGTGGAGGTGCGTTTCTGGGGACGGGTGGAGACGGATGCCAAGGATGGAGAATTGATCTTTACGCATAAAGACTACGAGGCCGTGCGGGCGGTGCCTTACGACATTCCTATTATTGGTGCTGATCACAGGCATGTGAACACGCTGCGCAACTGGAGCGCAGAGTCGATTACGCAGCCGTCCCGGACACTTGGGGTGCTGGGCGGATCGGATTATCACAAATACCTGGAATACAAACGATCCGTTGAATCCATCTCGGAATTCCTCTACCCTGATGATACAGAGTATGAAGGCAAGCTACTGCGGCTGAAGCAGCAATACTTCCTCTGCAGCGCAGGGCTGCAAAGTATCCTTCGAACCTTCGGAAAGCTGAGTCTGTCATTTGAAGAACTGCCGAACAAGGTAGCCCTGCATATCAACGATACACATCCTACGCTGGTGATCCCGGAGTTGATGCGGATTCTAATGGATGAGAAGGGGTTTGGTTGGGATCAGGCGTGGGACATCACAACCCGTATGGTCTCTTATACGAACCATACCATTCTGAGCGAGGCATTGGAGAAGTGGCCGCTGCAGATGGTAAAAGAATTGCTGCCGCGTATCTTCCTCATTATCGAGGAGATCAATGCCCGCTTCTGTGGCGAACTGATGAGCCGCTATCCTGGTGATCAGGACCGCATCGCGCAGATGGCGATTATTCATGACGATCAAGTGCGTATGGCTCATCTGGCGATTGTGGCCAGCCACAGTGTGAACGGGGTCGCGGCGCTGCACACAGAAATTCTGAAAAAGCGTGAAATGCGGCTGTTCAACGAGATGTACCCGCATCGTTTTAACAACAAGACGAACGGGATTACTCACCGGCGCTGGCTGCTGCACGCCAACCCTGAATTGGCTGGGCTGATTAATGACTCTATCGGTACCCGCTGGAAGCATCATCCGCAAGAGATGATCGGGCTGATCAAATACGGTGAGGATGCGTCTTTCCAGGAGCAAATCGCTGGTATTAAACGCCGCAACAAGCTCGGTCTGGCTGAATATATCAACAGTAAGCATGGGATATGGGTAGACCCAGATTCCATCTTTGATGTTCAAGTGAAGCGGCTGCATGCCTATAAACGTCAACTGCTGAATATCCTGCATATTATCCATCTTTACAATCAGATCAAAGACAATCCTTCGATGGATATGGTGCCGCGCACCTTTATCTTCGGGGCCAAGGCTGCACCAAGCTATCATCTGGCGAAGCGGATTATCAAGCTGATTAATACCGTGGCCGATGTCGTCAACAATGATTCTGATATCAAAGACAAGGTGAAGATTTTCTTCCTGGAAAATTACTCGGTTTCCCTGGCGGAGAAGATTATCCCTGCAGCAGATGTCAGCGAGCAGATCTCTACAGCAAGTAAGGAAGCGTCCGGCACCGGGAACATGAAATTTATGATGAATGGTGCGTTAACGATCGGGACGATGGACGGGGCTAACGTGGAGATGCATGAAATGGTGGGCGACAATAATATGTTCCTGTTCGGCCTGCGGGCGGAGCAGGTGCTTGATTATTACCAGCATGGCGGTTATAACGCTCGTGATGTCTATAACGGCGACGGCAGGGTCAAAGAGGTGCTGGACCAGTTGATTACACCGGGGCCAATCTGTAATCACACTCAGGAATTTGAGACCATCTATCATTCGCTACTGGATAATAATGATGAGTTCTTCGTCCTCAAGGATTTTGCCAGCTATGTCGAGACCCAGGTCGAGATTGATCTGGCTTACCGCAATCGTAAAGAGTGGATTAAGAAATCGATCATCAACATCGGCCATTCCGGCAAATTCTCCAGTGACAATACCATTAGCCGGTATGCGTCCGAGATTTGGAACATCCGTCCCGTCTTGCTCTAGTGGCAATAATAGATAAATAAACAAAAGAACGGCTGCGCCTCTTGTTACGGAGGGGGCAGCCGTTTTTGTTGTGATTTTTAATGAGACGAAAGGGCTTAGATAGCTTCCACGATAATCGCTGCGAACCGTTCCAGAAAACGGCGCTCTTCGTCGTCAAAACGATCCTTGAGCGGACTGTCGATATCCAGAACGCCGAGTAGTTCGCCTTCTCTGATCAGTGGAACCACAATCTCGCTGTTGGAGGCGGCGTCACAGGCAATATGCCCTGGGAAGGTATGGACATCGTCCACGACCAGTGTGCGGCGCTCCGATGCAGCTGTACCGCATACTCCACGGCCTAGCGGAATACGGATACAGGCGGGCAGGCCCTGGAAGGGTCCCAGTACCAGCTCATTGCCATCAAATAAGTAGAAGCCGGCCCAGTTCGTGTCCGGCAAAGCGTGTTTAAGCAGTGCTGAGGCATTAGCCAGATTGGCCATCGCGCTCGGTTCGTCCTTGATGAGTGCCGCGAGTTGAGTCAGAACCATCTCGAATTGCTCGCTGCGTGTTCCATCATAAGGCATAGCCTGAAACATAAAGCATCACCATCCTGTACCTTTGAGTCAGTATAATTCCTTAACTGTATCTACCAACATAGTACAGCCCGGAAGGTACGTCAAGCCTGAAGCGGATGAAGCATGAAATCTTGACCAAGCCGGTATCCATTGACTGGAAAGTGAAGGGACTATGTTTCCGCTGGCACCCCTAAGGGTAATGCAATAATAAATACTGAAGGCTCATGGCCGGAAGGAGTGGAATATGCGCGCCGATGTACAGAACTTGTTCGTAGGAATTCACATGCTCTATTTTGCACATGAGAAGGATTTGACGATTACGGGGATGCAGCCTGAACTGGAGAAACTAGGGTACCGGGTGGCTGAACGCGAAGTGAAGCAGGAACTGGAACGGCTGACCCAAGAGAATTTCCTGACCGCCCATGATGATGCCTATAGCATCACAGGCACAGGCATTGAAGAATTTAAGGCTATACAGGATAAGCTGGGGGTTCTCTGCACGGAAGTGCTGAAGCCGGTCAAGGCGGCAGGAACTACAGGTTAATTCGGTAAGGATAATTAAACATAAGCGTCTGTAGTCGGGTATTGATTGCTGCCTGATTAACGACGCTGTTTTTGTGTGCAATACAGTATTTCATGGATATGCCCTCTCTTCTGCAAGAGAGGTCTGCAAATTGATGTATAATAAGTAAAGTTGAGGAGGCGAGAGCGTGGAGTCACACAATGAAGAGACACCTGAGTTAGTGGGGGCCAGAGTGAGGCTGCGGGCGTTGTCGATGGATGACGCAGATGCACTGCATGCCATCTGGAGTGATCATAGTGTTGCCCGCTGGCTGGGGGCTCCACCGCTGGCCTCCGTGGAAGAAACCCGTGAACTGGTGGCGCTTCTTCTACAAATGGCGCTAGAGGAAGAAAGCAAGCGCTGGTGCATCGTGCTGCCTGGCGGACAAGTTGTCGGTAGCTGTGGCTTCAATTACTGGCAGCTGCCCGGTGCTTACCGTGGTGAGTTCGGATGCGATCTAGCGCCAGCTTACTGGGGACAAGGCTATATGACAGAAGCGCTAAAGTTGCTGCTGGATTACGGGTTCGAGCAGATGGGACTGAACCGGATTGAGGCACTGTGTCATCCCGTCAACACAAGAGCTGCACGTCTGATGTCTTCGCTGGGCTTCGAACGCGAGGGCCTGCTGAGGCAGTACCGTCATACCCCCTCAGGTTATGAAGATTCCGTTCTGTACGCCTTGCTCCGTCAAGACTTTCGGAGAGATTACTTAGAGAGAGAAGGATTAAAGTGAGCGACATGGGAGAAAAAGAACGCCGGCTTATTTTGATTGGTGTCCTGCTGGCTACTTTTTTGGCTGCGATTGAGGGTACCGTAACTGGCCCTGCCGGTCCGGCGATCGTCGGTGATTTTCAGGGCATTCAATGGCTGAGCTGGATATTCACAGCTTATCTGCTGGCTATGGCTGTCAGCACGCCGATATTCGGCAAAATCAGCGACCTGTTCGGCCGCAAGCCTGTCTTTATCGGCGGTGCCGCGGTCTTTTTGCTGGGCTCGTTGTTGTGCGGGATTTCGCAAAGTATGGAACAACTGATTGTGTTCAGAGCTATTCAGGGGATTGGTGCCGGGGCGCTGATTCCGATGACCTTTACGATTATGGGTGATATCTACACTCTTGAAGAGCGAGCCAAAAAACAAGGACTACTAAGTTCTGTCTGGGGGATTTCCTCGTTGATTGGCCCGCTCCTTGGCGGGTATGTCGTCGATTATTTAAGCTGGCGCTGGGTATTTGTATTCAATCTGCCCTTTGGCCTGCTATCTATTGTATTCATCGCGCGTTATTTGAAGGAAGGAAAAGTGCGCCGGAAAGCAAATATTGATGTCGCGGGCGTGCTGCTGTTTGCCGCCGGGATGAGTGCGCTGCTCTTTGGGCTTACGGTCGGCGGTCAGAATCTAGCTTGGTCTTCGCCGCTGCTGCTCTCCATCTTAGGGGCATCTGTAATTCTGCTAATTGTGTTCGTCATGGTAGAACGGCGCGTGGCTGAGCCGATGCTTCCGCTCGGGCTGTTTCGGATCCGGAACATTTCCGTATCCACAGTGGCTAATGTACTGGTCAGTATGCTTATTATCGGGCTCTCTACGTATATCCCGCTTTGGGTACAGGGTGTGAAGGGCCAAAGTGCAACGATGTCCGGGATAGTGCTGGCACCTTTGTCCGTAGCCTGGGTATTTGGTTCTTTCGCGGGCGGTCGAATGATTCTCCGCGCGGGTGCCCGCCGGGCAGGTCTCATCGGCACCTTTTTCATAGCTGTAGGCGTAGTTGGGTTAATCTTCCTTGCGGGGCATTCATCGCAAGCGCTGCTGTTGATCCTGATGACAGTGGCCGGGATTGGTTTCGGCTTTGCTTCGATAGTGTTCACTATCATTGCCCAGTCCTCAGTAGGGCATGAACAGCGCGGAGCTTCTACAGCCTTGAACACTTTTACCCGTTCACTGGGTCAGACGGTCGGAGTGGCGATTTTTGGTTCGTGGCTTAATTTGAAGATTAACAGTCTGCTGTCAAAACAACCGGGCGGGGAGAACGCCGGGGGCGATATTAATCAATTGCTGAACCCGCATGGCGGAAGCTCCTTATCAGGAGAAGCCTGGAGCACACTTCGCGGCGCACTTGAAGGTGGTCTTCACTCGCTGTTTATCGTGATGGCCGTGATTTCTGTCTTATCCTTGATCTTCAGCTTTGGGCTCCGCAGCGGAGTGCCTTCTGCTTCAGAGGAAGGTCTGTCTTTGAAGAAGGCGTAGGGTATCATGCGTAAAGCTTGTCTCGATAGTTTATCTGAGACAGACGGTGCAAAACGTGAAGTTACCGTGGTTGTTGTAATCAAAGGTGATAAGGTATCTTATATTTCGAAAAAATCCGCTCATTTGGGGATCAAATGCAGCATTGTACCTTAATTTTCATGGGAAGAGCTAATTAGGGTCAGGGGTGCAATTAACGACATTTTTGTATCTTAATTCTTCTGAAATAGTTCTTTCAGCGTAGTTTTTCGAAAATAAGATACAATAATGACCTTATTTCCCTATTTTACCTATATCCCAAAAATATAAGATACAAAAATGCTCTTAGTTGAGGAAATTGGTCATTTTCTCACTGTTAAGAAGACAGTTCAGGGTGAGTTTGTGTCCTACAGTGTTAACTTCATCAGAATCACGCCAGGTCTTCTGTTGAATTTTACATTCGATTAACATACGTAATCCATCCTTGTTTATTACCTTTAAAAACTAGCTATAGAGCTTGGCAAAAGGCTCTCATCCTTCGCAAACGGTGGAAGGATGAGAGCCTTTTGTTCTGTACTCGGAGGTACATTTTATTTAGTACATTTTGATGAAAAACCTAGCGTGGCCACGTGTAGCTATACTGCTCAATTCTCTTACTTGCGCGGAAGCGGAGACAGCTTCTCAGCCTGCAGGCCCATCTTCTTAAGCAGCACGATCATCTGCTCCTTCTCTTCGTCGCTTAGCCCGCTGAACGCTAGATGTAATCTCTCCGAATACTTCGGATACATCTCGTTCATCAGACGTTCGCCCTCCGCTGTTAACTCGGCAAAGATCACCCGCCGGTCAGTTGGGCAAGGCTTGCGCTGCAGATATCCGCGCTCCTCTAGCTTGTCGATGACGTAGGTGACGTTGCCGCTTTGCAGCAGAAGCTTGGCCCCGATCTGCTGGATCGGCTGCGGCCCTTTATAGTACAGAACTTCCATAACAGCGAAGGCTGTCGGATTGAAGCCTTCGATTTTGCTACCAGTAACGGCGTGCTCGTTGATGCTTTTGAAAGACTTGGCGAATACCCGGTACAAATGCAGTGTTAATTGAGTATCACGTTCATAAGATTGTATCATGCTTCTCCACCCTCTATAAGTTAATCGTGTGAACGCGTCGCACGGTATGATGTCAATGCCTGTATTGCTAGGGTCACCTGTGCAGCGATCCTGAGATAACTTTACAATACGTTAAAGAAACGCAGAAGAACATGTGATTTGTCACAATGAGCACACTTTTAATTATTAAAAATCAAACAATTTTTTGAACCGGTCCATTTTCTCTTCTTTTTCCGCAATAAAGCAAAGATGTTTTGGTTGTTCTGCAGGCATCGGACGGTATAATGGAGGGGATATGCGGAAGTTTCACTTGTGACACACTTGAGTCATCAGCTTGGCTTGCGGGCAGAAAAAAGGGAGTGTTGTCTTGCTTCATTCGAACCGAACCTATTTCAATTTCCGGTCGCTGCGGGGGCGGTTGGCCTTCGTGCTGGTACTGGCGGCTATCTTTCCGATTGTCGTCATTGGTTTTATTTCTTACCGCTGGATTTACACCGTACAGACGCAGAAGATCGATCAGGATTTGCAGAATAGCGTGATATGGCAGAAGGAAGAGCTGGAGCGGAAAATCGAGGAAATGGAAAGGGTATCCCAACTCCTCGATATAGAGGGCGGTATTGGCCGTGATGTCGTACGCTTTTTGGACAGCACTGCTCCTTATGAACGTTCTACGCTATATAGGAATATCTCATCTTCTATGGCCAATGTTAACTTTTCCAATCCTAATTTGGGTGCCATGTTCTTCTATTCTCCGGATTCCAGTCAGAAAGTGATGTTTCCGAATTCACCGGATCTTGCCGGATTTGAACCGGAGCGCTTGAAATTGTTATTTCAGCAACGTAATTTTTCCTATTACGGTCCTGACGACACGCTTACCCGAACGGATAACAATCTTGTATTTTCATTGATGCGAAAGCTGGAGAATTCTCCGAGGCCGCCGCTCTATGTATATATTGAGATTAAGGTTGTTGGCTTCAGCGATCAATTTGCCGATACCTCTGGCCGTTCTCCGGGGGATCATCTCTATTACACACTGATGAATGACAGCGGCGAACTTCTATTCAGTAACTTGCCGGAAGCCTCATCGGTGGGCATAGACGGGGAGCATCCGCTGCCCGCTGGCTATAAAGCTTTTGAAGCGAATGGACAACATGGGTGGAAGCTATATCAATTCGTGCCTATGAAGGATTACAAGCATGAAATCAACAAATGGATTTCGCAGTTTATACTGTTCTCGCTTTTGTCGCTTTTGTTTGGGGTGTCTCTGGCTTGGGGCGTCTGGCGCATGGTGTATCGGCCGCTGCGTATGGTGAATCATGAGATTTTGAATTTCAGGCAGCAGCGCGTTGCTGAGCCTCCTACCGATACCGGGCTGGTTGAATTTAACCATATTCTTTACAATATTACAGAGATGCGAAACCGCATACATGAGCTGATTACAGACGTAGAGGAAAAAGAAAAACGGCGCGGCAAGCTCGAGGTGGAGAAATTGCTGGTGCAGATCAACCCGCATTTTTTGCATAACACTTTGAATACGATTCAATGGTTAGCCCGTATGCAGGGTCAGAGCAACATAGCGCAGCTAGTGACGATTTTTACAAGAGTGCTGCATTATAATCTCGGCAAGCAGAATATTATTGTCGAATTAAGGGCGGAAATTGCTGCTTTGAAAGACTATATTGAATTGCAAAATATACGCTATGACCATATATTTAACGTGGACATTCAAGTTCCAGATGAGCTTCTGGACATACAGGTGCCGAGATTTATTCTGCAACCCCTTGTTGAAAACGCTCTATATCATGCTTTTAATCAAGATGAGGGTGAGATTACCGTGCTTGCTGTGCTGGAAAATCCGGATACGCTTATGATTGAGGTGCGCGATAACGGCTCCGGCATACCGGCGGCGAAGCTGACGGAGATGTTAAGTGAAGAACGGATTGACCAAGGGTCCGGCTTAGGGATCGGTCTGCGATATGTACGCAAAATGCTTGAGGTTTACTACGGTGATTCAGCAGAATGGATTGTGGAAAGTCATCTGGATGCGGGGACCTCTATTGTAATGAAGCTGCCTACTGTGATCAGGGAGGAGAGGGTACGTAATGATTGAAGCTCTTATAGTCGATGATGAAGGTCTGGTCCGTAAAGGCTTGCGGGTCATGCTTCCCTGGGAGCAGCACGGCATTCGGATTGTCGGGGAAGCAGCCAGTGCCGAAAAGGCGTTGGAGTTCATGCAAACTCATTCCATTCGCCTACTGGTAACGGATATTACGATGCCGGGGATGTCGGGACTTGAACTCATCGAACATCTGAATGAGATCCACTCGCCAGTCAAGGCGGTTATTCTAACCTGTCACCAGGATTTTAATTATATTCAGCAGGCACTCCGCCTTGGCGCTATCGATTATATTGTCAAAACACAACTGGAGGATCAGGACCTGAATGCTCTGCTAGGCCGAATCGCTGCTGCTGTCAATCAGGCAGAGACGGAACTGGAGGTTTCAGGAGCAGCGCCTGAGATGACGATGGCGATGTTGGATCAAGAAATGCACAAACTTGCATGGGTATTTCCAGATGAGGAATTTGAGCGTCTAATGAATACCATGCAAGCGAAGAATAATGGACTTGACCTGCAGACGGCGATCGGGAATTGGTATGATTTTGTCCATCAGGCATTCCCCCGATTTGAAAAGAATGATCTTTTACCGGAGAGTGGTTCAGGTAACCACAACGTATCCCGGTTAGTGATCCAGCGTCAACACTTGCAAAAGTGGCTGCGTGCTTCCGGCTACAATGAGGAGGTTCTGGTATCGATTATCCGTGCCATCAGTCTGATTCTGGAAGACAGGGAAGAACCACTGAAGCAGTCCGGGCTAGCCAGAGAAGTGAACTTAAGCCAAAGCTATTTTAGTATATCCTTTAAAGAGGTCATGCGGATGTCCTTCACGTCCTATATGCAATGGGTCAGTATTGAGCGGGCGAAGCAACTGCTCCGTTATACGAACCAGCCCATTTACTGGATTGCTGAACAATGCGGTTTTACGGATCAGCGTTACTTCAGCCGGATTTTTAAAGACGCAACAGGGATGCTACCTAGTGAGTTCAAGCAAACTTCTACTCCGTGAACTTATTCTATTAACCTATATCTGCCACACCTTATCAAAACCATGGTCTCTTACGTGGTTTTTTTCTTTTTTTAGGTGGATGATTTTTAGGAAAGAGATGTGTCGTTGATTGCACAAAAAATTCATACAAGACGAGAATGATAACCTGTCACTCCTTTTTGTAAACGCTTGCTATAATCACAGTGTACTTATCATAAACAAAAAGGGGATGTCCGTGTGGGGAAAGCAAAACTGCTTGTAACCGGAATTACAGTGATGGCATTAATGTTCGGGGCTACGGCATGTGCGGGCAACAATAACGAAGCTACAAGCAATAACAGTGCGCCGGAAGAGTCAAAGCCGCAAGCTGAGAATATTGATCCAATGGGTAAATATGAACCTGCTATTACCGTTACAGCTGTCCGCGCAATCTCGGATGGCATGACCTTTAGTGAAGGGGAGTCGCTTCAGAACAACGTTTGGAGCCGTGCCTATGAGAAGGAACTGGGGATCAAAATCAACTATGACTGGACGACGCCGACAGCCCAGTATGATCAAAAGCTGAACATCGCCATCGCGTCAGACCAGCTACCCGATATTATGAAAGTGAATGCGGCCCAGCTAAAGCGCCTGGTAGAAGATGAGCAAATAGAAGAATTGACTTCATTCTATTCCAGTACCGCTTCTGAATTTACCCAGAAGATTCTCTCGGAGGACGGAGGCAATGCGCTGAAATCAGCGACCTTCCAAGATAAGCTGTATGCCCTTCCAATGATGGGTTCAGGTCTTGGTCAAGCCGATGTACTGTGGATTCGGGCCGATTGGCTGAAGAATCTTGGTCTCGAAGTACCGAAGACGATGGATGATCTGATGTCTGTGGCGAAAGCCTTCACGTTTAACGATCCTGATCAGAACGGTAAGCAGGATACGTATGGGCTTGGACTTAATAAGGATATTGCTGATAAGGATGCCGGGGCTTATTATGCCGCAGCAGAAGGGTTCTTTAACGGGTACGGTGCTTATCCGAATATTTGGGTCGACAAGGATGGGGAGCTTGCGTATGGCAGCATTCAGCCGGAGATCAAGACCGCACTGGCAGCCCTTCAGAGTATGTACAAGGATGGCTTGCTCGATAAGGAGTTCGGTACGAAGGACCCGAGTAAAGTGAACCAGGATGCCGTGGCAGGCAAGGTTGGCATGCTGTACGGATACTTCTGGAATACAGGTGCTGGCTGGCTGCAGGATAGCAAGATCGCTGATCCGAAGGCGGATTGGATTGCTGTACCGCTTCCGTCTTCGACGGGGGAGCCGGCGAAAGCACAGGTGCCTTTTGCGATTAATTCCTACTACGTTGTGAAAAAGGGTGCGGAGCATCCGGAAGCTGCGGTTAAACTGTTGAACCTGGCACTTGAGAAACTATGGGGTGAAACTGCAGAGCCGGATGTCTACAACACAGATGCTGAGAAAGGGACCGCATTGTTTAACTACGCCCTGTTATACGGAGAAGCTCCGCGCAAGAATCTGGATGCCTATCTACATGTCACTGACGCCTTGAAGACCAAGGATCCTTCCAAGCTGAACCCGGAGGAGAAGGGATACTACGATAGCTCGGTTAAGGCGCAGGGCGGTGACAATAATTACTTTGGTGTTCTGAATATGTATGGTGAGAAGGGTTCGCTCTCTGTACTCGAAGGTTATTCGAAGAATAACACGCTGCAAAACGATCTGTTCTTCGGCGCACCTACGGACGGGATGACTGAGCATAACGCTACCCTGCAAAAGCAGCAGCTCGAAACCTTCACGCAAATTGTTATGGGCGGGGACCTCAATCAATTTGACCGCTTTGCGGAGAACTGGAAGGCTCTTGGCGGCAGCGCCATTACAAAAGAGGTGAATGAATGGAACCAGTCGCGGTAGGAAAAACCGGGAAGCCGCAAGTACCAAGCTCCAAATTACGGGGGCCCAACTGGCGCGAGCTACCCTATCACCTAATGATTCTTCCAGGATTTCTGCTGGTGTTCATTTACAGCTATATTCCGATGGCCGGGATTATGATGGCTTTTCAACGCTATCGTCCGGCCAAAGGGATTCTTCATTCGCCATGGGTGGGCTGGAGCAATTTTGAATACATGCTGAATATTCCAGGCATTTATCAGGTGCTGTGGAACACAGTATTTATCGCGCTAATGAAGATTATTGCGGGAATCTTGGTGCCGGTAGTGGTAACGCTACTGCTGAACGAGGTGAGGGTCCGCTGGTTTCAGCGGGGCATTCAGACGATCATCTACTTCCCTCACTTTCTGAGCTGGATCATTCTGAGCGGGATTCTGATTGATATTTTGTCGCCTTCAACAGGAGTAATCAACAGCCTGCTTAGCTTCTTTCACATCAAACCTGTGTTCTTTCTGGGCGATGTAAAATGGTTCCCGTACACCATGGTGCTGACGGATACCTGGAAGGAGTTTGGTTATGGAACGATCGTGTTCCTTGCGGCACTAACGGGAATTAATCCGGCTTTATACGAAGCCGCCTCGATAGATGGGGCAGGCCGCTGGAAGCAGACGCTTTATGTGACGCTACCCGGTATGCTCCCGATCATTATTCTGATGACGGTCCTGAGCCTTGGCAACGTGCTGAATGCGGGGTTTGACCAAATCTTCAATTTGTACAGCGCCCAAGTGTACCCTAGCGGAGACATCATTGATACGTTGGTGTTCAGAATCGGGATGCAGGATGCCAATTATGGTGTCGCTACTGCAGTGGGACTGTTCAAATCCGTTGTGTCACTGATTATGATAGGAGCCTCCTATCTGCTGGCTTATCGCTTTGCCGGGTACAAGATTTTTTAAAGAAGGAGGAGACCTGTGAATAGACATAATAGCCCTGGACGGCGCGTCTTTCTCATTCTGAATTACACTTTTCTGATTCTGCTTGGGTTGGCATGTCTGCTGCCGCTCATCAATGTGCTGGCGATTTCGTTCAGTTCAAGCACGGCGGTAAATGCCGGAAAGGTAAGTCTGTGGCCGGTGGAGTTCAATCTGGATTCTTATCGGTTTGTGGTCGGGAAGCCGGAATTTGTAGAGTCCTTTCTGGTTTCGGTGAAAAGAGTGCTGGTCGGCGTCCCGGTCAATATGGTGCTGACCATACTCGTCGCCTACCCGTTGTCCAAGGAGCGCGGCACATTCCGCTTCCGCAATTATTACGTATGGTATTTCATTATCACGATGCTGTTCAGCGGGGGATTGATTCCCTGGTATATGACGATTCGGGCGACAGGCATCCTGGATACGTTCTGGGCACTTATATTGCCTGCGGCAGTGCCAATTTTCAACGTCATACTGCTGCTCAACTTCTTCAAGAACATCCCGCCGGAGATTGAAGAAGCTGCGCGGATTGACGGTAGCGGAGTGTGGCAGTCGCTTTGGAGAATAGCTGTGCCATTATCTGCCCCGGCGATTGCGACATTAACCCTATTTTGCATCGTAACGCATTGGAACTCCTGGTTCGACGGTCTGATCCTCATGAACAATCCGGCACATTATCCGCTGCAGACGTATCTACAGACCATTATTGTCAATCGGGATATGAGCCTGATTAATGTGGCTGATCTTACCCAATGGGCAGCCATTTCAGACCGGACCTCACGGGCAGCCCAAGTATTTGTAGCGATGCTGCCTGTCATGCTCATCTATCCTTTCCTGCAGAAATATTTCAGCCAGGGCATTGTGATGGGAAGCGTAAAGGGGTAACGAAGTAGTGAACTAAATTTGCTCTTATAAAAATCAGATTTACTCAAATTTATAAACAGAAAGTAGAGGAAGACCTCATGACTAAAATTGCCTTCATTGGTGCAGGAAGCACTATTTTTAGCAAAAACGTACTGGGTGACTGTATGACTACGCCGGCTCTAGCTGATGCGGAAATTGCCCTGCATGATATTGACCATGAGAAGCTGTTCAATTCCGAGAAAATGCTAAAGAACCTCAGCCGCAATCTGGGCGGACGCGCTCAAGTGACTGCTTATACAGACCGTAGAGAAGCGCTGCGGGGGGCCGACTATGTTATTAATGCGATCTCTGTTGGGCAGTATGAGCCTACGATTAAGAGTGATTTTGAGATTCCGCATAAATATGGATTAAAGCAGACCGTTGCGGATACGCTTGGGGTGGGTGGAATTCTTCGCGGTCTGCGGGCCGCATACGCCATGCTGGAATTCACACGAGATATGGAGGAGCTGTGTCCGAACGCCTGGTTCCTTAACTATACGAACCCGATGGCGATCGTAACGGGAGCGGTACTACGAGGTTCGAAGATCAAGAGTGTAGGATTGTGCCACAGTGTACAGGTATGTGCCAAAGAACTGCTGGAAGGACTGGACCTGCCTACGAACAATGTCCGCTACCGGATTGCAGGAATCAACCACCAAGCCTGGCTGCTAGAAATCACGCGAAATGGCGAGGATTTGTATCCCGAGATTCGTCGCCGTGCCGCTGAGCGTCCAGCCCCGCATGATGATATGGTACGCTATGAGATCATGAAATCCTTCGGTTACTATGTGACAGAATCTAGCATGCACAGTGCGGAATACATGCCGTACTTTATCAAGAGCGGCCAGCCGGAGCTGCTTGAGCAGTACAACATCACGACAGACTGGTACCTGACTTGGGGCGACAGCAAGACGGAGTATTGGCAGGAGGTCATGGACTCTCTCGTCAATAACCCGGATGTATCGCATGCACGGACCCATGAGTACGCTTCTTATATTATCGAAGCTATGGAGACCGATGTGCCTTTTAAAATCGCCGGTAATGTACTCAACACTGGAGGTTTGATCGGCAATCTTCCTCAGGATGCGGTTGTAGAGGTACCTTGCCTGGTGGATAGCCAAGGCGTCACTCCTTGCAAAGTAGAGGATTTGCCGCCGCAATGTGCTGGTCTCAACCGGACCAATGTCAATATGCAATTGCTGGCCGTTGAAGCGATCCTGACCCGTAAACGTGAACATATCTACCATGCGGCTATGCTTGACCCGCATACTGCCGCCGAGCTCTCGCTGGACCAGATCCGGTCGCTGATCGATGAAATGCTGGAAGCGAGCGCAGAATTCCTTCCGGAATTCATATAGAAAGCAATTCTTCATCAAACTGGGATTAATCATTGAAGTGAAAGGCCTTCTTCTGCAGATGTTCTGCGGGGGCAGGCTTGTTTACTTTTTCATGAAACGTTAAATGGGAATTTTCGTAAGTCTAAGATGATAGGAATAAAAGTTAAGAAATGGCAGGGGAGCTATGAACCTAAAATCGGAATGAAGAAAGTAATGAAGAATGACTATCGGGGTTATGTATCAGACAAGGGCTGGATTCATGCGATAGCTCCATGCTGCTGATGCCATAGAAGAAATCTCTCAGCAAGTCTTATCTACCGGTGATATGATTGCATTACTGGCTTCTATCCGAAATGTGATATGTACCAAGGGTTTTACACGGAGAGAGAGTTAGGATTTTAATAACCCGAATGTAGGAGATGGGCAGGATGGAAGAGATCAGGGCTGCACAGGTGGGGGAAACGAAGGATATCAAAGAGACAGATAACGAGATTGTATTGGACGTTGACATTAAAGAAGCCGGTTATGAGGCTGGCGATCCTCGGATTTTTGATATATCTTTTCAGGTCCGGCGTGGGCAGTTGCTGGGCCTGATCGGGCCGAACGGGGCGGGCAAAAGCACAACCATTAAGACCCTGCTAGGCCTGTTGAAGCATGCCAAGGCCAAGGTTGAGATCGGCGGGGCGAACAAGTCGTATGCCTACGTGCCGGAGCAGCCGGTTTTCTATGAGGATCTGACACTTTGGGAGCATCTGGATTTGGCTGCTGCTGCCTATGGACTGGAATACGGGCAGTTTCAGGAGACGGCGGAAAGGCTGCTGAAGCAGTTCGGCATGGAGCTTGTGCGCAATGACTTGCCGGCGGGATTCTCTAAGGGAATGAAGCAAAAAATGATGCTGATGCTGGGGTTCCTGGTGCAGCCGGACATCTATATCGTGGACGAGCCGTTCATCGGGCTGGACCCAAGGGCCACGAAGGACTTCCTGCGGCTGCTGGAGGCGGAGCGGATACGAGGTGCAGGAGTGTTAATGTCTACGCATGTTCTGGATACTGCGGAGAAAATCTGCGACGATTTCGTGCTGATCTCCGGCGGTAAAATGGCAGCAACCGGAACACTGGAGGATATCCGCACTCAGGCCGGACTACCGGAGGCGTCGTTGTTTGATTGCTTCGACGAACTGGCATGAGTGGGCAAAATCGTTCCGCTTACGCTTTCCCGACGGCACAGCGTCTCTTCCGCAGACGGCTGCTCTCCCATTGGCGCGAGCAATGGAAGATTATTCGTACCGCCGCAGATTGGACGGTACTGCTCTATCTGATTATCCCCAGTCTCCTGCTGGGAGGACGGATCTATTACGGATATTGGGTTGAACCTCTTCCCGCATGGAGCACAGCAATACCTTTTCCGATCGTCCCTGCGCTGTTGACGCTGCTGATAAGCAGGGGAGGCTTGCTGCTGTTTATGCAGGAAGGCGATCTGCTGTTTCTTCGTCAGCGCAAGCGTTGGGTCAACGCCATAATACGGCGCGGCCTGCTGTATAGTCTATGCGTGACCACACTGAAGATAGGAGCAGTTTATCTGGTCATGCTGCCCTTTATCATACGCAGTTATCATGTGCCTGTATCAGCAGCTGTTGTACTACTGATCCTGACGATAGTTGCGAGTTGGTGCGTCAAGCTGCTGGGACATCTAGTCAGGGTGCAGCGGCAAGGGTGGCGGAAATGGCTGTGGCAGATTCCGGCTATTGTTATTCCCTGCGGGTTCTACCTTCGGATGGCTATTCTGTGGTACGACCGTCCAGGCTTGCTGCTGACGGTTGCCGGAGTTTTTGCGGCTGCCACGACCACAGCCGTCCAGCGGCGTTTCCTGCTGCGCGGCACGTTCATGAACGATGTGCGCGAGGATTATAAGCAGCGTATGAATATAGCGAGTCTGTTGCTGCGCGGTGTGCTGGATAAGCCGCGTCCGACCCGGCACAAGCCGTGGATCTTCCGCAGGTCCCAGCCGCTGCTGAGATCCAAGCAGGCTGAGAGCCGTTTCGCAGCTGCTGCGGTTAAAGCGCTGGTACGGAATCCGGCGCATATGAAGCTGTACCTGTGGTTTGCCGGGGTAACAGGAGTGGCGATATTTATCGTTCCCTCTGTTCTGAAATGGCTGGTATTTATCGTGCTGAATTCGCTGATGGCCTATTGGCTGCACTCTTTCTGGTCCTTATTTTCGGGTGATGATTTTGTAGGGATATTACCCTTTACCAAGGAGCAGAAGAACGGAGCCGGCGCAAAAGCAGTCCCTATTCTGCTCATTCCATTTTCCGTATTTTGTGCGGGTGTGATCTGCCTGCAGCTCTATGCCTGGTGGGGGCTGCTGCTATTCATTCCTGTTGGTTACCTGGGTGGGATCATGATTGCACGGGTATTCAACACCTTTCGACTCAGTTCGTGAGGAGGAAGGGATGCTAGAGCATAATTGAGATGCTAGAGCATTAGCAAAAGCAGAAACATTAGCAAAAGCAAAAACAGAGTGAAAGTAGAGCAAGTGCAAATCAAAAAGCTCGTAAAATAAAAACAGTGTGACGGATATTGCTCCGTCACGCTGTTTTTGTGGTAGCAGGCTCTATAATATAGACTCTAAGGTCCATGTCCTTGTTATCACTATTGAGGCGCCACTAGTGGGTCTACTTCTAGTCGGCCAACTGTTAGTTGTTGTGGGCCTCAGCGGCATGCTTGCCAGCCGTATAGCCCGTAGAGAACGCAGCAGTAATATTATAGCCGCCTGTATAACCGTGGATATCCAACACTTCGCCACAGAAGAACAAGCCCGGCATTACTCGGGATTCCATCGTCTTGGGTTCAATCTCCTTCAGATTGACGCCGCCTCCGGTAACAAAGGCTTCCTCTATGGAACGGGTGCCATGTACCAAGATTGGCATCCGTTTCAGGAGGGGGGCCAATGACAGCAGGCCATTCTTAGGTAGGCTGTGGCCGGTAATATCCCCATCCAGTCCCGCTTTGGACAGCAGAAGCGGAATCATGCGCTCAGGCAGTAATCCCTTGAGGGAATTGCGGATCGCTTTTTTCGGCTCCTGTTCCAGTTTGTCCTGAATTTGAGATTCCAGTTCCTGCGGGTGAAGATCCGGGAACAGATCGATGGACAGTTCTACCGTATCCACCCCAAATTTGTTCTTCACCTGGCGCAGAAACTGGCTGCAGCGCAGGGCAATTGGTCCAGATAGACCAAAGTGGGTGAAGATCATATCCCCCCGATGGGCAATAACCTTTTTCCCCTTGGGGTTCCAGACCGTCAGTGTTACATCCCGCAGGGATAAGCCTTGCAGGTCGCCGGACTTGATCCATTCCTCTCTTGAAAGGATCGGCACCTCTGTCGGGAACAGCTCCGTAATGGTATGCCCGGCTGCTATAGCCCAGGGATATCCGTCTCCGGTGGAACCAGTCTGGGGCACAGACTTACCGCCGGTAGCGACGATCACTGCTGAAGAATGATGCACTGCGCCGGACATCAGACGGACGCCTTTAACCGTCCCGTTCTCATATAGAACTTCACGAACGGGGCTATCGGTCAGGATCTGTACACCGAGGCTCTTGACCTTGCTGATTAGCGCCGAGACAACGCTTGAAGCTTTATCGGAAACGGGGAACATTCGTCCGTTGTCTTCTTCTTTTAACGGAATGCCAAGGCCTTCAAAGAAAGCGATGATATCCCGGTTGTTAAAATGATCGAAGGCGCTGTACAGAAAACGTCCGTTGCCCGGAATATGGGCGATCAGATCGGCATTCTCCTTAATATTGGTCACGTTGCAGCGTCCACCACCTGAAATACCAAGCTTTCGGCCCAGTTTGGAGCCTTTATCGACCAGTAGGACGGATGCTCCGTGCTCGGCTGCAGCCACGCTGGCCATCAGTCCGGAAGAGCCGCCACCAATCACTATTACATCGTAGTTACGCATGAATTTACTCCTTTACATGTCAAAGCAGAGGTTGTGTCTACCGTTCTTCTATCGGCATCATACCATTTTCGACTCTGATGTCACAGTCCTGACATCATTTGTCGATTTACAATTGTCAGAAAAGCGCGGGTATGCTTTAATCTAAGGGTGTAGGATTATTTGTCCAACTTGGGGAGTGATTTCAATTACTGGTGCGGTTAAGGATATTTTATTGCAAATATCGGCTGCGAGCTCCTTTCTGTTTCTCTTTCAATGGTGGCTGGATCAGAGCCATTGCACCCGCAGGAACAGCAAATTGGATAACCAGTCCTTTTTGATGATAGCATGTGCGCTGAGTGTTACGCTCTGCTCGTTAATGTCCACGTCCTTATTCGGAATTACCTATCTCAATTTAGGAATTTTACCAGCCTTTATAGGCATATTATACGGCAACTTCCGTTCAGGATTTCGTCTGTCCCTCTTGTTTCTGTTCTGCAACATTCTCTTCTCCAAGCCGGATGGCCTGAGTATGCTATTGCTGAATTCGTCTGTCCTGCTCTATCCATTGCTGTTTGGTATGTCCAAACGTTTTAAGAAAGGGACGGTCGTAGAGAAGATCGGTCTGCTCTGGATGGTGTTGCTCCCAAGTATGCTATTCGTGGCACTAATGCCGATTCTGGGGGGACAAGACCAATATGAGCGGCACTTTGGCAATTCCGGGAATGCTATGGAAGCGCTTATACTTACCTTGTATGTGTTTATTGCCATTGTTCTGGGGGCGGTATTCATTTATTTTGTAGAAGTGACTTGGGGGAGAGTTCACCTCAAAGAACGAATGAAGGATTTTACCGAAAAGTTTCAGTGGGAGTCGGAGAAGCTTCAGCAGATTACCGATATCATGCCACTCAGCATTATGTCGCTAGATGAGAATGGAGCGATCACGGGGATCAACGATTATATGCTGGAACTGATCCGCAACCATTATCCTAATGTCACTAAAGTCGATATTATGTCGCAACCTGTCTGTCGTTTGTTCAGGGAGGATGTTGACGAAGAGATTTTCACACGCATGCGTGCCAGCATCCGGACCAAAGAGCGTTCGAGTGAGAAAGTCATTCATAAAGCAAGGGTATATCACATATTCATAGCCCCACTCCCTCCTCGGGTACCTGGACTGTTCGGCGGATCCCTGCTGATCGTCCAGGATATGACCGAGGAAGAGAAAATGCGGAGTGAGCTGGACAATGTAGAACGGCTTACCTTGGTAGGTCAAATGGCAGCGGGCATCACTCATGAAATCCGCAATCCCATGGCAGTGGTGCGTGGTTTTCTCCAACTTATGAGAGAGAAGAGTGCACCGGAGCTGGAGTCCTACTATCAGATCGTGATGGAGGAGTTGGACCGTGCCAACAGTATTATCAATGACTTTCTGTCGCTGGCCCAGAGCCGTATTTCACACAAGGAGCATGTCCTCTTGCATGAAATTATTAATGATCTCAGTCCCTTACTGTGGGCAGATGCTAATCTGCGTGGTCAAAGCGTTGAAGTGAAGCTGAGTCCCTCGCTGCCTTCGCTGGATCTGAATGTCCGGGAGATCAAGCAATTGATCCTCAACCTCGGTCGCAACGGGATGGAAGCCATGGGCCCCAAGGGGGTACTGACACTGGAGACACGGACCGTGCAGGATCATGTGGAACTGATCATACGAGATACAGGAAGTGGAATTTCGGAAAGTCAGCGGGAGAAGTTGTTTGTTCCTTTTTTTACGACGAAAAGCCAGGGGACAGGTCTTGGGTTGTCACTGTGCCTCAGCATTGTCGAGCGGCATAACGGTTCGATTGCCGTCGATTCGGAGGAAGGCAAGGGAACCGTGTTCACGGTATCCTTCCCTGCAGTGTGCGCAGAGGTGTCGGAGTATATCATTGCAGAGAGCAAGGAAGCTTCCGCAGGATGAAGAGTGCCGCGAGGCCTTGCGCATCCCTTGCTTTCACAGAGTATGGATGTATAATAAAGTTAGTAAGTGCTGTTGTGATATGATCTGACAAGCAGCTAAAGTGCAAAGGAGAGTGCTGAGAAATGTCCATGTCTTTTAGCCAATATATGAGAGATTCAATCCAGCCTATGCGTGACGATCTGACAGGCATCGGATTCGAGGAGCTGTTTACCCCCGAAGCGGTGGAAGCTGCGCTTCCAAATGCCAAGGGTACAGCGCTTGTGGTTGTTAATTCCGTATGCGGATGCGCTGCTGGCCAATGCCGTCCGGGCGTAGCCCAAGCGTTGCAAAATGAGATTGTGCCGGATCACCTGTTCACAGTATTCGCCGGTCAGGAGAAGGAAGCTACAGCTAAAGCGCGTGAGTATTTCGCGCCATATGCGCCGTCTTCGCCTTCCATCGCACTGATGAAGGATGGAGAACTGGTTCACTTCATTGAGCGTCACTCTGTTGAAGACCGTTCCGCAGCTGAAATTGCTGCTGAATTGAAGGAAGTATTCAACCGTCTCTGCCAATAAAATCATAGCTCTAAAGTGAACTTAAGAATCAAAGCTATCATTCTTAAGTTCAGCTTATATAGTCCATATAATCTCGCTGCGCCGGATACTCCGGCTGCATGCGGGATTTTTCAGAATAGAAATACATACTTTCAGGCTTGATGTTCCCTCCATGTTTGGGACAGAATAGGTTTGGAAGTGTTCAGGTCCCATTATTATGGTGATATGATGATAATGGAATCATTTCAGACTGATGAAACGGGGTGTAGTTTGTGAGTTTGCAGGAAGAGATTATCGCCGACCTCGGTGTCAAACCAACAATTGATGTAGAGGCAGAGGTTCAGAAGAGAGTGGATTTTCTAAAAAAGTATGTGCTTCAAGCAGGCGCCAAAGGGCTGCTAATCGCGATTAGTGGCGGAGTAGACAGTGCGGTGGCCGCGGGTCTGTGCAAACGGGCAACGGACGAGCTGTCGGAGCAGGAAGGCAAAGAGTACGTGACTCTTGGTGTATTCCAGCCTTACGGGGAACAGGAAGATATTGACCACAGTTATGCTGTAGCCAAGGCTTTTGACCTGAAGCATACGGTGGAGACCAATATTGAGGAAGCCGTGAACGAAATCGCTCTTGAAGTAGAGCATGGTATGAAGGCGCTTGGCGATCATCGTCATATGACCCATCAGGGTAAGGGTAACGTGAAGGCTAGAACACGGATGGTGATGCAATACGCACTTTCCTTTGAAAAGAATCTGCTTGTAGTTGGCACGGATCATGCTTCCGAGGCGATTACCGGGTTCTATACCAAATGGGGTGACGGGGCTGTCGATATTACACCTCTCTCTACGCTGAACAAACGTCAGGTGCGGCAAGTGGCTTCCTATATCGGTGTGCCAGAAGAAGTAGTCACTAAAGCGCCTACGGCCGGACTTTGGCCTGGACAGACGGATGAGACGGAGCTTGGCATTAGCTATGATGACAACAGCGATTATCTGGAAGGCAAGCAGGTTCGCCCTGAAGTCGCAGAGAAGCTGGAAAACTACTACCGTAGAACAGCGCACAAGCGCAATGTCATTCCGGGTATTTAATGAAGTAAAAGCATACCTGATCTCGGGAACCGCCGCGAGCATCTCTGTGAAATAGCGCAGAGTCCGCGGCGGTTCTTGGCGTTTCGTAGGGCGAAGCGACAATTATTTTCCAGGCAGGCTAGCGAGTGTACGGCCGATAAAAGCTTCAGAGACCGCAATGGCCTGCTCCAGTTGTGGGGTGGTTCCTGCAAAAGGGTGTACGGTTCCGAAGGTATGATTTCCTTCCGGAATTTGTACCCAGTCGATATCCGGACGGATCTCGGTCAACTGTGCTGAACCGTGCCGCAAATGCTCGCCATCACGTGTGCCCTGAATCAAGACAGTAGAAAAAGTAGCTACCTTCATTCGCTTCAGGATTTGATATCGCTCTTGGTGCTGCTCGAGATCTTCCAGAAGCACTGCATCCAGCGGCATTTGCTGGCCTGTGCGGCCATTAAGGATGTAGGCCCGGCCTTGCTGTAGCATATCTCGTTTCTGATCCGGTGAGTACAAATCCTCAGGATGGGTCACACCATTCCAGGAGATGACACCTGTGATTCCTTCCGGATGATCTAATGCGTACAACAGAGCATCAGCGCCACCCCGGCTATGTCCTAGGAGAAAGACGGGAAGACTACCTAAATCAGGATGCTGGTCCAGATAAGAGAGTAGAATCTCCATATCTTTGAGCTCCCGACTGAAGGTGTTACGGGCAAATTTATCAAGCTCGGTAAAATTGTGAAGGTCTTCTCCAATCCCTGAATGTGAGAAGTTAAAGGTAACGACTTCGTGCTCGCGACTGAGTACATTGGCGAGATAGGGAAACATTCCCCAATCCTTGAACCCTTTATAACCGTGAATAATGATAATGAGGCTTTTCGGTGTGTTATGCGCAGGAAAGCGTGAGCAACGGAGCAGGGCATCATTTCCGGCTGGAATTTCGAAGCTGCGGTTCATAAGGCGATCCCTCTTTTCTATACAGAGTGGCGTTTATCGTAAGGCGATTGTTGCCAATTGGTAGTTGCAGAATAGACTTCCGACGAGTTTTCTTTTAAGATACAGAAGGGTTTAGTATAGGTGTTGAAATTATGTTTACTTCTATTATATCGGTATATGTTCAACAAACGGTTCTACAAGAATTTCTTACCATTTATAATACCATTAAATGAAGCAATCGGGGATACACGTCTACAAGGAGCGTGAAATATTGATATACGGTATCGGACATGATCTTCTGGAGATTGAGCGCATCAAGGCAATGATGCAAAAGGGTATAGGAGCGAAGTTATTGCAGCGGATCTTGACGGAGAAGGAGCAGCTTCTGGCGAAGGCGCGGGGGGGCAAGGCTGGAGAATTTGCAGCTGGACGCTTCGCGGCCAAGGAAGCTGTCGTTAAGGCGCTTGGTTGTGGAATTGGAAGTCAGGTAGGTTTTCAGGATATTGAGATCCTGCCGGACGGGCTGGGTAAGCCGGTGGTCACACTGACTGCTGAGGCCTGGGTAAGACTGGCCTTGCCGGAAGGTACGGGCTACACCATACACCTGACGATCACCCATACCCGTGAATTTGCCTCAGCTTTTGCTGTAGTGGAATCTCCATAGAATAACTATGAATACACAAGAATAAGGGGAATAGAAGATGATTCAGCAAGAGCAACAACAGCAGGAGGCTAAAGTATTTTTCAGCCGCCATTTGCTGGAGTGGTATCAGAGAGAGAAACGGGATCTGCCGTGGCGCCGTCACCGCAATCCGTATTATATCTGGATTTCTGAAATCATGCTGCAGCAGACACGGGTCGATACAGTGATTCCTTATTTCCACCGTTTTATCGAACGGTTTCCAACGGTGGAATCGCTGGCTGATGCACCGGAGGAAGATGTGCTGAAATGCTGGGAGGGGCTAGGTTATTATTCCCGTGCCCGTAACATTCAGCATGCAGCCAAGCAGGTGAAGGAGCTGTATGGCGGACAGGTACCAGACGACCGCGACGCGGTGTTCGGACTGAAGGGTGTGGGGCCTTATACTGCAGGAGCTATTCTCAGTATTGCTTTTAACAGGCCGGAGCCGGCTGTCGACGGCAATGTCATGCGTGTATTATCCCGCTATTTCTTGATTTGGGATGATATCGCTAAAGGACCCACCAGGGTGAAAATGGAGGGACTGGTCAGAGAGCTGATTCCGGAAGGGGAGGCCTCAAGCTTCAACCAGGCACTCATGGAGCTGGGTGCACTGGTCTGCACCCCGAAATCGCCGCGCTGCCTTACCTGCCCGGTGATGGAACATTGCGCCGGGCGGCTTGCGGGCTGCGAGACCGAGCTGCCCGTGAAGACCAAGGCCAAGCCGCCGCGCCCGGAAGAGCGGCTGGCGGCTCTGGTGGAGGGCCGCGGTGCCCACGCGGGCCGGGTGCTCATCCGGCAGCGGCCATCCAGCGGGCTTCTCGCCCGCATGTGGGAGCTGCCGCACTGGCTGGCGCCGCCTGTTGCGGGCGGCGCACCCCGCACGCCGCTACCGGAGGCCGCGGCGCAGGACCGGCTGCGCCGGTCCTTGCAGTCGGCCGGGATCTCTGCCCGGCCGGAAGGGCACTGGATGGCTGCGGAACATGTGTTCAGCCATATCGTCTGGACCCTGCAGGTGTACCGCTGCAGGGAGGAAGAGGCCCTGCCGCTTGCCGCAGAAGGCAGGGCGGTGTACGGCGTCGCAGATGCAGAAGCCGCTGCGGGTGGTACGCTGCTGCCCGATGGCAGCGCACCTGTGGAGCCGTTTGACGACGGCGGCGATCCCGCCGACCGGGGGGCAGTCCGCTGGATCAACCGTGCGGACATGGCGAATTATGCTTTTCCGAACGTGTTTCTGAAGCTGCTTAACAGCTATTTTGACGAGCAGGAGCAGGCTGGGCAAGAGTAGTAATAGGCAGGACATAAAGATGCTCGACTTTGCTTGACCGAGTAGGGTCGAGCAGTTTAGTCCTTCAGTTGCGAACAGCCTGCTCCGTCCCAACTTGGCCGTCTATTTACTCAACATTCAAGGCAATAGACCTGCCATTTGCAGCCTGTTGCCATGAGCGTGTTCGCGGATAGCAGAGTACTAATTACCGAATATTAACACAAAGAAGGTATCTCCCTGGCCCTGAAGCCGTAGGAGATACCTTCTTTTGCTGTTTATATAGTAGAAAACGGATGCTGCCGTTCAAAAGGCAGCGAAGTCAAAGCGTCTTACTTAGCGCTTTCGTAGCGTTTTCCAACTTCTTCCCAGTTTACTACGTTCCAGAACGCTTTGATGTAATCTGGGCGTTTGTTTTGGTAGTTCAGGTAGTAAGCATGCTCCCATACATCCAGACCGAGGATTGGAGTTGCTCCTTCGCTGATCGGGTTGTCTTGGTTAGGCGTGCTAGTAACTGCCAGCTTGCCGTCTTTTACAACGAGCCAAGCCCAGCCGCTACCGAAACGGGTAGTTGCTGCTGCTGCGAAATCTTCTTTGAACTTATCGAGACCGCCAAGTTCGCTGTCGATTGCGGAAGCTAGTGCGCCAGTTGGTGCGCCGCCGCCGTTTGGTCCGATAATTTCCCAGAACAAAGTATGGTTAGCGTGTCCGCCGCCATTGTTGCGAACGGCAGTACGGATGCCTTCAGGAATAGCGTTCAGGTCGGTCAGAAGCTCTTCGATGCTTTTGCCTTCCAGTTCAGGTGCCTTTTCCAAAGCAGCGTTCAGGTTCGTCACATAAGTGTTATGGTGCCGGTCGTGGTGAATCTCCATCGTCAAAGCGTCGATGTGTGGTTCGAGTGCGTTGTTCGCGTAAGGAAGTGCCGGTAATTGAAATGCCATGGAAAAATCCCTCCTGATATTAGTTGTTTTTTTATAGGTTATCCCAATATAACCTATGGGGATATGTACCCGTCTAACTACTATCATTAAACAGCATATGGAACAATAATGCAATACTAAATAAACAAAGATGTTTACAAAGTAGCCGCGCTTGAACATCCCATTTTTCAATTGTAAACGTTGTGTCAAAGGAATAGGATTCCGCGTTGTAGCTATCTTTATTCATGATTTTTTCCTTAATAAAGAATTAATGTAAACTAATACTTTGTAAACGCTTCAAATCAAGCGCTTTCAAAAGAAAATTGATGATATAGCGAGAAATATGTGCTTTAATAGATTTAAAAGCAGGTATTCCTCGATTTTTGTTGCTTTTTTCGTCTCCACACTGTTATGGGAACTCCTTCTTTTTGTAAAATCATAAGCCATAGAAAAGGGAGATTTTAAAGAATGCACGTTCGTTCCTTTCAATTAAGCGACGTAAGCCCAGTAACTGAACTGCTGCAGACCGCGCTATCGGATGAGTGTTTCGAGAACACCATTGAGCCTTTCTCCAGACAGCTTTCATGGGATTCCGATCTCATTGTAGTTGCTGAAGATGAAGGAGAGATTGTGGGCGCTCTTATTGGCACGATCGAGAAGAATCACGGCTGTTATTTCCGTATAGCCGTACATCCCGATTATCGTCGTAGAGGAGTCGGCAGAAGTTTGGTAACGGCTATGGAGCACCGGTTTCAGGCACGCAAGGTCAGCGGTATTTTTATAGCTGTGGACGAGCATAATTCGTTTGCGTTGCCATTGTATGAAGCTATGGGCTATGGCGAGAATCAAATCTTCAAATCCGTACGGAAGCTGAGTATTGTAGGCTAATCCCCTTGATGTCGGCTACTGCGTAAGCGGAAACATTTTCCTAGAATAGAGAACGATAGTTGTTTCATTATACTGAAGCATATCTTCGAGGGTCCTTTGCAAAGGACTGGGAGATATGCTTTTCTATTGTTATAATGGTCTGAAGGCACGATGGAGCACGAATGTTGCCGGACCCTGTACCGAGAATTTTGTCGACAATTGGGGACAGAAGCTCCCTTTTTATAAAATAAATCAAAGGAGGATGCGGAGATGCACAGAATGCCGGATACCTCATATGCCCCACCGCCCTCCAAGTGGGAAGAGCTTAAGGCAGAGATCAAGGAGGCTGCGTCATCACTTGGAATTGACGATGTGGGGTTCACCACCGCAGACCCTTTTCTCTACTTGAAAAATATACTTCAGCAGCACCGGGAAAAGGGCTTCGAGTCCGGATTCGAAGAGCCTGACCTCGATAAAAGAACGATTCCGGCCCTACAATCCGGCGATAAGCCGGAATCGATAATTTCTATTTCGGTTGCGTATCCTTCCAAAATGGAGAATCCGCCAAAGTCGGAGCCGGGCGCTCGGCGGGGCATCCTGGCCCGCGCCTCTTGGGGACAGGATTACCACCACGTGCTGAGAGAAGCGTTGGCGAACCTCGAAGCATTCATCCGCGAACGGGTACCAGATGCTGTGATGGATAGTATGGTTGATACCGGTGTGCTGGTGGATCGTGCGGTGGCGGAACGCGCTGGAATCGGCTTCAGCGGGAAAAACTGCTCGATTATCTCGCCCAAGTGGGGGTCATGGATTTTCCTTGGTGAGATGGTTACGAATATTCCGTTTCCTCCGGACGAGCCGGTCCAGGAAGGATGCGGGGAATGCACCAAATGTATTGATGCTTGTCCTACGGGAGCGCTTGTTGGTCCCGGCCAGCTCAACGCCCAGGCCTGTATTTCTTTTCTGACACAGACTAAGGGCTTCTTGAGCGATGACTACATGACTAAGATAGGAAACCGGCTTTACGGCTGTGATACGTGCCAAATCGTCTGTCCGAAAAACCGCGGCAAGAACTGGAACCACCGTCCGCAGCTCCAGCCCGACCCCGAGGTTGTGAAGCCGCTGCTCATGCCGATTCTGGATCTCAGCAACAGAGAGTTCAAGGAGAAATTCGGCAGTAGCTCAGCGGCGTGGCGGGGCAAGAAGCCGATGCAGCGCAACGCGATCATCGCGCTAGGGAACTTCAAGGAGACCGCAGCTGTTCCGAAGCTGTGTGAGATTCTGCTGCGGGAGCCGCGGCCGGAGATGCGGGGAACTGCTGCCTGGGCTCTATCACGCATTGGCGGGGAAGAGGCTCTGGCGGCTGTGACTCAGGCGCTGGAGACTGAGCAGCATGAGACGGTGCTTGAGATGCTGGGCCGGGCTCAGGAGAAGTTGCGGAGTGGGCAGGAACAACGCGAATAATGGGACGGAAATATGGATTTTTCCAATTGCTGTCCACTTCTTGAAATGCTATGATATACTCGCGTGCCTAGTGGCGTAGACAAAAGCAATAGAGGTGGACTTGGGATGAGTGTTGCATTACCCATTATTACGTTAGTCGTAGGTCTGATCGGTGGATTCTTCATCGGTGTATACTATCTGCGCAGACAAATGACAACGATGCAGAATGATCCGGAAATGTTGCAAAAGGTAGCCAAACAAATGGGGTACAATCTGAACAGCAAGCAAATGCAGCGGGCTCAGCAGATGATGAAGGGTAATAACCCGCAGGCGGGACGTCCTGCTCCGGGCAGAGGCGGAAATCGCAAGGGCAGATAACCGAAGTCCGGTATAGATAGATTTTCGCGCGGGTGCGGAAGGGAGAGGTTGTGCATGGGGGGCATCAAGGACTACGTAAACAGCAATGTATCGAAACACCGTGAACAAATAGAGTATCACGTTGAGAAAATATTGGAATTAATCGGGGAAGATACGGCCCGCGAGGGTTTGCTGGAAACCCCGGCGCGTGTTACACGGATGTATGAGGAGATCTTCGGTGGATACTCAGTGGATCCCCGTGAGGCGCTCGGCGTTAGCTTTGACGAGTCGCATGAAGAGCTCGTCATCGTCAAAGATATCGTCTACTACAGCCAGTGTGAGCATCACATGGCCCCTTTCTTCGGCAAAGTGCACATTGGATATGTGCCAAGCGGGAGAATAGCAGGACTTAGCAAGCTGGCCCGGCTCGTTGAAGCCGTCAGCCGCCGCTTGCAGGTGCAGGAACGCATTACAGCACAGATCGCGGATATTATGACAGAGGTGCTAAATCCCCACGGCGTGATGGTCGTGGTGGAGGGTGAACATCTGTGCATGTGTGCCCGTGGCGTGAAGAAGCCGGGAAGCAAAACGGTAACGATGGCAACACGGGGAACCTTCCGTGAGGATGCCGCGGCCCGTGCTGAGTTTCTGGCTTTGATCAAGGAATAATACAGCAAGAAGGACCTACCAGCCATTCCGATGGCAGGCAGGTCCTTTTTTGGTTTGCTGGCGTGCTTATAGGTGTGTATTTTCTAGCTATATACTATGAACTTGAAAATCTAACGTGTTGCTGGGGCGGCTTGGGCTTCTGGGGCTGCTGAGCTATCTTGCGTAATACATCCGTAGCCGATCATTTATAATTCAGTGATAGAGATCCATTAACTTCTAAGAAATAGAGGAGTAACAGCAACCGCAGTTTAAACTCAGCACGTTACCGTAATATTCGCCCAGTCGTCATTCGGGGATATGTGGGGCTTGAATAGCGGGAAAATATACCGTTAATTATTTGATTTTGCCTTGTGCTCCATAAATAACTGGAATTTCTCCCGTTAAAAACCTCTTTTTATTCATAACACTCTAATTACGAGGGAATTAACAGGAGTTTTTCCAGTTATCTTTAGAAAAGAAGGGGATTGAATCGAAATAACAGGAGCTATTCCTGTTATTCCCACACCCTGTAGTAGGCTCCAAATCTTGGTGCGCAACTTAATTTACGCCATCGGGGAGAGTTAAGGATCATGTGAAGAAATCGAGCAGATTTGAATTGAATATGGGTATACCGCTTACCGAAACAGTTTAAGCCACCGCTAACCTTATTCCTTAATAAGGTTGCCAGGCCAGCTTGCTGGCGGCATTGTAGCGCTCGGATACGTAAGGCCAGTTCACCACGTTCCACCAGTCCTTGATATAGTCGTCACGCTTATTTTGGTGCTTCAGGTAGTATGCATGCTCCCATACATCCAGAGCGAGCAGCGGAATGACATCCCATTGGGACAGGTTTTGGTGCTTTTCGGCGGTTAAAATCTCCAGTCTATGGCTGCGCGGGCTCCATACTAGGATTGCCCATCCACCACCCTCTACCTTGTTCGCCGCTTCGCTGAACTGCTGCTTGAAGCTGTCGTAGCTACCGAAGCTTTGCTCAATAGCATCCAGTAGTGGCCCGGTTGGACGGCCGCCACCCTGTGGCGACATTACATTCCAGAAGATGGTGTGTAGGTAGTGTCCTGCCCCGTTAAAGGCCAGCTCCCGTTCCCAATGCTTCACCAGATCGAAATTGCCGCTCTTGCGGGCTTGGGCCAGCTTTATTTCGGCAGTGTTTAAGCCATCTACGTAGCTTTGATGGTGCTTGTCATGGTGAATATGCATCGTTTTCTCATCAATATAGGGTTCCAGCGCGTTGTACGCATAAGGCAGGGGCGGCAGACGGTGGCCGCCAATCGGAACAGCAGATAAATCGCGTGATTCCTGTAGCAAATACGAACCATCTTGTTCTAGAAAATAACCTTGTTCCTTCGTATAATCCAGTTCTCTTGGTCGTTCCTCCGAATCTTCTAAGTCGCCCAGTGCATATCCGCCTTGTTCCGCTGTATAGCTATTTTTCGCTGCAAAATCCAGTTCTCTTGGTCGTTCCTCCGAATCTTCTAAGTCGCTCGGCACATGCTCGCCTTGTTCTACTGTATAGTTATTATCCGCTACATAATCCAGCTCTGCTGACCGTTCCTCCGGATCTGCCAATCCGCTCAGCGCATACTCGCGCATCATTCCTCCCAGCTGCCCCGGCGTATTCAATGTCTGCAGGACGGCAAGGAAGTATTCCGATTCGCGGATGATATGCAGCAGGACGACGGTTGCCAGCGGAACGGCCTTGACCGCAGCACTGCCTTCCATGATGGCATATAGCTGTCTTATGAATTCGGAAGACTGTGCGCTAGCTACACGTAGTAGCTGTTCAGTCTCGTTGATCAAAGCCCATTGATCCCCATGAGCCGGGGCTGACAGAGCGGATTCCAGCAGATGTCTAGCAGCTTCCTCGGTAGCCCCAAAGACGACAGCCCATTCATCCAGCAGTTTCACATAATGTTGTTCCAGATTGGGAACGATGGCCTTGATTACTTCGGTATGCTCCTTCTCCTGAGTCTTCCAAAATACGATTTCTTCCAGAATGCGTACTGGCAGCATCGGTCCGTATACATATAGCATTACCTGTTCAAACCTCCCGTGATATGACTTCACAAATACATTTATATGAGCAGAATAGATGGCTTATGAGCTTGGTGGGACGGCAAATATTAAGGAAGCACGAAGGGAGGAATTTAGAAAATGGTTTAGAAGAAAGCTTGGCGAACAGTCTAGAGAAGAGTGTAAAAAAGAGCTTTAGAGAGGGAATCAGAGAGGGCTTAGGGTAGAGCTCAGAGAAGAACTTAGAGTAGAACATAGAGGGAAAGAATGAGGAATGGGTTAGAGGCAGGTGGTTTGAATTGACCTGAATTGATCCGGAATGGCCTGAATTGATCTGCTTTTCGTGAACATCAGAATTTGAATATCCTGCAAAGTGGTAAGTCTATAATAATACGCGTGGATTGTGGCTGGCTGATCTCGAAGAAAAGAAAGACCTCCTCCCGGCAGCATTTCTGCATACCACGGAAGGAGGCTCATGTGCATCTATAGGTGAATTACGAAAGGTTTATATCATGACTAAGATATAGTATGAAATATTAATGCTATAAAGCAGACGCAAGTCGGCGATGGCATTACCCTAATCTATGAAAGTAGTCAAGGTTTTACAATAGTGGACTGTTCAATTTCTTTCGCTTCCGCCAGCTGCACATTACCGAGGAATGCAGAGACCCGGCGCAAGTATTCGCGCGGATGCTCCCGGAATAACAGTTCATGATGGCTACCTTCTACAATCCAGGATTCAGAGTAAGGGTTGCTTTGGTTCGCTGCAAGCTCCTCGGCAATTGGATAAGGCGCCTTGTCATCCTTCGTTCCGTGTAGGAACAGGATCGGGAATGGATAATCCTCTGATTTTACCTTGGCGTATGGAATCTGATTCAGTCCGGTTCCATTCAGTAACGGGAACAGCAGCTCCATAATTTCCAGAGAGGGTTGGCGCGGCAGATCGATGTTCTGCTTGATATTATGGTACAGCGTGTCCGGCTCCAGTAGGAAGGTGCTGTCGAGAATCATGGCATCAACATCCTTGGTGACCAGTCCAGCCTGAAGCGCGGTCCCAGCCCCCATGGAGAAGCCCCATACGACAATCTGCTGCGCGCCTTTCTCCTTGGCGAACTGGATGGCACCTAGCAGCTGTTGGGATTCTTTTTTGCCGCCGGTGGCGATATCCTTGTTAATCTGTGAAGCAAATCCATAATCGAACATCACGACATTAAAATTCAGGCGATGGGCGTAATGCGCAAGATCATACATCGGTACCCATGATTCTTCGCGATTGGCACCATATCCATGGCTAAACACGATGGTCTTCGTAGACCCTTCAGCGGGAATATACCATCCTTGCATGGTGCGACTGCCGTCCAGTGCCGGGAAAGTTACATCCTCATATTTGAGGCCCTTGGCAATTGAAGGGTTAGAATAAAGAGGGGCGACTGTAGGATTGGACAACACCCAGGCGATATATCCATGCAGCGAGATGAAGCAAAACACGAAGAAGAAGAATACCGAAAGCAGTAATGCTACAATGACATGCCTGAGGCGAATCATGCCCAGAGACAATGGCGGCGGCGTATCGGGCTTGCGCTTTATAGGCTGGCGGGAGACCGGCGTGCCGGTGCGGGTTGTAGCCAAATCCATGATGGTCACCCTCCTAATCTTTTTGACAGATACAAGTGTGAAAAGTCTTACGTATTAGCGTCTTTCTACTTATATATATCGTATGATCATGACTTATCAAAGTCAATGAAATCGGTGGTTTTGTAATGCAACTGTAAAGTGGAACCCAGCCTTTTCCGTGTGCTGAATGTGCTGGATTTCCGCAGGCTTTTGCTCTAAGATAGAATTGATTATATTTAATAATGTAACCGAGTTTCATTTGATGAAACAAAAGGGGAGATCAGGGTGGAGGACCGCAAACTGACGGTGCGCGCCGTAGAACGGGCGCTTGATATATTGTTGTGTTTTACGAAGGAGAACGAGCTCGGATTGACGGAGATTGCGGGGCAGATTGGCCTACATAAGAGTACGGTGCATCGGCTGTTAACGACGCTGGAGGAAAAAGGGTTCCTGACTCGCAATGCAGCGACGGAGAAATACCGTCTAGGCATTCGTGTCTGGGAGCTATCGACCCATCTGCCAGCTTACGATGAGTCGGCAGCTCTGCTGTTGCCGGCCATGGAACGGCTGCGCGACCGGCTTGGCGAGACAGTCAGCCTGTACCTGCGCGACGGACTGGAGCGTGTGCGCATTCAGGCTGTGCAGAGCCAGCAGGCCATCCGCCGGGTGGCGCAGATTGGCGCTCGCCTGCCGCTGTCGGTGGGCGCTTCCAGCAAGGTGCTGGCGGCCTATGCGCCGCCAGAGGTGCTGCAGTCGCTGCTGGAGGGCCCCGGCTGGCCCGACTATGTGGAGCGCGATGCTTATAAGCATCAGCTCCAGGAGATTATGAAGCTGGGCTACGCGACGAGCTTCGAGGAGCGCGAGCCTGGCGCGGCGGCGGTAGCCGTGCCAGTGGTGGGACGCAGCGGCACCGTCGTAGCCGCGCTGTCCGTGTCCGGGCCAGTCAGCCGTCTCTCCCAGGAGACGCTGCTGGCGTATGCCGCCGTCCTCCATGAGACGGCGGCTGAGATGGGCTTGATGCTGCCGTAACATCAGACGGCAGCATCAAGCCCTGGCTGCTAGCCGCGCCCTTGGAGGCGGCTAGCAGCAGAGGCTGGGAAGCTGCCGCATAGGCGCGGCCAGCACCTAAAGATCGGGCCAGCAGCTGGCGCACCGCGGCCAGTGCTAACGTCTGGGCCAGCAGCCGTGGCGCACCGCGGCCAGTGCTAACGTCTGGGCCAGCCTTCTAGCACCGCTACTGGCCAGGCACTGCAGCCTCCGCGTCCGACATCCGCGGCAGTACATGAAAAGGTTGTTCCAAGCGTTTTGGAACAACCTTTTTTCTCTCTTATGAGTAACTATCTTCGGTTTAGAAAGCAGAAAACAGAAACAGAAAGTAAACAAGCCGAACAAAAGAAATTAACCAAAGACGAAGATGAGCGAACGAAGCTGGAAGTTTGGAACTGCAGGATCGAGTGAACGCGGTCGCCTGAAAGCTGTTCATAGGAAAGCTAGCACCGGAACATAGACTATCGACAGATTTCATCCACTAAAAGCAGTCAATTTCCCCTTCACCAGTCGTTAACAGTGAAAAAGAGGGGTCCCTCCCCAACTAAAGGCATTTTTGTACCTTATTTCCCTCCAATATAGACAAATGAGGGAAATAGAGGCATTATTGTATCTTATTTTTCGGAAAAGTACGCTAGACGGGGTATTCTGGAAGAATTAAGGTACAATATTGCACTTAATCTTCACTAACCCTTAGCTGCAGAGATTTTAAGGTACAAAAATGCCGCTAATTACACTTCGATACTACTTATAAGCTCTCTGTTAACGACGAGCTACGAAACGTTGATCTGCAAGCCACAATCGACGATCCACGAGCTACGAAACGCTGATCTGCAAGCTACAATCGACGATCCACGAGCTACGAAACGCTGATCTGCAAGCTACAATCGACGATCCACGATCCACGAAACGCTGATCTGCAAGCTACAATCAACGATTCACGATCTACGATCGACGAGCCACGAGAACTACGGTCGATGATTCACGAGCTACGAGCCACAATCGACGAGCCACGAGCTAAGTTCCACGATCCATGAACTACGAACGACGGAGCCATGATCCCCCACCCATCACTTTACGTCTAACCATACAAAAGAGGATGCCCCCAGCGCCAATGGCTCAAGGGACATCCTCTGTTTAAACGTTCAGGTTATTCAACCGAAAGGGCGTTATCTGTAGTTGTAGCGTCGGCCAGCATCTGGCGGAGTACGGTCTGCAGAATACCGCCATTGCGGTAGTAGTCGATATCCACGGTACTGTCGAGACGTGCGATAGCAGGGAACTCGAAGTGGGTTCCGTCTTCGCGGGTAGCCGTGACGGTCAATTCTTGGCTAGGCAACACATGGTTGTCTAGACCGGTAATGTTGAAGGTCTCGCGTCCGGTCAGGCCCAGGCTGGTCCAGCTATGACCTTCTTTGAATTGCAGTGGCAGAACGCCCATGCCGACCAAGTTGCTGCGGTGAATCCGCTCAAAGCTCTCGGCGATGACGGCTTTGACGCCCAGGAGCAGGGTTCCTTTAGCGGCCCAGTCGCGGGAGCTGCCTGTGCCGTACTCTTTTCCGGCGATGACAACGAGATTCTGTCCTGCGGACTGATACAGCATGGAAGCGTCATAGATGGACATAACCTCTTCGCTTGGCAGGAAGGTGGTTACCCCGCCCTCTGTGCCCGGAGCCACAGCGTTACGGATACGAATGTTGGCGAAGGTACCGCGCATCATCACTTCATGGTTACCACGACGTGAGCCGTAGGAGTTGAAGTCTGCACGCTCTACGCCGTGATCGCGCAGGTACTCGCCTGCCGGACCGTTCGTAGAGATGTTACCTGCTGGAGAGATATGGTCTGTTGTTACAGAATCACCCAGCAGCGCCAGCACGCGTGCGTTAGTTACATTCTCGATGTCGCCAAGGCCGTCGGCCAGATGTTCGAAGAACGGCGGATTCTGAATGTACGTGGAGTTGTCGTCCCACTCATACAGTTCGCCTTCTGGTACTGGAATCGAATTCCAACGTTCGTTCGCGGTAAATACATTTTCGTATTTACGACGGAACATTTCCGGGCTCAAGGAGAGGCCGATCGCTTCTTTGATTTCCGCGGAAGTAGGCCAGATATCCTTCAGGAAGACAGGCTCGCCTTGAGGATCATATCCGAGCGGCTCATTCTGCAGATCAATGTCAACAGTACCTGCCAGCGCGTAAGCGACAACCAGCGGCGGGGAAGCCAGATAGTTGGCTTTGACCTGCGCATGGACACGGCCTTCAAAGTTCCGGTTACCTGAAATTACAGCAGCTACCGTCAAGTCGTTGTCGTTAATCGCTTCGCTGACTTCATCTGGCAGTGGGCCAGAGTTACCGATACAAGTAGCACAGCCATATCCAGCTACGTAGAAGCCGAGAGATTCCAGCGGTTTCAGCAGATCTGCTTTCTCCAGGTACTCTGTAACTACCAGCGAGCCTGGGGTCAAGCTGCTCTTAACGTATCCCGGCTTAGTCAAACCGCGTTCCACGGCTTTCTTCGCCAATAGACCTGCACCCAGCATAACGCTTGGGTTGGAGGTGTTCGTACAGCTCGTGATTGCTGCAATTACAACTGCACCTGTACGCAGCTTGCTAGTCGAGCCGTTCTTGTGCTCTATTTCAACAACCTGATTGATTTTCTCGTCGCTCAGGCCATATCCACCCTTATTTACAGGGGTGCGGATAATGCCTTCAAAGCTTTCTTTCATATTCGTAAGTTCCACACGGTCCTGCGGACGTTTTGGTCCCGCCAAGCTTGGGACAACCGAAGCCAGATCCAATTCGATAACATCGCTGAACTGCGGGTCTGGTGTTTCTGCGGTGCGGAACATACCTTGTGCTTTGTAGTAGGATTCCACCAGTGACACCAGGTCGTCAGGACGGCCGGTGCTGCGGAGGTAAGCCAGTGTCTCTTCATCGACAGGGAAGAAACCGATCGTTGCGCCATACTCAGGAGCCATGTTGGCTACCGTAGCACGGTCTGCGAGACTGATGTTCGCCAGGCCAGGGCCGTAGAATTCTACGAATTTGCCGACCACGCCTTTTTTACGTAGCATCTCAGTTACGGTCAAAGCCAGGTCAGTGGCAGTAGCGCCTTCTACAAGGCTGCCGGTAAGCTTAAAGCCCACAACATCTGGTGTGACAAAATAAAGCGGTTGACCCAGCATGCCTGCTTCGGCCTCGATACCGCCGACGCCCCAGCCGACTACGCCAAGACCATTGATCATGGTAGTGTGGGAGTCCGTTCCTACAAGAGAGTCCGGGTAAACTACGGTTTCGCCATCTTGGGTCTTCGTAGCGGCCACAGAAGCCAGATACTCCAGATTCACCTGGTGTACAATACCCGTCGCAGGCGGAACCGCACGGAAATTGTTGAAGGCTGTCTGTGCCCAGCGGAGGAAGCGATAGCGCTCTTCATTACGTTCGAATTCAACGTTCATATTGTATTCCAGGGCATCGGATGTACCGAAGGCATCAACCATGACAGAGTGGTCAATAACCAGGTCTACCGGTACGAGCGGATTGATCTTCTTGGGATCGCCGCCTGCTTTTTTAACTGTATCCCGCATGGCTGCCAGGTCTACGACTACCGGTACGCCGGTGAAGTCCTGCAGTACGATCCGAGCAGGGATAAAAGGAATTTCTTTGTTCCGGTCAATACCGCCAGCCCAGCCGGCCAACTGCTTCACATGCTCTTCCGTGATCGCTCGTCCGTCGAATTGGCGAACTGCAGCCTCAAGCAATACTTTGATGGAAAAGGGCAGGGAGGAAATGTCGCCCAGTCCTTGTTGTTCAAGGGAATTAAGGTCGTAGTAGCGATACGTTTTGCCACCCGACTCCAGGGTGCGGGCTAGCGAAAAATGATCCTTGCTTGGCATAAATGCGCCTCCTTGTTTCATCTGTTGAAACTCCATTTCATATATTGCATCTTCTTTAAGTATAACGTTTACAAGGAGGGGAGTAAAGTTTTTTTTGCTCCTTTTTGATGGGAATACCGCCCGTTTTCTCCCCCCTGTAATCATGTCCAAAATGGATTGCATCTGTATAGGAGCGCACTTTCCTTCATATACATAGGACAGCAGCCAAACAGGGGAGAAGGGGCGGGAGTAGAATGGAGCAAGATTGGAAGCGAAGTCTGTATGTATATGTGGATCAACTGAACAAAGACCGAGTGGAACCGGGGGCTATGTCGCGTTTTTCTGTGGTGAGAGATCCGCGCTTTCGGATACAGCAGGGGGAGCGCTCGCGCAGGCTGTCGGAATGGTATGCCGTCAGAGGCATCACGCCGCTGCGTGGAGAGACGGGAGTCAAGACATTAAATGTTGTACATCAATCTCCGAGTGAGGTTATTGCAGAGGTGGCGCTGCACCGCGCGCTTTATTATGAGAAGGGCGGCATGAGGCATCGTGAAGATGCAGTAGAATCGGAACGCTTGATTTTTGTGCAGGGCGGAAGTTGGGAAATTGCAGCAGTGGAGCGGAGTATTCCAGAGAGGAGTGCCAAACGCTACATTGAACCTGAAGCGGACGGGAGAGTCTCCAAATGGGGAGAAGTTCTGCCTGCCCCCCAGCCCTCGCAGCCGCTCCTTAACAAGAATATATTAGGGGGAAATTCCGGCTCCAAAGAGATTCGTTACAACCGCGAGGCAGCTGTGGCATACGCCGATCGTTGGTGGAAAGAAGGGAACCCGGAATACACCAACTTCGAAGTGGATTGCACAAATTATGTCTCCCAATGTCTCTTTGCAGGGGGGGCGCCTTTCAACTATACTGGTAAAAGAGAAACGGGCTGGTGGTACAAAGGGTACACTGGAAGCCAGGAGTGGTGGAGCTTCAGTTGGGCTGTGTCGGACAGCCTGCAGCGTTATTTGAGTGCCAGCCGCAGTAGCGGCCTGCGTGCTGAAGCGGTAGAGCGGGCAGAGCAGCTCCAGCCGGGAGATGTCATCTTCTATGACTGGGACGGCGACGGCCATTATCAGCACAGCACGTTCGTCACGGCGCTCGATGCAGGCGGCATGCCGCTGGTGAATGCACGTACGGTCAGCAGCCGCCACCGGTATTGGGATTATCGCGATTCCTATGCGTGGACCGACAAGACGGCCTACCGTTTTTTTCATATTAATGACTATTTATAATTCGGAAAGAGGTTATTGGAGTATGGGGAACGCAAAATTGACCGTAGGTCTGGTATACGGCGGCAAATCCGGTGAGCATGAGGTGTCGCTGCAGACGGCTTTTGCAGTCATGAATGCTTTTGATTACGATAAATATGAGATTCTACCTTTTTATATTACGAAGCAGGGATTGTGGAAGGTTGGCGAGACGCTGACAGCGCCTTTCGCGCAGATTGAGCAGCTCAAGCTTGCCGATGCATCTTCCGATTCAGGAGTTGCGATGAGCGCTGTGTTCAGCGGTCTTTCCGGTGAGGCGCCAGCGGTTGATGTGATGTTCCCGATGCTGCACGGCACTTATGGGGAAGATGGTACGATCCAGGGCTTGTTCGAAATCGCGAACATTCCTTATATTGGGGCTGGCGTTTTGGCCTCGGCGGCAGGCATGGATAAGGTTGTAATGAAGAAGCTGTTCGCTGAAGCCGGACTGGACCAGTGTGAGTACAGCTACTTCAACGTTAGCTCGTGGAAACACAGAAGTCATGAGCTGATCGTGAGTGTGGAGGATAAGCTGGGTTACCCCGTGTTCGTTAAGCCAGCCAACCTGGGCTCCAGCGTGGGCATTTCCAAAGCGGAAGATCAAGAGAGTCTGGTTAAGGCTGTTGAGTATGCTTTCCGGTATGATACGAAGGTCATTATTGAAGAATTCGTGGATGCACGGGAGCTCGAGGTTGGCGTGCTCGGCAACGAAGAGCCTGAAGCCTCCATTCCGGGTGAAATTGTTTCCTCCGGTGAATATTATGATTACGCGGCCAAATACATTGACGGCAAATCACAAATGCTGATTCCGGCTCCGGTTGAACCCGATATTGCTGACCGGCTCAGAGAATCGGCGCTGGTGGCTTTCAAGGCTATTGAAGGAAGTGGAATTACGCGGGCTGACTTCTTCGTGCGCAGATCTGACGGCAAAATTATGATCAATGAAGTGAACACGATGCCAGGCTTCACGCCTTACAGTATGTACCCACTACTGTGGCGTGAGACTGGCGTGTCCTATAGAGCGCTGCTAGACCGTATGATCGAGCTGGCGTTGGAGCGCTATAATTTCAAGCAAAACCTGAAATACGATAACGAATAATACAGTATGGCAAAGTGCCAGGCGGGATTATCCCGGCCGGAGAGGAGAGAGAAGGATGGGCTTTCAATCAGAGTTCAATTCGGTATGCAAATTCAAAAGTGAACAGGAACTGTATGAGCTGCTGGAGTATGGTCGCACTAAGATGGTAAAGCAAGGATTTCGCGTCTATCCGACCGGGCAAAAGGTCATCGCCTACACTCCGGAGAATGTTGCTGTGGCGATCGTCAAAATTTCGGCGTCCATCGCCGAGATCAATTTTCAGGGACATGAGGTAACAGCGGTGGAGATGGATCTCGTCCGCAAGCTGAATGAGGAAGAATCAAGGGTGCAGACCGCGCTTGCTTATGAGATGTTTTTCGGGGAAGAGAAATGATTGTACGGTTCGGTTATGTGGCGATGTCCACGGTTATTCCCGACTGTTCACCTTCCAAGACGATGACGATGGCTTCATTCAAAAAGCTGGAGGATCGCGAAGCAGCGCTTAGTCGTCTGGAGACCATCACCCGAACGAATCTGCACAACACGCTACGTCTGCTGAAACATAACAATGGTTCCGATATCAAAGTATACCGGATGACCTCGAAGCTGGTCCCGCTGGCAACGCATCCTGATCTTAAGGATTGGAAGCCGCTGGCGGCACTAGCGGATGCGTTCGCTGAAGTGGGCGATTATGTGAAGAGACACGGCATGAGGGTGTCGTTTCACCCGGATCATTTCACGGTACTCAGTACGCCGCGGCCAGAGGTGCTGGTGAATTCCATCCGGGATCTCCAGCATCATTCCGCTATGCTGCAGGCGATGGGACTGCCCGCAACGGCAAAGAACAACATCCACATCGGCGGAGCCTATGGGGACAAGCCTACGGCGGCAGCTCGGTTTGAGGATCATTTCCGTGAGCTTCCCTTGGAACTGCAGGAACGTATTACGCTGGAGAACGACGACAAGACCTTTAGCGCCCCGGAGACGCTGGCAGTCTGCCAGCGTCTCGGACTCCCGATGGTGCTGGATATTCATCATCAGTGGGTGAACAATGAGGGGGAACTCCCGTGGGAACTGTGGCCTGAAATTCTGAAGACTTGGCAGACAACGCTTGCGCTGAAGGATGTGCTTCCTGGGGAGCATTTGCCGCCGAAAATTCATGTGTCGAGTCCCCGAAGCCCCTCCGATCCCCGCAGTCATGCCGACGGGGTAGAGCCTGTGCCATTGCTGGCTTTTCTGCAGCACATTGCAGAGGATACGCCTGCCGTAGATGTGATGATTGAGGCCAAGCTGAAAGACGGTGCGCTTTTTGGACTAATGGAAGACATGAAGGAAGCGGCTAAGGCTGACCATAGAATAACTGTATTAGACGGGGCCAGCGTTAATATTGAACCATAAACAGTGATAAACCGGGTGATATAGCCGGAACAGAGGCCTGCCCATGACTTGATAAGTCTCCGGAAATAGGGTACGTTGGATAAAACCAAATGCCCGGGAAATCCCTTGCTGTTATTTATACTTTTTTTGCAGGGGCTCCGGCCCGGAAATGACGATTATGTTCAAGAAAGCGGAGTGAAATGATGAATCCTATAAATCCTAATAGCCGAAATGAACGGGAACCCTATGTCGTAACCAGCAAGGGACACACGGCCGTAGCCATTAATGCTGCCGCCAAGGCAGGGGAATGGATCAAAAGCAGACAGGGACAGGTGAAAGAGCTTGGCACCAAAACCTCTGCCCAGGATCTGGTCACAGAAGTGGACAAGGGCGTAGAGCAGATGATCCGCAGGCTGATCCTGACTCATTATCCTGACCATGCCATCCTTGGTGAGGAAGGCGTAGAGCCGGGTGCTGCCGCAGCTGCTGCCGCGCTTGAAGAAGCACGTGAGCATGAATATTTGTGGATTGTGGATCCAGTGGACGGAACCACCAACTTTGTGCACGGCTTCCCTTTTTACTGTGTGTCGATTGCACTGGTCGTTCGGGGAGAATTGACCGTTGGCGTGATTTATGACCCGACCCGTGATGAAATGTTTGTCGCTGAAAAAGGTAAGGGCGCATATATACACGGTATTCGTGCTTCCGTCTCGGTGGAGAATGAACTGGCTGGCAGCTTGCTAGCCATGGGCTTCCCGCCAGATCGCGAGTTTGCGCAGCCAGCGAACATGGCCGGTCTGCAGCAGCTGCTGCCGCAGATCAGGGGCATACGCGCCGGTGGCTCTGCAGCATTACATCTTGCCTACGTGGCAGCTGGCAGAGTCGACGCTTACTGGGAAGTGGGGCTTAACCCATGGGATTGCGCGGCCGGTGTTCTGCTTGTATTGGAATCTGGTGGCAAGGTCACAGATACTCGTGGGCGTGCTTATGATATTGGCACTCGCCATGTTGTGGCGAGCAATGGCCGTATTCATGATGCGCTGATTGCTTCGCTGAAAGCTGGGGAAGCTACAGGATATCAGCCATAGGGAGGAATCCATGATGACCTTGAGCGGCAATGATGATTTGGAACGCAAGCTGAGTGAGCTGCTGGAAGATGGCGAGATGGAGCAGACCGACCGCTCTGCTAAGGAGCTTAGGCAAATCTCGCCCAAGTATGAGATTCGTATCCAGACGACGCTGGACCCCATCGTAGAGGAGACGCGGCGTTATCGCAAGATCGGCCAAGAATTAGATGGCCGTTATGATAAATATATGGAGCGCGCTGGAGAGCCACCAGGTCCAGCGAATGACTCCGCTAAAAGTCAGAGTCCAAATTCCGACAAGGAATAGCAATAGAATAGTTATCTTCTTATCAAAGAGTGGTTCTTCGTTTAACGAGGAACCACTCTTTTGCATGGGTACCCGGGATGATAGAATAGAGTCAGAACGAATGATGGAGGGATACGATGCTGAAAGTTTGGAAGAAGATAACAGCGGCTAGTATGGGCAGTCTGCTGCTGCTGTTGCTATGGGCAAGTGCTCCCGGGTCAGTGCATGCTGCAGGAGAGGCATCTGCAGCACAAGAGAAAGGACAGGAGACCTTCCGCATCGTGGCGTTGGGAGATTCCATAACAGCCGGGTATGAGCCGGGAATGACGAACCCAAGCGCGAAGCCATACGGATATGCGGAGAGATTGCTAGAGCAGGGCTGGTACCATGGCCGGAGCACGCTCGCCAATTACGGGATTCTCGGGTTGACGACTTCCGGTCTGAGCCATTACACAGAGGCGCTCAAAACCGGTGCGGTCACTACATCAGATGCCATTCAGCAAGGTCTTCCCGATCCGAGAATCGCTACCTTCGCAGCGGAGATCCCGCAAGCGGCCAAGGAGCTTGCGGCGGCGAATCTTATCACCATTACAATTGGCGGGAATGACTTAAGCAGCTTGTTCCTGAAGGTCAAAGAACTGACAGATTCAGATTTTGAGACACAGCTTGAGCAGAAGCTGGCCGATTACAGTGCCAATCTGAAGGTCATTCTGGAGAATATCCGGGTGGTTAATCCGGAGGCCAAAATTCTCCTTGCCGATCAATATCAGCCGGCACCCAAGATTGCCGTTGGCCAATCTTACACGAAGCTGATGGGTGCAGCAGATCGTCTTACTTCTGCCGCTGAGGCTGTGGCAGGTACAGTCAGCCAAAACAGCGCACCGGTGCTGGTCGCTCATGTTGCCAAGCAATTTGCCGGAGCAGAGTTCTCATTGACTCATATTATCAGTGGCGACTCACCGGATTTTCACCCGACACAGCTAGGGTACGAGAAGATTGCCACAGTGTTCGCAGAACTGCAGTGGGGGTCATACCGCATACCAACCGCAGCCGCTACGGCTGCGGCAGTCGCACCCATGAATATTGTGGTGAAGGGTGTGGAATTGAATACTCCCAACAAGCCGATACTTAAGAACGGTCAGAACTTCCTGGCACTGAAGGATATTCTGAATGCTGTAGGCGCAGCTGGCAAATGGGATAACAAAACATCAAGTGCAACGATTCAATACGGTGACAGAACGGTTGTCGTTACGATTGGATCGAAGACGATTAAGGTTAATGGGCAGGATGTAGCGATTGATACCCCTGCTTTTCTCCAGAAGGTTGGCAAGGAAGACAAAACCTATCTTCCGTTGGGTGCGCTAGCCACTGGACTTGGATTTGACGTGAATTACAGCGGCCAGCTGCGGACGGCTTTCATAAATCCGTAAGAATGCATATAGTACTTATATATATCTAAATCAAGCCCGTAAGGCAAAGGTGGATGAAATTGTTGTCTAATGCAAAATTTACTGCCGACTATATCATTCGAATGGACGATATTGTTCGGGAAGGAGATCCGGTACTTCGTGAGGTGACCCAGCCGGTGGAGCTTCCCTTGCAGGAAGCTGATCGTGAGGCCATGCAATGCATGATGCAGTTCCTGAAGAATAGCCAGGACCCTGAAACTGCAGCTAAATACAAACTGCGTCCTGGTGTGGGGCTTTCAGCTAACCAAATTGGGTTGTCCAAGCGGATGTTCGTCATGCTTGCCACCGATGAGAAAGGGCGTAAGGTAGAGCAGATCTGGGTAAATCCCAAGATCATCAGCCACTCCATGGCAATGGTGTATTTGCCTGAGAGTGAGGGCTGCCTGTCGGTAGATCGTCCAGTACACGGATTTGTGCCAAGATATGAATCTGTGAAGGTCAAAGGTTATGATGACAGCGGGAAAGAGATCGTTGTTCGCTATAAAGGCTATCACGCTATCGTTATCCAGCATGAGATGGATCATCTGGACGGGATCATGTTCTATGACCGGATTAACAAAGAGAACCCGTTCAAGCTTCCGCAGGGTGTGGAAATCCACAGTCTGTATGAGTAAGCTGCCGGGCAAGCGAGTGGACGGTACTATTTGACACGAAAAAAGCCGCTGGGGAACAAAATATCCCCAGCGGCTTTTACTGATATAGCTTATATGAGTTTCACGTACTGATTCAGCTTCTTACAGGTCACCCGCCGCCATGGCGGCAAATGAAGCTTCAGCAGCTTCCAGAGTAGCCTCAATATCGGCATCGGTATGTGCGGTGGTCAGGAACCAGGCCTCATACTTGGACGGCGCGAGATTGATACCGCGGTTCAACATATGCCGGAAGAAGCTGGCGAACATTTCTCCGTCCGTGTCCTGCGCTTCTTCGTAATCGGTGATCGGGTGGTTGCAAAAATGAGTCGAGAATGCACCACGGATACGGTTGATCGTCAGCGGAATACCGTGACGGTCTGCCGAGGCCTGAAGCCCTTCGGTCAGAGTGATCGCAAGACGCTCCATTTCTTCATAGACGCCTTCTGAGCTTAACACCTCAAGACAGGCAATACCGGCGGAGATAGAAACCGGATTCCCCGCCATCGTCCCTGCTTGGTAAGCAGGACCGAGTGGAGCTACCTGCTCCATGACATGCTTGCGCCCACCATAAGCACCGATCGGCAGGCCACCGCCGATGATTTTGCCGAGCGCCGTCAAGTCAGGTGTGATGTCTTCATGGTTATCGAGACCGGCATAGGTTTGAGTGGAGCCGTAATGGAAGCGGAAAGCCGTGATTACTTCGTCGTAGATGACAAGCGAACCATTGTCACGAGCCTGTTTGCACAGTCCTTCCAGGAAGCCTGGCTTCGGCATTACCATACCGAAATTGCCGACAATCGGTTCGACCATAACAGCGGCCACATCGTCGCCCCAGGTGGCAAGTGCCTCGCGCAGTCCGTCCAGGTCATTGAACGGGACGGTGATGACCTCCTGTGCCAGGCTGACGGGAATGCCGGCGCTGTCTGGGATACCTAGTGTGGAAGGGCCGGAACCGGCGGCAACGAGCACTAGATCGGAGTGGCCGTGATAGCAGCCGGCGAACTTGATGATCTTATTGCGCTTCGTATAGGCGCGAGCCACGCGAATCGTGGTCATGACGGCTTCGGTGCCGGAATTGACGAACCGCACTTTGTCCATCGAAGGGATGGCTTCTTTAAGCATTTTAGCAAGCTTGATTTCCAGATGGGTTGGTGTACCATAAAGAATGCCGTTCTCAGCAGCTTGAGTGATGGCTGCGGTAATGTGAGGGTGGGCATGGCCGGTAATAATCGGTCCGTAAGCAGCCAAATAATCTATGTAGCGGTTATTGTCCTCATCCCAGAAATGCGCGCCGCTGGCCCGCTTCATGAATACAGGGGCACCTCCGCCGACGGCTTTGAAGGAACGGGAGGGACTGTTGACGCCTCCTACGATATGTTGAAGGGCTTCCTGGTAAAGTTGCTCTGATGTGGAACGGTTCATGAATATTCATCCTTTCATCTTCCATAGGCAAGGGAACGGGCGAGCAGCGTTTATGTCCGCTGTTCGCCCGTCCGTGTTCATGCCTTGGGGGTTATTGTATAGTCTTCCGTGCCCATTACGGAACTATGGGGTCGCGGGAGCATTACTACTCGTGCCGGTCTCAGGTGAAGGAGAGGGCTCAGGACCATTCAATGTATCCTGTACAAATTTCTTGAGCTTGCTGTTGCTGCTGATGCCTATAACAGCTGCCCCGCTACTGGTTTTGTCTTCAGTGAGCAGGTTCATCGGCGGGATCTGCTCACTGCCGTTAATACTGCTATCATAGCCAACGCTCGCTAACTTCGCCATATCGGTCAGTGTCAGATTGGTGTCAATATACGGACTAACATCTGACAGAATGGACGGTAGCTTGAAGAGTGTAGTGGTACTTTTCAGTTTGTCGGCTACGACCTTCAGGAAGGCCCGTTGACGTTCGGTCCGGGTGAAGTCAGAGGTAGCGTCATGACGGAAACGGACGTACTGCAGGGCCATATTGCCGTCCAGATGCTGGAAGCCCTTTTTGAGATCAATATCGTATTCGGGTCCGTCGGCGATGGTCTTGTAGACCATATCCTTCTCTACGTCGTAGTCCACACCGCCTACCGCATCCACCAGCTTGATAAAGCCCTGGAAGTCCGTATAGACATAATATTGAATCGGGATGCCCAGCAGATCGCCTACTGTCTGCATTGCCGTGTTAGGTCCATAAATAATCGCTGTATTGATACGCTCCTTACCGTGATCCGGAATAGATACATACGTATCGCGGAGAATAGAGAAGACAGAGATCTTCTTCTTCAGCGGATCAAGAGAAGCGACAAGCATCGTGTCCGATCGGGGGACTTCGCCTTTCTTCACCCCACGGGCATCCACACCCATGAGCAGAATATTAACGGGCTCCGTGCCCTCCCATTTAGGAGGATCAGGCGTGTTGGTATCCACTGTTTCCACATTTTGGAAAGGTGAATTGTCGCCATCCTTTTGGAGATTGCCAAGTTCATTGGCGATGGAAGTGAAGTAATATACAACACCGCCGATGATTAGAAGAAGTATTATAGCCAGAGTCCAAAACAGTGGTTTCTTAGTTTTACCGGCCTTTGCGTGCCGTTTCCTTCTTGGTGGCATTTCTCGTTCTTCCTTTCGCATTCACATTCTCTACATTATAATTTCTTTTGGGAATACGCGCAATTTCGGAATAATTATCCTAATAAAATGAAGGTGTGAGAAAATCATGAATAATACTGGAATAGAAGTGGGACAAGTCGCCCCGGATTTTACGTTGTCTGCCTCGAATGGAGAGCAGATTCGTCTGAGCCAATACTTGGGACATAAGGTCATTTTATATTTTTATCCGAAAAATATGACAACCGCCTGTACGCAGGAAGCGTGCGACTTCCGGGATGCTCATGAAGAGATTGCTGCCAAGGGTGCAGTGGTTCTGGGGATCAGTACCGATAGTTTAACCTCGCATGCTAAATTTATTGCCAAGTACGGTCTGCCTTTCTTGTTGCTCTCGGACGAGGAGCATGCCGTTAGTGAACTTTATGGCGTGTGGCAGCTGAAAAAAATGTATGGCAAGGAATATATGGGCATCGTCCGTTCGACCTTTCTGATTGACGAGAATGGAGCCGTTGTAGAGGCGTGGAACAAGGTTCGGGTTAAAGGGCATGTGGAGGCAACTGTGGAGAAGCTTAGCTAGGGATATAAGTGGATTAATTTATATACGAAAATAACTATTTGTTTGGTCGTCCATGTGAAGTGGACGGCTTTTTTTGTAGACAAACATCCATTTCAGAAAATTTCAGCAAGTAGTTGACGGGAAAATACGTAAAGAGTAGAATAGTTCGCATGCGAAGTATTTAATTTTAAAGGTACTGGAGGGGAAGGCTGTGGAGGAGAATGAGCAGCGACGGCAGCTGGATGAGATTATCTCTTCCTTTCGCCGGATCAGTCATGCTTTTCAGCAACTGCTGTGGAAAGACGCGGAGGAACTTGATATTACGCCTACCCAGTTGATGGTCTTGCGTAAGATCTCTGCACATCCTTCAATTGGAATCACTGAGCTTGCAGAGCTGTTGCATCTCGGAAATAGTGCGGCCAGTGGAGTTGTGGACCGGATGGTGAAGGCTGGTTTGCTAACGCGGGAGCGGTCTGAGAGTGATCGACGGATCTTCCAATTGACACTGACTGACAAGGGCAGTGAGATTATGGAGAAAAGCAAAGCCTCACTGAGAAGATATCTGTTGCCGCTAGCAGACATCCCTACCGAGGATGCAGGTGAACTGCTACGCATACATGGTGAAATCGTGCAAATATTAGAACAAGGGAGAGACAAAAAGAAATTATGAGTACAATAACTGCTAATGCTACGGCAGGCAAAGCCATTCGCAGAGGTCCGATTATCGCGGCGCTCTTGATCGGTGCATTCGTTGCGTTGCTCAATCAGACGCTGATGAATGTGGCGCTGCCGAAGATTATGGAAGATTTGAACATTCTGGCCAATACGGCCCAATGGCTGACAACAGGCTTCATGCTGGTTAACGGTGTACTGGTACCGGTCAGTGCGTATCTGGTGGAGAAGTTTACGACCCGCCAGCTGTTTATTACGGCAATGGTTCTTTTTTCAATAGGTACGCTGGTGTGTGGTGTCGGCACCGGCTTTGAGATGATATTGGTCGGCAGACTGATTCAGGCTGTCGGTGCAGGGATTCTGATGCCGCTGATGAACATTGTGTTCCTGCGCATCTTCCCGATTGAGGAACGCGGCAAGGCGATGGGCTTAATGGCGGTGGCGATGATTTTTGCCCCGGCTGTCGGTCCTACATTGTCCGGTTGGGTTGTGCAGAACTACTCTTGGCGGGTACTGTTCTTTATCGTCTTGCCACTGGCTATTTTCTCCACGCTGCTGGGTGCGAAGACGATGCAAAATGTAGGGAAGGTCACTTCTCCTTCGCTTGATAAATTAGGCGTCATTTTGTCCACACTCGGCTTCGGCGGTTTACTCTACGGCTTTAGTGACGCGGGAACAGACGGCTGGGGCAGCACCACGGTTATCGTGTGTCTCATTCTGGGTGCAGTTTCCCTGGCGTTGTTTGTATGGCGTCAACTGAAGATCGACAAGCCGCTGCTGGAGTTTAGAATTTTCCGTTATAACATGTTTACACTAACCACCATCATCAATATTATCATTACGATGGCGATGTACTCCGGTATGATTCTGCTGCCGATTTATCTCCAGACGATTCGCGGCTTTACGCCGATGGAATCTGGGCTGCTGCTGCTGCCTGGTGCGATTCTGATGGGAATCATGTCGCCGATTACGGGGATTATTTTCGATAAGATCGGTGCCAGATGGCTTGCGGTTATTGGTCTAATTATTACTACAATCACGACTTATGAGTTTAGTCATCTTACAGATTCCACCACATACACATACCTTATTCTGACGTATACCGCGCGGATGTTCGGGATGTCTATGCTGATGATGCCGATTGTCACTGCGGGTCTGAATCAGCTTCCGCAGCGTCTTAACTCTCATGGCTCTGCGATGTCTAATACCCTGCGTACGATTGGTGGCGCGATGGGGATAGCTGTGTTCGTCAGCTTGATGACCAATCGTACCAAGAGCACAATTACCGACGCTTTGGTTAGCGGAGCGGTCTCGAAGACAGACAAAGTCGCCATGTTGAAGCTGTCGCAGGAAGCAACCATTAACGGTATTAACCATGCCTTTATTGTGGCTACCTGGGTGACTGTTGCTGCATTGGTACTGTCTTTCTTCATCAAGAAAACTTCGCCGCAGGCAGATTTTCTGAAGACAGAAGTCGAAGCTGAGGTCAAGTAACACGTTCTCTAAATGGATCAAAGAAAGGGCTGTTCTCACCCGATTGGTGGGAGCAGCCCTTTTTGATTTTTTCCTTTATCAATGATGAAGATTTGCGCATTCAAGACAGATTCTGTTGACAGAAGTCTTACTTAGTATACTTTGAGGCGATTTCTGCTGCGAGCTTCCCTAGTTTTTGCCGAATGGATGCTGGTTCCAGCACCTCGACAGACGTGCCGAAAGCAAGCAGGAAGCCATAGAGCCAGCTATCCTCGGGATAGTGGATCGTTACGAAGTACCCTCCGTTGCCGTCAGGCTGCAGCTCGGCAGCATCAAAACGGTCCTCCGCCAAATGCTTGCCCTCGGCAGTAAATTGCAGTACGCATGGGACAGGGCTACCCTCTCTCTGCCAATCACCCGCCCAAGGTAATGACTCCAGGGGAAGATCCTCTCTGGTATAGATCCGCGCCTCCTTCACCAGCGACTTCATACGTAGCAACTTGAAGATGCGGAAGTCCTGCCGTAATCCGCAAATACCGTATAAATACCAGGCCTGTCCCTTCAGCACTAAGGTATATGGCTCGACAGAGCGCTGTGTGATCTGGCCCTCGGCATCTACATATTCAAACGAGACAGCCACGCTCTCTTCCAAAGCTTCTTTTAGGATCGTCAAGCGTTCTTCCAAAGGACCGTTCAGCCCGCGTGGTGAAAAGTCTACGATGAGTTGGGTGGTCTTGCTACGGAAGGCGGCCGATTGAGATGGAGGAATCACACTGCTGATTTTCTCCATGAGCAAGGTATGTTTAGTTCCGCCGGAAGAGGAGACGCCTTGTAGCGCGGTGAAAATATCGGCCAACTCCCGATCGGTCAGCACGTTGCGGTCAAGGCGGTAACCTTCCATCAGGCTGATCCCACCGCCGGCTCCTTGAGTGGTAAGCACCGGAATGCCGGCAGCATTGATCGTGTCTATATCACGGTAAATGGTGCGTACAGACACTTCGAACATGTCGGCAAGCTCTTTAGCTTGAATGTGACGCCTGTTAAGCAACAGGATGACGATGGAGAGCAAACGGTCTATTTTCATCAGAAGTCTCACTTTCAAGAGGTTATCGTGTAATACGCTTTTTTCATTTTAACAAAATAAAACGAGTAAACCTATTGCGTGATGTTTATTTATTAGATTAATATCTAATTAGATATATATTTAATTATAGAGGTGAGGATGAATCATGAACACAGAATCTGCGGGGGCCGTTTTGAAATATCACCGTGGTTATACCCGATTGTTCATCACAGGAATTATCAATGGAATCGGTGATCGTTTTAGTCAGGTGGCGATGCTGTCGCTTGTGCTGCATCTGACGGGATCGGGGCTGGCAGTGGGGGTGTCGCTGGGGGTCAGAGTGTTACCTTTTCTGCTGCTGGCTCCGCTTGGAGGAATGCTGGGCGGAAGGTTGCCTCGCAAAATGATCATGATTACCACAGATTTGCTACGAGTACCGGTGGCATTGACTTTCCTGTGGGTAGATGGGCCGGACAAAATTTGGGTAATTTATGCCGCAAGCTTTCTGCTGGCTGCCGGAGAGGCCATCTATAGTCCGATTCGCAAATCGTCCATTCCGCTGCTGGTGAATCGGGAACGGCTGCTGGCTGTCAACGGGATGGAGCAATTGATGACGGGCATGGTGCTGATACTGGGTACATTTGCCGGTGGCGTCGTTTCGTTATGGTTCGGTCCCCAGTGGGCATTCATTCTGAATGCAGTATCCTTTTTGCTTGCCGCGCTGTTGCTTACCGGTATTCATTTTCCGCAAGGCCATGGCAGCAGCTCGGAGGGGAAACAGGCTCAAGCCCAAGAACAAGCTCAAGAACGGTCCCAAAAACACGACCAGGCCCAAGGCCAAGAGTACGGCCAAGCCCAAGCTGCTGCGGGATCAACCCCATTTTCACCGTCTCTACGTAGCGTATGGGGTATAGTGACTGGTAGCATAATCTTGCAAATTATTTTTGCTTTTGAACTGCTCGTACCGCTGGTCAACGGGTTGGATAACGTGCTGATCAGCGTATATGCGATGCAGGAGTTTGGGGCGGGAGATGCAGGGGTAGGCGCCTTTTATGGGGCTCTAGGTATCGGCCTTAGCCTTAGCTTTTTGGCTGGACGTTTGATGCATAAGAGACTGCTTCTGGGAGCGCTCGGTGGATTGTTACTGGAGGGGATACTGTTAATTGCAGTCAGCTATAGCGGAAGCTTCGTGGCGGTGTTTGGGCTGTACATTTTACTTGCCTTCACAGGAGGCATCGGCAATGCCTGCCTTGATACCTTGTTGATGAGGGAAACGCCTGTAATCTATCAACCAATCATCTTCGGGTGGCTCACGGCCTTTAGCAGTACACTCCTGGGTCTATCCATGTTTGGTGCGGGACTTGTCCTGGAGATCATGGAGCCAAGGCAGCTTGGGTTATGGGGCGGAGTGGGATTCGTATGTATTGCACTGATCCTGTCTTTATATGCCAAAATCCGTATGAACAAGAAAAAGGACGGTTTGATCACCGTCCCTTGGAAGTCTCTTTGATTTTAGTCTCAAGCTTAAGTTTGGCTCTGCGCCGGAGCAGGAACCCTGCGATTCCCTTGCGATATCGGTACATGAGTATCAGGACAACTAAGCCTGCAATACCAGAGATAATCCAGATTGCATATCGCTCGAAAATATGGAATACGCCCATCCACTGTGGACCGAAGACTCGACCGATACCAAGGAACAGCACAACCCAGAACAATGCGCCGCTGTAGGCGTACAAGGCGAATTTACGGAAGGGCAGACCGATAATTCCAGCGAAGTATCCGGTAAAGTGGCGTACACCAGGGATGAAATAACCGATGGAGATCAGGACGCTTCCGTATTTTTCGAACCAACGCTGCGTCTTCTCCAGCTTGGTTTCTGAGAACAGAAACCATTTGCCATATCGTTGAATGAAGGGAAGTCCGGCTTTGAGTCCGATGAAGTAGGTAATGGTCATACCGACCGTAGTTCCGAGAAAAGCGATTAAGACTAGTAACGTAAAATCCAGTTTGCCTGTATAGGAGAGAAATCCGGCAAAGGCCATCGTGGTCTCCCCTGGAAAGGGCAGTGCGACGAATTCCAGCAAGAGTCCGAAGAACAGTACACTGTATCCGTAGCTCGCGAATAATTCCTGAATCCAATTCAATACTTCCATAGGGTAATCACTCTCCAAAGGCGAAAAGCCGTATTCTAATTGAAAGCTTGTCTTCATACAATCTACTAACGGCTTTGAGAGCCAATAGAATGCTGGAGGTAGAGAAGAAGATGAAGGGTAACAATAATACAAACGGCCGTCGGATAATGATCCGCGGATTGCTCGTTATGGCTATGGCACTGCTGGTGACATCCGGCTGGGGAACAGATACGTATTCCGGGTCCGGGTCGGCAAGACCCCTTCCACTTCAGGCAACAAATGCGGATGCCGCTTCTTTTCAGCATAATCCTCTGGCAGCTCCGGTGCAAGCGGACACGATTATTCCCGCTATCCCGGCTGCTTTGGCAACAATATCTATTGAAAATTCGCCGACTAAAGCGGCTCCGATACAACACCTAGCGCTCCCCGCAACAGTGACAGAGACGGCTGTAGTTCAACAAGTGACAGCCAAAGCATCTAAGACGGTTTACCTTACGTTTGACGATGGTCCGAGCAAAATCACGCGGGAGGTTCTCGATATTTTGCAAAAAGAGGGGGTTAAGGCAACTTTCTTTGTATTAGGGAATGCTGCAAAAAGCCATCCCGAGCTGATCAATGCCATCTGGGAGCAGGGACATGCCATCGGCAATCATTCCTATGATCATGATTACCATAATCTATATAGCGGATTCACCGCATTCTGGAATCAAATCAAACAAACAGAGAATATTATCCGTGAAATTACAGGCGAACGGCCCCGACTTGTACGTGCCCCGGGTGGAACCTCTGGCCATTTTGATGATACCTATTTCCAATTGTTGAATCAAGCGGGCTATCTTGTCATGGACTGGACGGTAGACAGCGGCGATTCCCGGAGAAAAGGTGTACCAGCAGCTGAAATCCTGCGGGAATCCACCAAAGACTTAACGTCTCCCGAGGTCGTACTGCTGCTGCATGATGGAGGGGGGCACGGGGAAAGTGCCAAGGCACTGCCCCAGATTATTGCTCGCTACAAGGCAGCAGGTTATACCTTTAAGGTTCTGGACGATAGTGTCAAGCCGGTGCAGTTCAGGGTGTCAGCCAAGGCAGCGGGCTTGGACCGACTGAAGCCATCCGATGCCTGGATCGCTTCCAATATCCTGCCGAATGTCGCACTTTTCCAGCCGGGCAGAACACTCGCACTAGAGGTAGGGCTGTTGGAGGCCAAATTGAATCCGGGTGAATATAGCATCATCAATGGACAATACATGGTGCCGCTGCGGGCTGTGGTAGAACGGCTTGGTGGACAGGTGAGATGGGATCAGGCAAGTCGCAGTGGCCAGGCGGTCTGGAGCGGCAGGACCGTGACAGCAGATGTATTTGGCGGGGAACTGGTTGTCAGTCTTCCAGGAGGTACTCAGGAGAAGCGGGCTGCTAGGGTGGAGATCATTGGCGGCGCCATCTGGGTGCCACTGAGAGAGTTGCTGGAGATAGCGGGCCATCCTCTGAAAGCAATCAGTGCTACTTCAGAGGAGCGCCGGGTAAAAGCTGCCTGACACGGCAATATCCTGCTCCTTCTTGAGTCAGTAAAAAGGATGGAGACAATAGTCTGAGGGGAACTTTTCCTGGAAAGAATAGATATTAACACGCTCTTGCCCGAGTTTTGCACCACAGACCTAGGGGGCTATGAGCAAGTCTATGTCCGAAGGAAGGGTATCCCATTGTCCTCTTCAACTCAATATGAAAGTCATGGAAAAGAAGGTTCACAGTCATTAAAAAGGGCGGTTACGCTCAGAAATCGTAGCAGTGCCCTGGGAGAATGGCTGCGGATGCTGACAGCAGGAGGCATAATTAGTGTTCTCTACGCCTGGCGTGGAGGGCAAGCGCTGCTCTTTCTCTTGTCCACAGTCGCTCTTCTCTTGCTGGGTGGGCTAATACTGCAGCTCTTTGGGCCTCGCCGGATCAAAGTAGAGCGAACGGTTACGCCAGCCCGTCCTGTTGCGGGGGACACTCTACGGGTGCAGGTTCAGGTCAGTTTCACCTCACGGATTCCGCTCCCTTGGATGATCATATTCGATGATTGGGGGAGTGTCAGCCATCAAGAACTGCTGTTTCCTGGATTTCGCCGTTCCTTCGCTTATTCTTATAAGTTGAACGAGTTGCCCCGGGGAGTTCACCGGTTGCGGGCCTGCAGAGCGGTGTGGGGGGATCTACCCGGCTGGTTTACGGGCAGCAGCAAGCCTATCGGGGAGGCCAGTTTTAAGGTGTCACCTGCTCCATTATACTTCCGTTGGTCGGTGCAGGAAGGCGGAGTTCTTCCAGATCAGATCAGATCGGCGAAGTGGAACCGTGGTAGCAATGAGGAGGCTGTCGATATCCGTCAATATGCGCCGGGAGACCCTCTGAACCGGATACACTGGAAGAACAGTGCACGTCGTGGTGTTCTGCAGAGCAGGGTGCCGGAACAGGAGCGTGGGCGCATGACTTGTGTTGTGCTGGACAATTGTGCCGCGAGCTATGAGGTTCCTTATGGTGCACTCGGAGCACGAGGACGGAGGGGCGAGAGCCCTTCCGGCTTTGAGCAGGCGGTGTCAGCGGCGACGGGACAATTGATCGCTGCTGAACAATCCGGAGCTTATATACAGTTGTTTACCGGGGGGTGGCCGGAAGGGCTGGCGCGTCATGAGGGGCTAGGAAGGCTGCCAGTTCGGGTATTGGACATGCTCACTGAAATTGCCCCGGACGGTGGACGAAGCTTGTCGGAACTGCTCGAGGATGCCGCTCGAGCCTGGATTCCGGGAATGTCTGTTGCAGTGATTACAGGACGGCTTAACGAGGATTCGGCCAAGGCTATTGCACGTTATCTCGTGCAGGGTATCAAGATGGATCTCTATTATGTATGGGATTTGCCCGCTCCGCAGGGAGGCAGTGCTGGTCGTGAGAAGTCTTCCACTGCGGGAAGCATTTCAGACAGTCTACGCCGTCTCGGTGCCAAATTATATTGCCTGGACGGTGCGCTGCCTGTTTATGGACACGGGGAGGTGGAATTCCATGAATCAGCCGGAAAACCAACCATACGGTAACAAAAAATCCGGTTCGACCCGGCACAGTTACAGGGGCGGGTCAGGAGCGCGGAGAACGGATCACATCCTCACTGGACGAGAGCCTTCCGCGGAAGGTCAGGCTTCCGAATTTCAGAAGGGTGGGACTTTAACCGGAGTGGCTTCAGGGTCCCACATTATAGAGAACAGCCAGGCCGGAGTGCAGGGGGAAATTCCTCTCGGGTACCGCCTGCTGTTCTCTTTGCCTGTTTTAGGCCTTTTTATCCTGTGGCTGTCTCCACTGTACCGTGTCTCAACTACTCCTGGAACGGCCAGCCTGATGACAACTCTGATGATAACGGCGGCTGTGCTTATTTTCTGGGGCATGCTTCAGTTACCTGGTTGGCTGCTCTTGACGCTACAGTTTGCGAGTATTGCATTTGCCTGGGGGTATCTGGCTGGTGGGGAGGAGGGAGCCGGCTGGTTGACGGAATACCCGGCAGAACTATTAAGGGATCTCGTTAGGCTCTTGTCGGGTCATGTTACGGATTTAGGCAATGCCAGCAGATTGCTGATTCTGGCCGCAGGCTGGGGGATGCTGATCTCATCGGTCCAGCATTTAGCGATACATAGGGGGAGTTCTTCGCTTTTTAGCATGGTGTCCATAGCTTATTTATTGGTGCTGGATATTGCTTTTAGCATAGAGACGACCATAGAGGTCATGTTGTCTGCAGGATTGATTATATGGATGCAAGGGATGGGAGGGTTGTTTCGTCTACGGGAACGAAATACCCACATGAGGATTCCTTATGGCCGTTGGGGAAGTACGGCGTTTATATTAGCTCTCGTTCTGATGATAGCGGCTTGGTGCGGAGAACAGCTCTATGGTTCACGCTCCGTGAATCAGATCACACTGCATTCTGCCTTCAGCAAGCTAAATGACTGGGCTGCCGGGCATATGAAGGAGAGTATGGAAGCCATGGGTAGGGGAACCACGGGTTACAGTTTGAATTCTGCTGAATTGGGAGCCCCGCTAACACCCGGTACAGAGCCAGTCTTTACGGCGTTCAGCGATGAGCGGACTTATTGGCGCGGCGAGAGCTTGGCTTACTATGACGGTCGCCGCTGGATCAGAGAGGCGGATTCGTATACTCCGTTGAATCTTTCAGGTTTCCCGCTCCCTCCGGCGCCTGATTCGGGGCTGTCCACCCGCAAGACACTGCGGCAGCAGGTTCTGTTAGCTACTCCTTCTCCAGGAGGACTTCCGGTATTCAGCGCAGGAACTATTGACGACATAGAGTCCGGGGAACTGGAGGATGGAAGCCGTCTGGGTTATATTCTTGTCAATAAAGAAGGAGATGGCTTCCGTCTGCCGGATGAGGCGGGGAGCGCCCGGGTTACCGGCTACACGGTTCTTTCCGCGCTACCCGAGTCTGATCCGGCGGTTCTGCGCGGCGTGCAGCAGGCGGACCCTGAAGAGATCCGCAGCAAATATTTAGAGCTGCCACCGCGGCTGCCTGCCCGGGTGGCCTCTTTAGCAGCCGAGCTTACGGCCGCCGCTGGAAGCCGCTATGATGCTGCTGTGGCGGTAAGGAATTATTTGCAGAATCATTATCCCTATACTCTGGATACCAAACTTCCGCCGTCTGGCAGTGACTTCGTAGATGACTTCCTGTTCCAGGCGAAGCGCGGTTATTGTGTTCATTTTGCAACAGCGATGACCGTCCTGCTTCGCAGTGCCGATATTCCGGCCCGTTTCGTCCAAGGCTATGGGCCGGGCGAACTGGTGACAGGTCCCGGGCCGCAGCGGTATGCCGTTACCGAGGGTGATGCCCATGCCTGGGTCGAGGTGTACTTTCCAGGTGTAGGTTGGGTCCCCTTCGACCCGACGCCGGGTGGCGCGGGTGCTGGCACCGCGCAGCCTGCCGTTCCGGCGGCTTCCTTGGCGCCGCCGGCCGGGTCCGGCCTCTCCGCTGCGCAGCGCGCGGAGAACTGGCCCGCCCAGTCGCTTCCGGGCGGGCAGGTACCCGCGCCGCTCCAGCTCGCGGCGCTGGTGCTTCCCGCCGCCGCGTGGCACTGGCGGCGGAGCCTGGCCCTGCTGTGGGCTGCGCGCAGCAGGGCTGTGGGCCGGGAGAGGCAGCTTCGCGCAGCCTCTCTGACCTGGCACGGGCTGGCGGCGCGGTATGGGCCGCCGCCGCCCGGGGTCACGGGCAGGGAGTACATAGACTCCCTGCCGATCGCAGATGCCGGACTGCGCGCAGCGGTCCGGCGGTTCGTACGCCAGTGGGAGACCCTGGCGTACAGCGGGGGCGGCGGGTCACCAGCTTCCCGCCGCATTCCCCCGGCGGCTTCTTCCCTTCCGTCATCAGCCGCCGATGATGCCTTTCTACGGGAATGCCTCAGGATCACCTTCCGGCTGACATAAACCGTCTGCAGGAAGTAGAAGGTCCGGCCATTGATACACTTGCCTGAAGTGGCGACTCCTTAAAAATGGAAACTAACCGCATCATTTATGTTGCCGCCTTCAACGATTCTGACAGCAATCGACATGACAAAATCCAGCCAAATCCATGCCCTCCTTTCCTTGACGTTGCGAATTAACCATGAGTATAATGAATCCAATAATCAAGGGAGGCACGTAATGAACAAGCCAAATGAAATCATCGTTGTTCTCGATTTCGGAGGACAATACAACCAACTTATCGCGCGCAGAATCAGAGATTTGGGAGTATATAGTGAGCTTCTGCCTTACAATACACCAGTGGAGAAGATCAAGGCGTTATCGCCGAAGGGGATCATTTTCTCCGGTGGACCAAGCAGCGTATATGCTGAAGATGCACCGCATGTAGATCCAGCAATTTATGATTTGGGCCTGCCAATTTTCGGCATTTGCTACGGAATGCAGCTGATGGCTCAGCAGCTTAACGGTAAAGTTGAGCGTTCCGCTAAACGCGAATACGGTAAAGCCGATGTTGATTTTGTAGAAGGTGCTCAGCTAGTTAAAGGGTTGGACAACCGTCAGACTGTATGGATGAGCCACGGAGACCATGTAGTGGACCTTCCGTCAGGCTTCAAGCTGGATGCAGGTACCGAAAGCGCGCCGATCGCGGCTATGAGCAATGCCGAGCGCCAGTTCTTTGCGGTACAGTTCCATCCAGAGGTTCGTCACTCCGAGCATGGTAACGAGATGATCTCTAACTTCCTGTATGAAGTCTGTGGCTGCGAAGGCAACTGGACGATGGAATCGTTTATTGAAGAAGCCATTCAAGACATCCGGGATCAAGTAGGGGACAAAAAAGTACTATGTGCTCTTAGTGGCGGTGTGGATTCTTCCGTAGTGGCGATGCTTATTCACCGAGCTATCGGGGATCAGCTGACTTGTATGTTTATTGACCACGGTTTATTACGCAAAGGTGAAGCCGAGGACGTTATGGAGATGTTCGTAGGTAAATTCGATATTCATGTGGTGAAGATCGATGCCAAAGAGCGCTTTATGAGCAAGCTGGCTGGTGTGGATGATCCTGAGCAAAAACGTAAAATCATCGGCAACGAATTCATTTACTGTTTCGATGAAGAATCGGCCAAGCTGGGTGACTTCTCCTTCCTTGCACAAGGTACGCTGTATACGGATATTGTGGAGAGTGGAACAGCAACAGCACAGACCATCAAATCGCACCATAACGTGGGCGGTCTGCCGGAAGACATGAAATTCAGCCTGATCGAGCCGCTTAATACCTTGTTCAAGGACGAAGTCCGCAAGTTGGGCGAAGAGCTGGGCATGCCAAGTGCTCTCGTATGGCGTCAGCCGTTCCCAGGTCCGGGTCTTGCTATCCGTGTGCTGGGCGAAGTGACAGAGGAGAAACTGAAGATCGTTCAGGATTCCGACTACATTCTGCGTGAAGAAATCGTCAAAGCCGGTCTCGACCGCGAAATTTGGCAGTATTTCACTGCATTGCCGAACATGAAGAGTGTTGGCGTTATGGGTGATGCTCGTACGTATTCCTACACCGTAGGTATTCGTGCAGTAACCTCCATTGATGGCATGACTGCAGACTGGGCACGTATTCCTTGGGATATCCTTGAGAAGATTTCCGTACGGATCGTTAACGAAGTAGAGAATGTAAACCGTATCGTTTATGACGTAACTTCGAAACCACCTGCAACAATTGAGTGGGAGTAGGTAACCAGTTGCTATAGATTGAAAAAATACTCTCTTTTATCTGCGTTGTTCAGCAAATAGAAGGGAGTATTTTTTATACTCTAAAGAATTCTGTCGAGAATTGAGGATTCAAAGTTCCGACCGGACACAACATTATTGCGAGCTATAGTGAGTCTAGGCGTTCAATTTTTTACAAAGCAGTACAATGTTTAATACACTTTTCTTCACGATTACGATATGGAACTGGTGTGAATTGTCGTTTTTACGAACAATACAAAAAAAATACTGTTTAATGTTCGTTTTTGTCATTGACAAGGGATGTCATCTCCCCCTAAAATGATAAAGCACAACAACATCATTTACTCGTATAATTCCGGGGATTGGCCCGGAAGTCTCTACAGGTCACCGTAATGACCTGGCTACGATTTAAGAAGAGAACTATCTCCTGTGATCATCGCCTTTGGATTGGCGATATGCAGGAACCTACTCTTTTTTATCTGGCCGGTGTCTATCAGACTCCGGCTTTTTGTTGCTGTCAGACACAACATACCTTAGGGGGAGAACAATTTGAATCGCTTTTTCAAGTTGAAAGAGAATGGTACTACCGTTCGTACAGAGATTATGGCCGGCTTGACTACGTTTATGGCAATGGCTTATATCCTGTCCGTAAATCCCAACATACTGACCGCTTTTGGCCAGATCGACATGGGATGGTATTCTGTATTTTTGGCTACAGCGATAGCCGCAGGTGTTTTCACTATTGCTATGGGGTTGTTCATTAACTTCCCGGTTGCATTAGCACCTGGTATGGGACTCAATGCTTATTTCGCATCGGTTATCCTGTCATCCGCCACATCGGATCATCCATTCACTTGGCAGATGGGTCTTACCGCCGTATTCATTTCAGGTCTGATCTTTATCCTGCTAACGGTAACCAAGGTACGTCAGATCTTGTTGACAGCTATTCCTGACAGCCTGAAGCATGCAATCACCGTCGGTATCGGCTTGTTTATTACCATTATCGGCCTTAAGAACAGCGGAATTATGACGATCGGCGTGGAAGCGGGCAACGACATTGCCGCTCATAAGTTCACAGATGTCCTTTCTTTTGAAACAGTTATCCATCTGGGCAGCCTGGAGAGTACTAATGTCCAGCTTGCCATTATCGGCCTGCTGCTGATCGCAATCCTGATGGTACTGAATGTTCGCGGCGCGATCCTGTTCGGTATTCTAGGTACTACTGCAGTGGGAATTCTGATGGGTGCAGTGGATTTCAGTCCTCTTTCCAACCCGCAAACACCATGGGTTCCTGATTTCACTCAATTGAACTTTATGGAATTTGACTGGGATGGCATTCTGCATACCGGTATTATTTCCGCCATTGCGACATTCACTTTCGTAGAGTTGTTTGATACATTTGGTACACTTGTAGGTACAGCTCAACGTGCTGGAATTATGGACAACCCTGAAGAAGGTAAGAAGCGTGTAGGTAACGCAATGTTCGTCGATGCGGTGGCAGTAGCTGGTGGTGCCATGGTCGGAACTTCCACAACTACGGCTTATGTAGAGAGTGCTGCTGGGGTTGCTGAAGGTGGTCGTACAGGTCTTACCGCAGTAACTACAGGTGTCTGCTTCCTGTTGGCACTGTTCCTTGCTCCTGTGGCTGCACTTATCCCTGGTTCTGCTACAGCTGCGGCCCTAATTGTTGTAGGTGTGCTGATGGCGCAATCACTTCGTAATATTGATTTCCAGGACATGGTCGTTGCCATTCCTGCGTTCCTGACATTTGTTATCATGCCTTTCACTTACAATATCGCTAACGGTATTTCCTTCGGTATCGTTACTTATGTCATTCTTGCTTCTGTCTCAAACTTGGCTGGCAAAAAGAAATACGACATTCACTGGATGATGTGGGTACTCGCGATCCTGATTATTCTCCGTTATGCATTGATGGGTAGTCAGGGCTAAAGCCCGTATCTGAGAAATCCATCCTGCGGCCCCTTCGATTTTGAAGGGGCCGTTTTTTTTGTGGGTTTTACGTATCGGACTTTCCATCATCCAATATTTAGATTATATTGTTGAAGAGGTGATAAATGTTGTCCAGCAGTCTAAATCGGGTAATTATCTATTGCAAGAACAACCCTTGGCTCGTTCTAATGTTCCTGCTGGGAGCGATGATCCGGATAGTGTACATTGGTTCCATTCCGCCAGGATTGAATCAGGACGAAGCGTCGATCGGATATGACGCCTACGCTATACTTCATTATGGTATTGACAGAAACGGAATCCACCTGCCAATTCACCTGATCGCCTGGGGCAGCGGGCAAAATGCGTTGTATGCCTACTTGTCCATGCCGTTTATCTGGTTATTCGGATTATCACCGGTAACGGTGCGGATGGCGAGTCTGCTTATGGGGCTAGTGGGTATGGTAGTGTTCTATCTTTTGTCCAAAAGACTCTTCTCCTCCCCTGCCGCCGGTCTTGCCGCCATGTTCTTTATCGCTATTAATCCATGGCATATCATGATGTCGAGGTGGGCGCTGGAATCGAATCTGTTTCCCACGTTGATTCTGCTCGCTGTGTATTGCTTGCTTCGATCGTTCGAAGCTCCGAAATGGTCCTATGCGTTTACAACTGTCCTATCGTTGTCGCTTTATGCCTATGGGACTGCCTATTTTTTTGTTCCGGTATTTGCTTTGGGAACTGTAATTCTTCTATTGTATAGAAAAGCGCTGAAGCTACGGACCATTCTATGGAATGGTGTACTGTTTATCCTGCTGGCTTTGCCGATTCTATCCTTTATAATGATCAATCGCTATCAACTACAGGGCTTTTCTACCCCGATCTTTTCCATCCCAAGATTAACTACACCGCGAGTGGAGCAGATCTCCTCGGTCTTCGGCGGGCAAATGTTCGACACGGCCTGGAGCAATCTCCGCGAATTTTTCAAGATCATGCTCAGTGGAAGTGATGGTCTGCCGTGGAATTCCATATCACCATACGGTTACGCCTATTCTCTTGGATTGCCCTTTGTCCTGGTAGGACTTATTGTTATAATAAAGTCTTTACGGAACCGGGATTCTTACGGCACTGGTCAGTCGGTGATCTTGTTTTGGTTCTTGACTGCTATTCTGATGGCAACCATTACGAATGTGAACATTAACAGGATTAATGTTATTTTCTACCCTGTAATTCTGCTCATTGTCGCCGGCTTCTTGTGGCTTGGCCGTAAGATCAAGGGAGCGGGCCTGGTTGCAGCGGGTGGATTCGCCTTATTTTTCGTTTTGTTTGGTATGACGTACTTCCGTGATTTCCCGGGGAGGATCGGACCTGACTTTTATGAGTCCGTCGGGGAGGCCATCCAGTATGCATCTGCGGAGACTGAAGGGAACATCTATGTTACTGATAAGGTCAACATGCCCTATATCTATGTGCTCTTTTATGAAACTATCAATCCCCATGATTTCGTGGAGACCGTTAGCTATACCAATCCGGGCGCTCCTTTTCAGCTAGTAAGCTCATTTGGGCGTTACAGGTTTGGAGGTCCGTCGATCGTTCCGGGTGAGCGGGCGGCATATATCTTTTGGAATGGTGATCCTCTCCCCGCCGGGGGTGAAGGATACGAGATTAAGAGATTCAAGAACTACACTGTAGTTGTTGACCGCGAAGGAATATCACCTATGAGCCCTCAGGATACTGGGTCCGACGATGACCGTCATGAACTGATGAACGGAGGATTCGAGGAAGGGGCGTTGCACTGGACTTTTACAGCCGGGACAGGAATCGGGACCAATAATCCGTATCAGGGAAGTTCGCTCGGCTATCTTGATCCTGGTACAGAAAAGTCCGTTGCCCAATGGATTTCCCCGCAGAATTCCGGGGAGTACAAGATCTCGGCAATGATTAGCGCAGGCGGGGGAGGCGGAAAGTTTGGTGTACGGGTTAACGGCGCCATCCTTACTGAAACCGAACTCACCGAAGGTGCAAGTTATCATGAGATTGAACTTGCCGCAGTGAGCCTGCTAGAGGGTGAACAGGCGGAGATTTATTTTACCGGCGGAAACGGCTGGATTAACATTGACGAGGTGAGGATGGAACAATGATGATCAAGAATACACGTGCAGCCGCAATACTCATTGTCATATGCGCACTCTTCATGCTTCCGGTGACAAGCGTATTTGCGGAGGGCAACCTACTGCAGAATCCGGGCTTTGAGGATGGGGATGGCAGTGCTCCGTCCGGCTGGACAGAGGACGCATGGATTCCGGGGAAAGACGCTGGCTATGTGTCCGTGCAATCGTCCGAGGTCCATTCTGGCAGTAAAGCGGCTGTAATCGAGAATTTGCAGCCGAACCATTTGAAATGGGTTCAGACGGTTCAAGTAGAGCCGGATCACTTGTATAAAATTTCTGGCTGGGTCAAAGTGGTGAACGCAGCAAGCGGAGGCTTTGGCGCCGGTGTGTTCGTGGTTGGAGTAGGAGGTGGTTATCCAGGTGTCATGGAGACTGCCGGGGAATGGAAGTATCTAGAGTTCATCGGCAAGACAGGGCCAAATCAGAAGGAAATTGGAGTGGGTGCCAGTCTTGGTGGTTATGCCAGCCTGACTCAGGGCAAGGCTTACTTCGATGATTTGGCAGTAGAACCGCTAGATGCTGCCCCTGAGGGTAGCAATATCATCTCACTGGATAATAGTTCTGCGCCCCAAGGCGGGGACAGCAAACCTGCGGAAACACCGCATAAAATTTCTCCGGCGAAGTTGCTGCTGATTTCAGCGCTGTTCAGTGCCTTCTTCGCAGTACTCTGTAACCGGCTCTTCCGTAACAACAAATTAATGAAGCAACCGGATAACGTATACAGCCGGTGGCTATATATTTCAATTGGTGCAGCGCTGATTTTGCGGGTCTGGATCGGACTTACGGCGCAGGGTTACCAGAATGATATGAATACCTTTATTGCCTGGGGTCAGCGGATGCTGGATCTGGGGCCTGGTGGATTTTATGAGGAAGGATATTTCGCCGATTATCCGCCAGGATATTTGTACATATTGTATGTGCTAAGCGCGATCCGCGGGATATTTGGTTTGGCTCATGGTTCGGGTGGAGAGAATCTGTTATTCAAGCTGCCAGCGATCATTTCGGATCTGGTGCTTGGTGGACTGATTTATCGAGCGGCCCGCAAAAAACTTGGTTCCGGAATCGCACTTGGTCTTTCACTACTGTTCTTGTTTAATCCAGCGGTTCTTATCAATTCTGCTGCTTGGGGGCAGGCCGATTCCTTTTTCCTTATTTTCCTCTTGCTCAGCATTGAAGGAGCAGCTAACAAATCTCTGGTACGGGCAGCCATCTGGTTCGCCATTGCCACGCTTGTTAAACCACAGGCACTTATCTTTACACCGGTGCTGTTGTTTGCCTTTTATCATCAGCGGGCCTGGAGACAACTTGCGCTCGGTGCGGTATATGGCCTTGGGATCTTCGGTGTGCTGGCGGCGCCATTCTTCTGGAATAATGGTGGTTTAAGCGGACTAATTAATCTTTATAAAGCTACATTATCTTCTTATCCGTATTCAACCGTTAATGCCTTTAATCTTTATGCGCTAACCGGTCCGATGTGGTCGGCCTTGGATCAAACCTGGCTGGGAATCTCGTACCGGGGCTGGGGATTCGTCTTTATTCTAGTCGCTGTAGCGTTGGCGATGTTCTATTCATTCCAAAAGGATCGTAAGGATTTATCCAGATCATTCTTTATTGGTATGATACTGATAGTTACCGTCTTTGTATTAGGTACAAAAATGCATGAGCGCTATATGTACCCTGCACTGATTCTGGCTGTGTTCGCTTTTATTCAGAGTAAGGACCGGCGATTCCTAACGTTGTTCCTGGGGTTCAGCCTGACCCAGTATGTGAACGTTGGTTATACACTGGCCCATTTGAATGCAGGCAACAACCCGGAAGCGGATGGCATCGTTATAGTGACGGCGATCACCAATCTGGCCCTGTTACTATACATGCTTTACATTGGGTACGATGTATATGGAAGGGAACGGGTGAAGAGCTTGCCTCCTCTGCGTTCTGAGGAGGAGCAACGTTCGGAGGATCTGGGCTTAGTACAGAACATTCGGCTACTCAAGGACAAATCGGGGGAATCCCGATTCAAGCTGAAACTTAGTCGCAAGGACTGGTCCTGGATGCTTGTTATTACTGCTGTGTATGCAGCAGTTGCCTTGTTCCATCTGGGATCTACGAAGGCACCGGAGACTTTATGGGAACCGGCGGCTAGCGGAGAGAGCTTCTATGTGGATCTTGGACAGAGCAGGCAGCTTGAGCGTGTGAATGTCTTTGGAGGCGTTGGAACGGGCAAGTTCAAGCTGGAGTTCGGTGAATCGCCTGAAGCCTGGGGCAGTCCGCTCGAAGTCAATGAAGATGTCGGCAATGTATTCATCTGGAAAAGCCAACCACTGAGTGTGGCGGCAAGATATGTGAAGCTTACCGTTCTCTCGCCGGGGTTCACCTTGAATGAGATGGCCTTCTACGAGCAGAACGGAGGCAGAACACCGCTTCCGATTGCCAGCGTTACACCTGATGGGGGAACCGCTAAGCGGGGAGCACCCGGTAATCTGTTCGATGAGCAGTCGCTGATTCCGGAGTATTCCAATTTTATGAACAGCACCTATTTTGATGAGATTTATCATGCGCGGACCGCGTATGAGCATTACCACGGCATCGTACCGTACGAGAACACACATCCCCCATTGGGCAAGCTGCTGATTGGGATTGGGATGGAATTGTTCGGTGTTAATCCATTCGGCTGGCGGATCATCGGAACGCTGTTTGGAATTGCCATGTTGCCGCTGATTTATATGATGGCGTTGCGTTTGTTCAAGCAGACCCGTTATGCGGCGCTTGCATCAGGATTGTTCGCGCTGGACTTTATGCATTTTACGCAGACAAGAATTTCTACTATTGATGTGTATGGCGTATTCTTCATTATGTTAATGTTCTATTTCATGCAGCGATACTTTACATTGAACTTCTATAAGGTACCGCTCGGTAAAACATTGATTCCACTGTTTTGGTCCGGCCTGTTCTTCGGCATCGGTGTGGCCTCCAAGTGGATTGTGCTGTACGGCGGAGCGGGTCTGGCCGTAATGCTAGCATTGGCATTGGTTGACCGATACCGTGAATACCGGGCCGCCAAACGAGTGTTGGCCGAAGGCCACTTGAGCGATCAAACATTGGCCACTGCTTGCCGTAGTGCGGTGAACTCCTTTTGGAAGAATACTATTATAACGCTTGCCAGCTGTATTGGATTCTTCGTCATTATACCGGCGATTATTTACGGCCTGTCCTTTGTTCCCGCCTTGTCACCATCGGCGAACGGCTTTACTTTGCAGGGTCTGATTGATGCCCAGAAGAATATGTACAACTATCACAGCCAACTCGTTGCGACACATCCATTTGCATCCTCCTGGTGGGAATGGCCATTCATGAAAAGACCAGTATGGTTCTTTAGCGGCGGAGAAGGGTTGCCAGCCGGAAAGGTCAGCAGCATCGTAACTATGGGTAATCCGCTCATCTGGTGGACAGGAATCTTTGCGATGATAGGTTCACTGTGGCTGACAATCAAACGGAAAGACAAAAACCTGTTCATGATCTGGATCGCTTTCTTTTCTCAGTATGTGCCGTGGATGCTCGTACCGCGCGAAACATTCTTATACCATTATTTTGCCATGGTACCGTTTATGATTCTTGCTATTGTATATGTAATGAAGCTTATTGACAGTAGGTATCCGAATGCGCGGTACATTCGCTATGTTTATGTCGGCGTAGCGGCGCTGCTCTTTATTGCTTTTTATCCAGTGCTTTCGGGTATGCAGGTCAACGGAAGTTATGTGACGAGCTTCCTGCGCTGGTTCCCGTCGTGGGTGTTCTAAGATTTATGATTTCAGGGCTTGTGCTGCCACAGGCCCTATATAAACTTTACTAGGAGGAACAAAGGTGAAGGCCAGATACAGTGTAGTAGTGCCTATGTACAATGAGGAGGAAGTCATCAGCCATACTTACGATCGGTTAAAGCAAGTAATGGACAGATGCGGCGATTCCTATGAATTGATCTTTGTTAATGATGGCAGCCGTGACCGGACCGTAGAGATTATGCAGGAGATCAGTAACCGTGATGAACGGGTCAAGCTGGTGGATTTCTCACGGAACTTCGGGCATCAGATTGCGATTACAGCGGGTATGGACTATTCCTCAGGGGATGCAGTAGTGGTTATTGACGCTGATCTCCAGGACCCGCCGGAAGTTATTTTACAGATGATAGAGAAGTGGAAGGAAGGCTATGAGGTTGTCTACGGGAAGCGATTGAAGCGGCATGGGGAGACTCTTTTCAAAAAAGTGACCGCCAAGCTCTTCTATCGGTTACTCAGCAGCATGACCAGTGTGGAAATTCCCACGGATACCGGAGACTTCCGCTTGATAGACCGCAAGGTCTGCGATGTCCTGCGGGGATTGAAGGAGAAGAATCGTTATGTAAGAGGGCTGGTAAGTTGGGTAGGCTTCCGGCAGACCATGGTGGAGTATGTGCGTGAGGAGCGTTTTGCGGGGGAAACGAAATATCCGCTGAAGAAAATGATCCGTTTTGCCTTGGATGGGATTACTTCCTTCTCGCACAAACCGCTTAAAATTGCTTCCTATGTGGGGTTCTTCATCTCGTTTTTCAGCTTCCTGTATTTATTCTTCGTATTATTTCAAAAGGTCTTTACCTCATGGACCGTTCCAGGCTGGACCTCCATTGTCGGCGTTAATCTGTTGTTCAACGGAATCGTATTGATGCTGCTGGGCGTTATCGGGGAATACATCGGCAGAATCTATGACGAGTCCAAAGACAGACCACTCTACATTGTGCGTGAGACAAGAGGCTACCCTGAGGGAGAGCTGAAGGAGAGCCGGAAGGATAAAACTTATGTCCGATAATAACCGGAGGGCCGCGTTCATTCAATTCTTGAAGTTCAACGCGGTGGGCCTACTTAATACTCTCATCGACTTTGCGGTCTTTACCCTGCTCCATTCGCTTGGGATGATGTATGGGCTGGCGCAAGTGTTCTCCTACAGTGCAGGTACCGCCAACAGCTTTATCCTCAATAAAAAAGTGACCTTTCGGGACAGTAACCGCAGCGGCAAGAATGGATTTGATCGCATACAGCTGCTAAAGTTCATCATCCTGAATCTAGCTGTGCTTGGGATCTCTCTATTACTGATGCAAGTGCTTACGGATCGTTTCGGAGTGCAGGTACTACTGTCCAAAGTGTTGGTAACCTTCGTTACTGTAGTTATTAATTTTTTCGGAAGCCGTAAGTGGGTGTTCTAGGAATATAAAATACGGGGGTGAAGATCATGCGCAAGTTCTCTTATCTCATCATTCTTGCAGGAATTCTTGTCATGTTGTACCCGAAGGCTAATGAATGGTATGAAAATAGGCAAGAGCAGAAGCTGCTCGAAGAGGCAGAACATGGCTACAGTAATCTGGTCCCAGTCTCTGCCGATAACGATCTCAAAAGCAAATATGCTCAGGTAACGCAGTTGCTTGCAGAAGAGTCTGCCGTCGAGGAAAAGCAACCTCAAACGGAAGCACCTGCACAAGCAGAACCAGAACTTGAGGTTGGCGGAAAAGTAACTGCTTTAATTGAGATTGATAAGATCGGCTTGAAACTGCCTGTCCTTGAGGGGGCTACCAAGACCAATATGAAGCATGCGGCAGCTCATATGAAGGAGACGACTCCTATTGGCGAGATTGGCAATGCGGCAATTGCAGCTCATAGAGCGCGGACTACGGGAAGGCTGTTTAATAGATTGAACGAAGTGGCTATTGGCGATACCATCACAGTGAAGACTAATGCAGAGGAATTTGACTACGAGGTCTATGATATCTCTGTAGTAGACCCTACGGATGTATCCGTGCTGAACGGGAATAACAAGGATAAAATCCTGACGTTGATCACCTGTGAACCGTTAGTAAACCCAACACATCGCCTTATTGTTCATGCTAAATTGCCCCAGACGGCAAAAAAATAATGTTTTTTTAAGAGATTAGTGTTATCTTTTCAATAAATTAGAGTAAAACTATTAATTTAGGCTTTGAATATATATATGAATATGCTAGAATTAACTTAGAAAGCTAAACACGATAACGGCAAACCTATCGAAAGGTAGGGACGCAAAGCTAAAGGGTCTTCCCGTAAGGATGGCAGCCAGCTACCGAATGCAGAGGCTTTTTTTGTTGTCTTTCCAAGGTAAATCTAGTTGTTTTCTAGTAGATGCGAGGATAGATAAAGCTTATACGATAACGGCAAACCTATCGAAAGGTAGGGACGCAAAGCTAAAGGGCCTTCCCGTAAGGATGGCAGCCAGCTACCGAAAGGGGTTTTATCCATGAAAAAGTTTTATTTTGCATTAATGGCCCTGTTTGTAATGGTCACCTCTGTTAATGTCACTTCAGCAAGCGCTGCAAGTGCAGACGCGAAATGGCTGGATACCTCGAAGCTAAGTCAAGGCGTAGTGGGGGTCCAATATGATGTTCCGAAGGATAAACGCATCAAAGTTATGATTACCAAGGACAACAATAGCTACACTTACAATCTTTATTCCTCACAGCAAGTCGAATCTTTCCCACTTCAACAAGGCAATGGCTCTTATAAAGTATCTGTTCTGGAGAATACAACCGGCAACAAATATAAATCGCTCTACTCTGAAACTTTGGATCTGTCGCTTAACGACACTAACGCTGTATACTTGGGTTCCGTCCAAAATGTGAAATGGAATTCTTCCGATAGTGCTATTCTTAAAGCCAAACAGGTTACAGAAGGCAAAACAACTGTGCAAGGAAAAGTACAAGCTATTCATGATTACATTGTTGCCAATGTGAAATATGATTACTCGTTGGCTAATAGTGTGACTACCGACTATATTCCTAATATCAACAATACACTGACCAGTAAAAAGGGCATTTGCTACGATTACGCTTCTCTGTTTGCTGCAATGTCCCGTAGTGTAGGTGTTCCTACCAAGCTGGTTATGGGGAATACAAGTTATGTTGCTCAGTACCATGCTTGGAATGAAGTATTGATTGATGGTAAATGGGTGACGATTGATACAACTGTAGATGCCGGACTGGGCAAAAGTGCCCCGAACGATCTAATCAAAAGTTCGAGCAAATATACCGCAGCAAAATTCTATTAAAATGCATTGAATATGTTAAACAACCTGCTTAATTATTAAGCAGGTTGTTTTTTTATATTAGGGGTTGCTTTTTTGTTGGAAGATAGGGTATTATATAAAAAGTGTTGTTGAGCAGGGCAAAGTGCTGTGAAATGATTGAAAAAAAGAATTTCGAAAAAACACTTGCGCTTCTGAGAATAACGTGTTATATTATAAGAGTTGCTGCTGAGACATTAAGCGGACAACGAGAACAGCTTGATCTTTGAAAACTGAACAACGAGTGAGTATCGAATTCACGAAAGTGAATTCAAAATGAGAATGTAAATTCTCGTCAGATGTTTCAAAATGAGCAATCGCTCTTTCTAAATACCAATTTGGAGAGTTTGATCCTGGCTCAGGACGAACGCTGGCGGCGT